>CAYRXO010000113.1:0-11901 GCA_964428215.1 uncultured Candidatus Accumulibacter sp. | reverse complement strand
TCACCGGCTGTCCGGCCGACGCCCTGACCGGCGGAGCGCCCTTGCGCGCCCGAAAGCCCCAGTTCCCTAACGTCTTCGCCGACATCTCCAATGATCGCGCCACCGCAGGAATGCTCCGATTACCCTCGGTTACCTGCTGCACTGCCGCCGCCCGATACTCCGGCGTGTAACTCCGATTCACTCTCTTCATGTCCAACAACCTCCACAAGGTCAATTTACCATGCCTCGTGGCGTCCACTTTTTGGGTACCAGATCAGGATGCCGCAGGTCATTTATTTTGTCCGCACCCTCTGAGGAAATCGCTTTGAATCTGCAGAAATTCGTCCCCGATCGCTCTCGACCGCAAAAAACTCAGATCAAACCGCATCTGTCACATGCCAACAAGTGACTATGACAAAAAGATAGCCTGCGAGGATTGGGCTATGCCCTGCCAAGATGTTCATGCCGGAGTCTTTCGGCTTTAGCCACCTCTTTCATCAACTCGTTGCACTTCGGACTTGAAAGTACCGCATCAACGGCCTTTTAATCTGTGCTTTTGACCTGTGACACTGTCGACCTGTGTGTGCCCACCCGGGAGGCCCGGATTGGTTGGGCACTCATTATCAAGGTGTCGGAAAAATTTACACTTCAGGCAAGCTCAAAGCAGCCTCGAGAACTAACTCTCCCGATCATAATGATTAATTTGGTTTGGCACAAAATTTGCTCGACGAAGATGACCGCGCAGCTAAGGGCGGCAAGAGATTTTTTAAGGAGTTAACTAATGAAATTAAAAATAGGCGCACTCGCTGTTGTGGCAGCAACTGCTTTCCCTGGGCTGGCTTCGGCCATTTCGATAGACGTTGGTTTCAACTTGGTTCCTTTTGGCATTCTCACGGCCGATACTGGTGATGTGACAACCGCCAACACTATCACCAACGGCTCTCCGGATTTTGCCACCTCCATTATTACCAACAACATCGGCTTGCTTTCCGGGCAGGGCATCATATTGAGCCCTAATGCGATGGGTGTGAAGCTTGGCAACACATTCACCAAAGAATTCACGACGAGCATGGGCGTCTTCCTGGAAAATCTGACGGTCACTTTGGTCACGCCGGGCCCCAGCTCGCTGGGCATTCTCGCTGTTGGCACAATCCAGGAGACCACTTATACATCGGGTCCGACCTTCGACCCAACGCCGGTTTACTGGTCTGCCGCCTACACGCAGAATGCTGGTCCGGGTGGCCAGATCAACGCCTCGTTCAACAATTCGACCACTCGCCCACCGTCTTTGCCTGAACCCGGAACCCTCGCTCTTTTCAGTCTTGCCACGCTGGGCCTGGGTCTGACTCGTAGACGCCGCAACTGATTCAGGGGATTTCGCCACGATTTCATTCGTTGAAAAGCCGGCTCAAGCTATAACTATCAATTATAGTTGTTGAATTCAAAGGCATTTGCTGACAGCAAGTGCCTTTATTTTTTGAGAAATGGTGCATTCCGGCAAACAAGCTTTTTATTCTGTATTAAAGACCGGGAGCTTCCACGACTACCGCGTCAGCATCACTGGCGGGAAAAGCTCATTCTTCAGCGACGGGAATTTCATCGATACGCTCTCCCTCGCCCCGGCAGTCTCCGGCTCTCGGAACGGGGTAGCGTCGATTGCCGGGGCTTGTTTTGCAGTTTGGCCTTGAGCACCGGACTTTACCGGTAGCCATCGCGGTTCAACACTGACGACACGCCACTCCGGGAGGGTGACACCGGCCCCCGATGAACGGCAGAAGCTCTTCGCGACGATCGATCTTCTGCGCAAGAATGATCTGGGGTCAAATCGCTTTGAGCGTGCAGAAGTTGGTTCACGATCGCTCTCGACCGCGAAAGCCTCAGCCGAAACCAGATCTGTCACATGCCCGCAAGCACCTATGACAACAAGCTGACTCGCGGAAATTGATTCTGTTTCTGTATTTCCTTTGCTTCGACAGACATTCATCGGGATCATGGCCAGTCGCCAGAGGTGGCGGGTCGAGCTTTGCCAAAGACAAGGAAAACCAGCTTCCTCGATTCAACGAAGCCGAAGGTTGTCGCATGACGGGTCCGCGACGGAGCGCCTGGAAAACGGGCGCTGAAACGCATAATCAGGCGAATGAGCTTGGCTACGTTGCATAAATGCGACACAATTGTCGACTCGCGGTTGATGGCGGTAAAGTTTGTATGCTTAAATCGTCTGACTGCGCAAAAATCACATTGCGTTAGACGCATTCGGACCTAACAGAGATTACTCGAGGAGGAACATCTTGAAATCGAAACTCATTACTACCTTGCTGGCCTCCCTGGGCCTTTTCGCAGCGGTGGGAGCGGCGCAAGCCCAGTCCACAGCTGATCGTGTCTATGTCATCGACCAGCGTGGCGATGTCGTGGTCAGCGGCACGGGCCTGTGCTGGCGTACCGGCTTCTGGACGCCGGCAGCGGCGGCCAAGGATCCGGCTGGTTGCCAATGCGACCGCGATCTGCTGCCGAAGGAAGCCTGCGATGCGGCCGCTCCTGCCAGGACGACCATGGCGCCCGCAGTCAGCAAGCCCAGCGAAGAGAAAATCACTCTCGCCGCTGACGCCCTCTTCGACTTCGACAAGGCGACTCTGCGTCCGGAAGGTCGCGCCAAACTGGACGAAGTGGCGTCCAAAGCCAAAGCTTTCAGACTCGAACTGGTCACCGCCAAGGGTCACACCGACCGCCTCGGTTCCGATGCCTACAACCAGAAACTCTCCGAGCGTCGTGCTGCCGCTGTAAAGAGCTATCTGGTCAGCAAGGGTATCCCGGCCGATCGCATCTCCACAGAAGGTTATGGCGAGAAGCGTCCGGTGACCAAGCCCGGTCAGTGCCTGGGGCCGAAGAGCAAGAAGGTTATCGAGTGCCTGCAGCCCGACCGTCGTGTCGAGATTCAGCTGATTGGCAACAAGTAATTCATCCGTCGTCCGAAAACCCCGCTTTGGCGGGGTTTTTTTTGTCTGACGCATTTGGCGCAACCATGACGCATCCTGTACGGCCGATTGATTTGCTCATCGAGGCGCGCTGGATCGTTCCCGTCGAACCCGCCGGGAAGGTGCTTGAAAACCACGCCGTCGCGATCGATGACGGCCGGATCGTTGCCGTCGTCCCCCAAGGCTTTGCTGCAGCACACTACGCCGCGAAAACGCGTTGCGTTTTGGCGCAGCACCTGCTGATTCCTGGTCTGGTCAACCTGCACACGCATGCTGCGATGAGCCTGCTGCGCGGGCTGGCCAACGACCTGCCGCTGATGGATTGGCTGCAGAAGCACATCTGGCCGGCAGAAGCCGAACACGTCTCGGCAAAATTCGTCCGTGACGGCACAGCGCTGGCGTGTGCCGAGATGCTGCGGAGCGGTATCACCTGTTTCAACGACATGTACTTCTTTCCGCAGGCGGCGGCTGAGGCGGCGGTGGCGGCTGGCATGCGCGCAGCGATCGGACTGATCACTGTTGAATTCGCCAGTGCTTATGCCGCCGACGCCGACGATTATCTGAGCAAAGGTCTGGCCGTACGTGATCTTCTGCTCGACGAACCGCTGTTGTCGTTTTGTCTGGCGCCGCATGCGCCCTATACCGTCGAAGACGGCAGTTTTGCCCGCGTGCTGACGCTCGCCGAACAAATCGACTTGCCGATCCATCTGCATATCCACGAAACCGGGCATGAAATCGACGAGGGGCGGCAACGTTACGGTATCCGACCGATCGAGCGTCTGCGGCGGTTGGGATTGTTGAGCCCGGCGCTGATCGGCGTACACGCAGTCCACCTGGAAACACACGAAATCGACCTGCTCGCCGAGCACGGCTGTTCGGTGGCGCATTGCCCGAGTTCCAACCTCAAGCTGGCCAGCGGGATCGCACCGATCGCCGCACTGGCGGAAAGTGGTGTCAATCTCGGCCTCGGCACCGACGGTGCGGCGAGCAACAACCGGCTCGACATCTTGCAGGAAATGCGGCTGGCTGCCCTGCTGGCCAAGGCGCAAAGCGCACGTGCCGACGCCCTGGACGCGCATCGCGTCCTCGAGATGGCCACCCTGGCAGGCGCACGGGCGCTGGCGCTCGACAGCGTGATCGGATCGATCGTGCCAGGCAAATTCGCCGATCTTACCGCGCTGCGTATCGACGACCCGACCCTGATGCCTTGCTACGATCCGGTGTCGCACCTGGTTTACTGTCTTGGCAGAGAGCATGTTTCGGCTGTCTGGGTTGCCGGCCAACAGCGGGTGAAAGATGGGCAACTAATTGAAAACAACGAAAATGACATGGTAAGACTGGCGACTTTGTGGCAAAATAAAATTCGCCCATGACACCGTACGTCAGACGACGAGGCTCAGCCAGCTCGACGAAGGTCCTGCGCAGGCTGCAACTAATGAGGGGAAATAGAGATGAAACATATCGCCAGAAACGCCATCATCGCTTTGCTGGGCACCTCCTTTGCTCTGGGCGCTACATTGGTGCAGGCGCAGACGTCAATGCCACTTGATCGGGTGTATGTCATCGATCAGCGTGGTGACGTGGTCGTCAGTGGCAGCGGCTTGTGTTGGCGCACCGGCTTCTGGACGCTGGCGGCGGCAGCCAACGACCCGGCCGGTTGCAAGTGCGACAAGGATGTGCTGCCCAGGGAAGTATGCGAACCGGCAGCGAAGGCACCGGCAGTCGTTCCCGCAAGCAAACCGGATACCGAAAAAGTCACCATTTCCGCCGATGCACTGTTCGATTTCGACAAGGCGACGCTGCGTGACGAAGGCAAGCGCAAGCTCGATGACGTGGTCGCCAAATCGAAAGCGATCAATCTGCAAGTGGTGATCGTTGTCGGACATGCCGACCGTTTCGGTTCCGACGCCTACAACCAGCAGCTTTCCGAGCGCCGTTCGGCAGCGGTCAAGGAGTATCTGGTTGCCAAGGGTATCGAAGCCAATCGCATCTACACCGAGGGCAAAGGCGAAAAACAGCCGGTGACCAAGCCCAACCAGTGCCCCGGTCCGAAGAGCAAGAAGGTGATCGATTGCCTGCAGCCCGACCGGCGTGTCGAAATCGAATTGATCGGCAACAAATAAGCGGCGTTCCGACGCGCAGGCCCTGCTTCGGCAGGGCCTTTTGTTTTCCGCTCAGTTTCTCGATTTGCAAATTGTCTTTTTGAAATGAGTCCCTGATGATCAATGCCGACCAGAACGAGCTCGACAAATTCAGCCAGTTGGCGCATCGCTGGTGGGATCCGACCAGCGATTTCAAGCCCTTGCATGACATCAATCCCTTGCGTCTGGCGTGGATCGATGGCCACTGTCGGCTGGCCGGTCAACAAGTGCTCGATGTCGGCTGCGGCGGTGGTCTGTTGTCGGAAGGGATGTGCAGCAAAGGCGCCGTCGTCACCGGCATCGATCTGTCGGACAAGGCGTTGAGCGTCGCCAAGCTGCATCTGCTGGAGAGCGGTTTGAGCGTCAATTATCGTCGCATCGCGGCCGAGGAGCTTGCCGGCGAACAAGCCGGGCATTACGACGTCGTCACCTGCCTGGAAATGCTCGAACACGTTCCCGATCCGGCCAGCACCATCGCCGCCTGCGCGACGCTGGTCAAACCGGGCGGTCATGTTTTCTTTTCGACGATCAATCGCAACCCGAAAGCCTATCTGCTGGCAGTGATCGGCGCCGAATACATTTTGCGCATGCTGCCGAAAGGGACGCACGATTACGCGAAGTTCATCAAGCCGTCCGAGCTGGCCCGCTGGGGTCGGCAGGCCGGGCTGGAAGTCGATGAATTTTGCGGCATGAGCTACAACCCGCTGAGCGGACGCTATTCGCTGGGTAGCGACACGGACGTCAATTACCTGGTGCACATGCTGCGCACGGCATGAAAGTGACCTGCGTCCGGGCGCAGAAGAGCCGGAAGCAATGCGCGCACTGACGACTACCGAAGCGAACGGCTGCACGACCAACACGGCGCTGGTGCTCTTCGCTCATGGCGCGCGCGATCCCGAGTGGGCTGCGCCGATCCGGCGGCTGCGAACGCAGATCCTGCAGCACAATCCCGCCTTGCCGGTCGAACTGGCTTTTTTCGAATACATGTCGCCGACATTGGACGCTTGCGTCGACGAACTGATCCGTGCCGGTTGTGGCCGGATTGTCGTGCTGCCGGTGTTCATTGCCAGTGGCGGCCATCTGAAGCGCGACGTTCCCGTCTTGTTGAACCGCTTGCGTCAGTCACATCCCGGCACGGCGATCGAGTTGGCCGCGCCGATCGGCGAATCGGCAGCCGTCCTTGCCGCGATGGCGCAGCACGCCCTAACGCTGCTGACACCCTGAGCCCGGGACTAGGCAGGGGTATTTCGAAGCTAACAGCGCCGGTAATGTCCGATCTGGCCGCAACAATAACGGAATTCCGTCTGATGCCGATCGGCTATCTGGCGACTCCGTTTGCCGACCGATTCGCCATCCCGCGCCAACCGCGACTGGCGCCGCATGCTCACGGTACGCTGCAATTGCTGCCGGCTTATGCTTGCCCCGAAGCGGTACGCGGCCTGGCAGATTTCTCGCACGTCTGGTTGCAGTTCATTTTTCACCGCAACCTTGGAGAATGGCATCCGACCGTGCGTCCGCCACGGCTGGGCGGCAACCGGCGGGTGGGCGTCTTCGCCAGCCGCAGCCCCTTCCGTCCCAATCCGCTTGGCTTGTCGCTGGTCAAATTGCTCGACATCGATACCCGCCACGGCGTGCGCCTCACGTTCGGCGGCGTCGACCTGCTCGACGGGACGCCGATCGTCGATATCAAACCATATCTGCCGTTCATCGAAAGCGTGCCGGCGGCGAGCGGTGGCTTCGTCGACGGTCCGCCGACGGAGATGACCGTCGAATTCAGCCCGCAAGCCGCCGAACAGCTGGCGCAGCATCAGCACGACCGGCCGCAGCTGGCCGAACTGTTGCGCGAAGTGCTGGCGCAGGACCCGCGCCCGGCTTACGCCGACGATCCGCAACGCCTGTATGGCTGTCTGCTACACGATCTCGAAATCAGGTGGCGTTGCGTCGGCCGGTGTGTGCGGGTCGAAGAGATCAGCCGTCGTTGACGACAGCCATGTCGGCGGGCCGTGTGCAGCGCATCAGCCGAAACGGCCGGTGATGTAATCCTCGGTCTGCTTTTTTTGCGGCTTGATGAACATCTGATTGGTCGCGCCAAATTCGACGATTTCGCCGAGATACATGAAGGCGGTGAAATCGGAGATGCGTGCCGCCTGCTGCATGTTGTGCGTGACGATGGCGATGCTGTACTCGGACTTCATCTCGTCGATCAGATCCTCGATCTTGGCGGTCGATAAAGGATCGAGAGCCGACGTCGGTTCGTCGAAGAGGACGATTTGCGGCTTGACGGCGATCGTGCGTGCAATGCACAGCCGTTGCTGCTGACCGCCGGACAAGGCCAGCCCGCTTTGCTGCAGCTTGTCGCGCGTCTCGTTCCACAGCGCGGCTTTGCGCAAGGCCCATTCGACACGCTCGTCCATTTCCGGACGGCTCAATGATTCGTAGAGGCGGACGCCGAAAGCGATGTTCTCGTAAATAGTCATTGGAAACGGCGTCGGTTTTTGAAAGACCATGCCGATGCGCGCGCGCAATAGATTCACATCCTGTTGTTTGTCTAGCAGATTTTCATCGTTGAAGCGGATTTCTCCCTCGGCGCGCTGTCCGGGATACAGATCGTACATGCGGTTGAAAGTGCGCAGCAGTGTCGATTTTCCGCAACCGGAAGGCCCGATGAAAGCGGTCACCTGATGACTGGCGATATCGACCGAAACGTCTTTCAGACTATGAAAGTCGCCGTAGAAAAAATTCAGCGCGCGCACCGTCAGAATGGCGGGCGCAGCATTGGGCACTGGTAATGCGGACATCACAGGACTCCGGAAGGGATCACGATTTCTTGAACAACCAGCGCGCGCCGATGCTGATCGTCAATACCAGCAGCGCGATCAGCAGCGCGCCGCCCCAGGCCAGCCGCACCCAGCTGTCGTAGGGGCTGAGGGCGAACTGGTAGATCACCACCGGCAGATTGCCCAGCGGTTGTGACAGATCGAGACTGAAAAACTGGTTGTTCAAAGCGGTAAATAGCAAAGGCGCCGTTTCGCCGGTCACCCGGGCGACCGCCAGCAGCACGCCGGTGAGAACGCCGGCGCGCACCGCGCGCAGACTGACGTGCAAGGACACCTGCCAGTGCGGCGCCCCCAGAGCAAAAGCCGCCTCGCGCAGGCTACCGGGAACCAGGCGCAGCATGTTTTCCGTCGTACGCACGACCACCGGCATGGCGATGAGCGCCAGAGCCAGCGAGCCGGCCCAGCCGGAAAAACCGCCGACCGTGGCTACTGCCAGTGCATAGACGAACAGACCGATGACGATCGACGGCGCCGACAGCATGATGTCCACGACCAGCCGGGTGAGGCTGGCCAGGCGCGACTGATGGCCGAATTCGGCCAGATGAATGCCGGCCAGGATGCCGACCGGCGTCGCGACCAGGGTGCTGACGCCGACGATCAGCAGGCTGCCGACAATGGCATTGCGCAGGCCGCCGGCGCTGCCCGGCGCCGGCGTATCCTGCACGAACAACGCGACACTCAGCGCCGACAGGCCGTTGCTCAGCAAGGTCCACATGATCCAGGTCAGCGCCAGCAGCCCGAAAGCCATCGCCGCCATCGACAGACCGATGCCGCAACGGTTGATCCACCGGCGTCGGAAAGAGAGGTTCATGATCGTTCCAGGGGAAGAAAGAAGCGTCTGCAAACTCAGACGCGCACGGCGCTGCGCCGGATCAGCCAGCGCGAAACGGCGAGCACCAGCAGGGCGATGACGAAAAGCAGCAGGCCGAGGGCGAAGAGCGCCGACAGGTGCAGGCCCGGCGCCGCTTCGCCGAATTCGTTGGCCAGCGTGGAGGCGATCGATGCCCCGGGCGAAAACAGACTGCCAGTGATGCGGTTGGCGTTGCCGATAACGAAAGTGACAGCCATCGTTTCGCCGAGCGCGCGCCCCAGTCCGAGCATGATGCCGCCGATGACACCGACGCGCGTATAAGGCAGCACGATGCGGGTGACCACTTCCCAGGTCGTGCCGCCGAGGCCGTAGGCGGATTCCTTGAGCGTCGTCGGCACCGTTTCGAAAACGTCGCGCATCACCGACGCGATAAAGGGAATGATCATCAATGCCAGCACGATGCCGGCGCTCAGCAGGCCGACGCCGATCGGCGGGCCGGCGAACCAATCGCCGATCAGCGGCCAGTCGCCGAAAACGCGTTGCACCAGCGGCTGCGCGTACCTGGCGAACAGCGGTGCAAAGACGAACAATCCCCAGATGCCGTAGATGATCGACGGAATGCCGGCCAGCAACTCGATCGCCGTACCCAGCGGTTGACGCAACCACGCCGGGCAGGTTTCGGTGAGAAAGACGGCAATGCCGAAACTGATCGGCACGGCGATGAACAGCGCAATGGCCGAAGTGAGCAGCGTGCCGTAAATCGCATTCAGCGCGCCAAATTGCTCCTCCGGCACGTTCCAGTCCCGGCTCCATAAAAAACCGATGCCGAATTCCTGGAAAGCCGGCCACGCTTCGCGCCCCAGGGCGAGCAGGATGCCGGCGAGTGCGGCCAGAACGATGAACGCGAACAGGCGCGTCACCTGGCGGAACAACGCGTCCTGACGCTGAAAATTGCCCGAGCGGCGTGTCGCGGAGGTCACCGGCGCGATGGGCGGGACCATGGCGGTGGAGGGAATATCGATCATGTCCGTTTGATTCTCTGGCTGGGAGGTGCACAGGCCGGCGAACAATGGCGCCGCCGGTGACCATTTCTGACCACCGTTCAGCGGATGTGTTTTAGCTCGCTTTCGACCCTTTTCACCACCGCCGGCGGCAGCGGTACGAAACCGAGGTCACGCGCCATTTTCTGGCCATTGTTCAGCGACCAGGTGAAGAAATCGACCACCCCCTGCTGTCTTTCGGCGTTGCCTCCTTTAGCGTAAGCAAGCACATACGTCGCAGTGGTGATCGGCCAAGCGGCCGCTTGCGGCGGATCGAGCAGATCCGGTGCCATGCCCTTGCTGCTGAAGTTGGCGCCGGCGGCAGCGGCTTCGACCGCTTCCTGCGACGGCACGATGTACTGGCCGGCCCGGTTTTTCAGCGCAACGAAGGGCAGGCGGTTCTTCAGCGCGTCGGCGATATCGACATAACCGATGGCGCCGACGATCTTCTGTACGTTGGCGGCGACACCCGGGTTGCCTTTACCGCCGACGGCGTTGGCCGGCCAATTGACCGTCGTGCCGACGCCGACGTCGCTGCGGAAAGCCGGCGACTGGCGGGCGAGATAATCGGCGAAGGCGGCGGTGGTTCCCGAACCGTCGGAACGGTGGGCGATGGTCACCGCCAGATCGGGCAGAGTCAGCGTTGGATTTTGTCTGGCGATTTCCGGCGCGTTCCAGCGCTTGATCGCGCCGCGGAAAATATCGGCCACCGTCGCGCCGTCGAGCCGCAGTTTGCCGGAAGCGATGCCCGGCAGATTGACCACCAGCGTCACGCCGCCCATCACCGTCGGCACCTGCACCAGGCCGCTGGCGTCGAGATCGGTTTCCTTGAGCGGCGCGTCGGTGCCGCCGAAATCGACCGTACGCGCCTTGATCTGCTTGATGCCGCCCGAGGAACCGATGCCTTGATAATTGACCTGGTTTTGCGTCGCCGCTTTATAGGCCGCCGCCCATTGCGTATAGACGGCGTAAGGAAACGTCGCACCGGCACCGGTGATGTCGGCGGCAGCTACCGTGCCGGCAACGGCCAATGCGGCGGCGAAGCCGCTTAGTTTGCGCAGCGGTTTACGGAAGAATTTGCTATCGAACATGATGATTTCCAGTCGTTATTTGATGAAAGTCGCGCAGCGACTCACCGATCTCGGCGCGCCTGGATAGAAAAGGATGTCATCGCCGGCACGCGCTCTGGGCGAGAACAACGGACAGGGCTTTCTTACTGCGCGAGGCAGGAACAAAACCCTGTCCGTTGGCCGCGCTCGAGTTGAGATGCCGCCAGTCTAGCCGGCGAGTGTTGCAGCCATGTGACAACCAGCAGCGACGGGGTGATCCGCTGGAAATTCGCTGACGCTGAATCAGCGTCTTACCGGCAGCGCAGGAAACAGTTGGCCGCGGAACGGGCTTACCTTGGAATTGGAGTTGCTGCTGGCGATCGGCTTGATGCGCATCCTCGGGCGAACGATCCGCGACAAAGCGCGGCTGGCCCTGATCGAGCGCACCCCGCGCGCTGGGGCGCCAGTCGGAGCGCACACGAACCGGGCGACATCGGCACGCCGCCAAGCGGACCGCTCGCTACGGCGATTGATTCCGTAAACTGCTGTAAATCGGGTGGCTTGGTAGCCATCGCTTCGGTTCGGCAGGATGACGTTGTCGAGACGTTGATCAACCGAAGAAAGGCAGGTGAAGCGATGGCTGGCTATGAGGTTAGCGCAGGCAAGGAATTGTTGCCAGGGCTGTTGAGTGGGCAAGATGGATTGGCGAAGCGGGTGGAAGCGGTGAGGAACCAGATTCTGGAGGCGCAAGTGACGGAGATGTTGGGTGCAGAGCGGTTTGAGCGGAAGGAAGAGCGAGTCGGCTACCGCAACGGCGCGCGGGCGAAAACGCGCTACACGCGGGTCGGGCCGGTGACGCTCTGGGTGCCCCAAACCCGCGACGGCAGCTTCTCGACGGAGATCTTCAAGCGTTACCAGAGAAGCGAACAGGCGTTCGTGCTGGCGCGGATGGAGATGGTCATACAAGGCGTCTCGACGCGGAAGGTGACGGCGATCACCGGGGGAACTGTTCGGGCGGGGGCTGTCAGATTTTTTGTGTGTGAGGCGAGAGGAGACTTTTCCACGGTGACGG
>CAYRXO010000112.1:0-12019 GCA_964428215.1 uncultured Candidatus Accumulibacter sp. | reverse complement strand
GCTCCTTCTTGCTGACATGTTATGCCTCACACACAAAATTGCGGACAGGCTCCTTGAAACCCGTGGAAAACTGATCTCGTTTCCCACATTTTTCGCTTCGACCCATCAAGCCCGACAGGCGGCTAGGCGCTTCGATCTAGGCGGACTTCACCTCGACTCCTTGGCAAAGTACGCCGCGGCCTTTTTTAAGATCTCCTTCTCCAGCCGACGCTTGGCAACTTCCCGTCGCCATCGCGTCACCTCAGCAGTTCACCCATCGGCTGGCGGGACGACGCCTGGGCCGGTGGCGCGTCCTTGCGCGCCCGCGACACCCAGTTCGCCAACGTCTTCGCTGACATCTCAAACAACCGCGCCACCGCAGGAAGGCTGCGCCTGCCGTCGGTCACGCTGCACTGCCGCCGTCCGAAACTCCGCTGTCACTCTGCTTCACCTCAATCCTCCACAAGGTCAATTCAACATGCCTCATGGCGTCCGTCTTTCGGCTACCAGATCACTTCGCCTAGCAATCCATGCGCAGGCGCATGATGGCTGCGTCCTGGCCATTGCGGTCAAGTTGCTTGGTTGATCGCGCAACGCAATCGTTCGTGCTCTCAGGAGACGGGTACAATCCGCGTTTTTCGCTGCCATTCCTCTTGGCCGCTTGTTGAAGGTTCAAGCCAGCTTCCGTTAAGTCATCGCCATGCACCTCGAATTTGCACCCGTCACCCTCAACGATATCGAAGCGCTGACTGCTCTGGCGCGGCGGATCTGGCAAGCCACTTATCCTCAGATTATCAGTCAGGCTCAGATCGACTACATGCTCGAGCAGCGCTATTCCCAGTCGCGCCTGCGCGAGGAATTGGCGCAGCCGACGATCTGGTGGGATCTGGCGCGTATCGATGGTCAACTGGCCGGCTTCGCCTCTTGCTTGTTGCTGGCCGAAAGTCGGGAGATGAAGCTCGACAAACTTTACGTCGATCCGTGCTGGCAACGGCAGGGACTTGGTGAGCGGCTGCTGGCGATGGTTAACGCACACGCGCGGGCCGCCGACTGTCGGACGCTGATCCTGGCGGTCAACAAACGCAATGTCCAGGCGGTTGCCGCTTATCGCAAACATGGGTTCGTCGTTCGCGACTCGGTGTGCGTCGATATCGGTGGTGGCTTCGTCATGGATGATTTCCTGATGGCGCGGCCGGTCGTGCCGAACGACGCGCAGGGTTGATGGCGATGAAACTGTCTTTCGTCAAGATGCACGGACTGGGCAACGACTTCGTGGTCATCGACGGCGTACGCCAGACGGTGCATCTGACGCCCGCGCAGTTGCGTTTCCTGGCCGATCGCCACTTCGGCGTCGGCTGCGACCAGATTCTGCTCGTCGAAGCCGCCAGCCGGCCGGAGATCGATTTTCGTTACCGTATTTTCAATGCCGATGGCGGCGAGGTGGAACAATGCGGCAATGGCGCCCGCTGTTTCGTCCGCTTCGTCCATGAACAAGGGCTCAGCGAGCACCGCGAGATCCGCGTCGAAACGCTCGCCGGGGTGATCGTCCCGCGCCTGGAGGACGATGGCTCGGTGACCGTCGATATGGGCGTCCCCGTGTTCGCCGCCGAACGGGTGCCATTCATTGCCGAGAAGGAAGCGCTGATCCACCGCTTGCGCGTTGATGAACAGGATCTGGCGATCACCGCGCTCAGCCTGGGCAATCCGCATGCTGTGCAGGTCGTCGACGATGTCGACCGGGCGCCAGTGGAGCGCTTCGGCCCCTTGATCGAAGCGCATCCGCGTTTCCCACAGCGGGTCAATGCCGGATTCATGCAGATCCTCGATCGCCAGCGGATACGATTGCGGGTTTTCGAACGTGGCGCCGGCGAAACGCTGGCCTGCGGCACCGGTGCCTGCGCGGCGGCGGTCACCGGCATCGCCCGCGGACTGCTCGATTCCCCGGTGAGCGTCGAAACCCGGGGCGGTTGGCTGCACATCGCCTGGTCGGGTGTCGGGACGCGGGTGCAGATGCGCGGGCCGGCACAGACGGTTTATCAAGGAGAAATCGAACTATGAACGCGGAGCAAGTCGCGCAGTATCTGCAGGATCATCCACAGTTTTTCGAGGAACACGCAGAACTGATGACGCATTTGGTGGTACCCCATCCGCATAGCGGGCGGGCGATCTCGATCACCGAACGGCAGATGCTCGCCTTACGCGAAAAGAACCGCTCGCTGGAAAGCAAGATGGCCGAACTGCTGCAATTCGGCGAAGAGAACGACGCCATCAGTCAGAAAATGCACCGTCTGGCCGTCGCTCTGCTCACGGTGAACAACTTCCAATCGGTGTTGCACACGCTCAATTTCCACTTGCACGATGACTTTGCCATTCCGCATGTCGCCGTGCGCCTCTGGCATTCGCCGGCCGGTGAAGAGCCCTTGCCGGTCTTCGCTGCGATCAACCAGAAGCTGCAGACCTTTGCCGACGCACTGCTGCAACCATACTGCGGGACGAGTAACGGTTTCGAGTCGTCGTCGTGGTTTGGCGAAGTGGCCTCACAGATCCGTTCGCAAGCACTGATCGCGCTGCGCAACGACAGCGGTACCACCGGCTTGCTGGCGCTCGGCAGCGAGGACAGCGAACGTTTTTACACGGCAATGGGCACCATATATCTGCAGCGTCTCGGCGAGATGCTGTCGGCGGCGTTGATGCGTGCGCCGCATTGACCAGCGCTTTTTACCTTGGCCGACATGGAAAACCAGGCCGGCATCAACGCCTATCTCGCTGAGCTGGCACAGCAACGACGGCTGTCAGCGCATACGGTCAGCAATTACCGCCGTGACCTGACACTGTTGCAGCGCCTGATCGGCGAATTGCCGGCCGGCAACACGCTCGACAGCTTGCAAACCGCGCATATCCGCCGCTTTCTGGCGCAATTGCACGCCCGCGGCCTCGGCGGCCGTTCGCTGGGACGCATCCTGTCGGCCTGGCGCGGGTTTTATCGCTGGCGATTGCTGCGTGGGGCCGCCACTTTGAACCCGGTCGACGGCGTACGCCCGCCGAAGAGCGCACAGCGCCTGCCGAAAGTCTTGTCGCCGGATGAAGCCGTCCGTCTACTCGACGTGGCAACCAGCGATGATCTGCTCGAATGCCGCGATCAGGCGATGTTCGAACTGTTCTATTCGTCCGGGCTGCGCCTCGCCGAACTCGCCGCGCTCGACCTCGGCTGCCGCGAAGATCTGCAGCAGGGCGAACTGCGCGTTCTCGGCAAACGCAACAAACTGCGCCTCGTCCCGGTCGGCCGGCTGGCCTGTACGGCACTGGCACGATGGCTCGAGCTGCGCCCGCAACTGGCGGCCGTCGAAGAGACGGCGCTGTTCGTCGGTCAGCGCGGCAAACGTCTCGGTCAGCGGATGATCGAGCTGCGACTGCAACGGCGCGCCTTACAGCAGGGCTTGCCGGCGCAGGTGCATCCGCACATGTTGCGTCACTCGTTCGCCTCGCATGTCCTGCAGTCCTCGGGCGATCTGCGCGCCGTGCAGGAAATGCTCGGCCACGCCAGCATCGCCTCGACGCAAGTGTATACCCACCTCGATTTCCAGCACCTGGCGCAGGTATACGATCAGGCGCATCCGCGTGCGAAACGCAAAAAGGATTGATCGGGTGCATCGACCGCAATCCTCGCTGGCCGCTGCCCAACGGAAATCAACTGGCCGGCAGAGCAACGCTGCGGAAGGCGTGTTGCTGGCGCTCGCTGACGGACGCTGCCGCGACCGTCAGCGATCCGCTCAACCAGCGAGCAGAAAATCCTGCACGATGCGTACTTGCCCCTCTTCGAGGAACATCGGCGCATGGCCGACCTTGGGCACTTCGATCACGGTGGCACGGGGACCGCGGCTGGTCATCGCTGCGGCGGTTTCCGCCGACAGGATGTCCGACTGCGCTCCGCGGACGACCAAGGTCGGGCAGCGGATGGGGTCATACAGCGGCCAGAGGTCGATGTCCTTGCCATCGAGATAGGCTTTGTGATAGGGCTGCGCGATTGCCCGGTCGTAGTTCATTTCGTAGCTGCCATCCGCTTTGGCGCGTGTGCCGACAACGGTCATGAAACGCCACTGCGCAGCGCTCAGATCGCCAAAGGGCGCGCATACGGTGCGCACATAACTTTCGGCCGCGTCCAGATTGGGAAAATCGGGCGCTTTGCCGAGGTATTCGCCGATGCGCTGCAAGGACTCGAGGGTGACAAACGGTCCGACGTCGTTGAGCACCAGCCGGCTGATCGGCGAGGCGTGCAAACCGGCCAGGAACATGCCGATCAGCCCACCCATCGAGGTGCCCAGCCAATGCACCGAATCGACGCCGAGGCGGGCGATCAGGGTGATCACGTCGTTGGCGTACAACGGGATCGCGTAGTCGTCGGCGAAGTACAGGCGGTCGCTGTTGCCGCGACCGACGATGTCCGGGCAGATCACCCGGTAGTCGTCGGCCAGCGCGTTGGCCAGCACGTCGAAATCGCGGCCGTTGCGCGTCAGCCCATGCACGCAGATCAGGACGCGCGGATTGCTCGCATCGCCCCACTCGGTATAGGCCATGCGATGCAAACCATGCGGACCGAGGCACTGGACATGCCCCTGACGCGACGGATGGATCGTTTTTGTGCTTTGCCCGGCGCGTGCAGAAACCAGAAGTTCTTCGAATTGGTCGAGTATGGCCATGATCATTTCCCGTATTGACGTGTAAATCGGTTGAACGAAAGCGGACCGGGGCAGCGGGCAAGAAGTAGTGAGGCGTCGGCGGATGACTGCCAGGTTACAGGTTGCAGAACAGCATGCCGAATTCGACGTCGTGATCACAATGACGCGGACGGTGGTCGCTGTCCGGGCGGGTGAAGCGGATGTTCAGCGCGTATTTGTTGGCGCTGATTTCCGGGATGTACGGCGCATGCAGGCGCATCGAAATGCGCACCATCTGCGAACTGCTGCCGCCGAGCATCAACTGGAAAGCACCGTTGGTGGCGACATGCTGCTCGGCACGGCCGCTGGCACGCAGCAGACGTAGAACGATGGCCAGCGCATCGCGCAGGGGCAACATCGGTTGCAGCCAGGCCAGCAGGGCTTCGCGACGGACGTCGGCGCTCTGATGGCGCCAGTAATGGTAGGACGGCAGGTCGAATTCACACACCCCACCGGGGATGCTGGCGCGGCTTTTGATGCTCATCAGCCAGTCATTGTCGCGAAGATGCTGGCCAAAGCGGCCGGCAAGAGCCAGCAGGGCGGCCGACGCCTGCTCGATTTCGTAGAGTGCGCCGGACAAGGCGTCTTCGGAGATGTCGGGGTTATTACGGAAACTCAACAGGCTTTGCCGTTGCCGTTCGAGTTCCTGGATCAGATCCATTTTCAGGTCGGCGCGACCGGCGACATCGAGAATTTCGAACAGGGTCATCAGAACGACATGATGTTCCTGTGACCCGTCGCGCTGCATGAAACTGGACGCCTTCTGGAACAAATCCTCAAGACGCAACAGCGTGCGTATGCGCTCGTTGAAAGGATATTCGTAGGTGATCACACGGCAGCCGGCATGGTGAACGAATTTTCTCGACGATTCTGAATCATTTGCGTTAAAACCTCAACGTCCGCGGTGAAGTCAGCCAGTGGCCAATCGAAGATACTGATGATGCAGCCGATCGATCTGCGGTGCCAGTTCGGCCAGATCACCGTCGTTGCGCAGCACGTCGTCGGCAACGGCGAGCCGCTCGGCGCGGGTTGCCTGCGCAGCGATGATCGCGCGCACCTGCCCGGCGGACAGCCCGCTACGCTGCATGACACGTGCGATCTGGGTCGCTTCGTCGCAATCGACGACCAGCAAGCGATCGATGCGTCGGCGGTAATTGGCCGATTCGACCAGCAGCGGCACGACCAGCACGATGTATGGGGCAGCGGTCGCCTGCCGGCAAGCTTCGTCGCTCCGTTGCCGGATCAACGGGTGCAAAATTCCTTCGAGACGGGTTTTCGCCGCCGGGTCGGAAAACGCCAGGCGGCGCATCGCCGCGCGGTCGAGCGCGCCGTCGACCGTCACCACCTCGGCACCGAAGGCATCCGCGATTGCCTCCATCGCCGAGCCATGCGCTGCGGTCAGCTGATGCGCGATGACGTCAGTATCGACCAGCGCGGCGCCTTTTACGGCCAGCAGATCGGCGACTGTGCTTTTGCCGCTACCGATGCCGCCGGTCAGGCCAACGATGTAAGTCATTGCGCACTTCCTTTGCCGTTCGTCGGACAGGCTTGTACGGCGGCTTTCGGCAACAAGTTGACGATAGCCTGTCGCGCTTCTTCGACTGACGCCGCCGGTCCGCTGATGCTCAGGTTGCTGAGCGTGCTTTTACCGAGGCGCTCGCCGAGTTGAGCGTTTTTCACCCCTTTGCGACGGAGTCCGCTGAGGCCGGTCTGAGCCGCTTCCTCGCTGCGATACGTGCCGAGCGAAATCGCAAAACGGTTCGGTCCGGCGGCCTGAACGACGAAATAGTCCTGCACGCCCAGTTGTTGCAACTCGGCGATTTTGACATCGACTTCATCACGGTTGGCCGATGGCGGAATGAATACCCAATAGCCGTTGTTTTCGGTCAATGCCTGACGGACGACTTTGACAGTGGAGAATTTTTCGGTCAGCAGCTCCTCGACCCGATCGGCGTCGGCATTGGGCAATTCGGACCACAACTGACACGCCGGATCGACTTTCTGCTCTTTGATCGGCGCCTCCTGCGGTTTTGCTGCCACAGCGGCGCTGGCGGCATTCACAGATGGGGGCTGACCGCGCGCGACGACGACCAGCTTTTCCGGGTGCACCTGCTGTTCGACGCGACCGATCTCGCCGCCGTTAGTGGCGCCGAGGTGGCCGCGAGTCCACACCAGGAACAGCAGGTTGGCCAGCGCTAGGGTGAATACCAACACGCGCATCGTCGACGCTCTCAGGTCGATTTCCCCAGCTGGCTCAGCCGACCTTCGGCAAATGAGTCAACGAAGCCTGGATTGCTTCGGCCGGGTAATCGAAGTCTTCGAGTTCGCCGGCGAAATAGCGGTCGTAGGCAGCCATGTCGAAATGGCCGTGCCCGGTCAGATTGAAGAACAGCGTTTTGACCTCGCCCGATTCTTTGCAACGCATCGCTTCGTCGATCGTCGCGCGGATGGCGTGATTCGATTCGGGTGCCGGGATCACTCCCTCGGCACGGGCGAAAAGGACACCGGCTTCGAAAGTGGCCAACTGGCTGACGGCGACGGCTTCGATCAGCCTCTCGTGATAGAGCTGCGAAACCAGCGGCGAGTCGCCGTGGTAACGCAAGCCGCCGGCGTGAATGCCCGGCGGTATGAAATCGTGTCCGAGGGTGTACATTTTCATCAGCGGCGTGAACCCGGAAGCGTCGCCGAAATCGTAGGCGTAGGTGCCTTTGGTCAGTGTCGGGCAGGATGTCGGTTCGACGGCAACCAGCCGCGTCGGCCGGCCATGGCGACCGCCGGCGGCATTGTCGGCGACAAAAGGAAAGGCGACGCCGGCAAACGACGAACCGCCGCCGCAAGGCGCGAAGATCATGTCCGGCCAGTCACCGACTTTCTCGAACTGTTTTTTCGCTTCCTGGCCGATGATCGTC
This sequence comes from uncultured Candidatus Accumulibacter sp., assembly GCA_964428215.1. Taxonomy (GTDB): domain Bacteria; phylum Pseudomonadota; class Gammaproteobacteria; order Burkholderiales; family Rhodocyclaceae; genus Accumulibacter. The sequence continues at coordinate 4,416 of CAYRXO010000112.1, read as the reverse complement.
TGATGCAGGGCGACATGATTGAGCACCGAACCGAGCGCATAGCTGGTATCGCTACGCGACGCCGCTTCTTCGACGGCTTCCGAAATGGCGATACCCAGCGAGCCGGGATTGTCGGCGTCGCGCGCCAGCAGATCGCGCCCTGTCTGGGTCATCGGGGACGGGCTGGCGAACACCTCGGCGCCCCAGGTCTGCATCATCGAGCGACGGAACGGTTTCTGCTGATAGCTGACCTTGACCATATAGACGCGCACATCCAGGCCGAACATCTGACCGGCGAATGCCATCGAGCACCCCCATTGACCGGCGCCGGTTTCGGTGGTGATGCGCTTGATTCCCGCTTGCAGGTTGTAATACGCCTGTGGCACGGCCGTATTCGGTTTGTGCGAGCCGGAGGGCGAAACGCCCTCATATTTGTAGTAAATCCGCGCCGGCGTGCCGAGCATCTCTTCCAGTCGCCGGGCGCGGATCAGCGGCGAGGGGCGCCACAGGCGATAGACCTGACGCACCGGTTCTGGAATCGGAATCCAGCGTTCGGTAGACATTTCCTGTTCGATGATCACCCTCGGGAAAATCGCCGCCATCTGCTCGGGAGAAACCGGCTGTCCGTCGGGGCCGAGCGGCGGCAGCGGCGGATTGGGTATATCGGCAACGACGTTGTACCAGTGGGTTGGAATTTCCGATTGATCGAGCGTGATGCGTAGCGATTCCACGTGTTTACCCCTGCAGGACTGACGATAAAAAGGGCGAGTATACCGCGTTGATGACGACGCTAATCGTCATGCGCATCACCGAGCCACCTCAAGCGCACAAATTTCAGGCTGAAAAATGATCGGCGGCCGGTCTGCACGCCGGAATATTGGTGCCGTATCGACGAAGTGGCGGGCAAACACGAAATCTGGCGCATGCCTACGCATGTTAGTCTGCACCGCAAAGTTCTGCAGAATCAGGCCTTGCCAAAGAACAGCCAGCCGACAGGATCGACACCGGCTCAGGCGGACGTTCGACGACGCGCCAGGGGCCGTGATCGGCAGTTCAATAACTGGCCGGCATCAGTTGCCACGGCGCCGCGCAATGACGAACGTTTGGGTAATACTGCCCTGAAGAGGGGCAATAATGCCAGTAATTGCCGGCTGCCGGTCGGACCGGCGGCGGTAAAACGGGTGCGGGAGGAGGAGGCGCGACGCGGGCGGGTTGCGACAGTGTCGCCACCGCCAGACCGGCGATCGCCAGCAGAGCGATCGGTGCAACCCAGTCGCTATCGCGATCGCGTCTTTCGTGATGGCGATGCGGCGCGGGCTGTCGATAATCCGGGTAATACTGTGGCGCCGGTCGCTGATATTGGAAGGTCGGCGCTGGCGGTGCCGCCTGTCCATGAGGGTAGTGAGGATAGTTGTGCTCGTACTCGGCGAAAGCTGGGGAGTTCATCCCCAGGGCAAGGGCAAGCGCAAGGCTGCAGGCGGATTTGATCGTTTTCATATGTCGAATAACGACGGTGCTCAGCCAACGATGACCGCCAGCGGACGCAGTTTGCAACCATTTGTAACCCGCTGCGGCGGCAATGTCTGTCAGTGGAAAAGTAGATGCGGCACGCAATCGCCGGTGCCTGCCCTCAGCCGACATCGATCAGGGATGAGAACCGGCTCCATCCGAGGCGACGCATGCTCCTTTCAGCGGCGAGCACGCCACGGTATTGCGCTTCTTCGAAGAGAGAAAAACCGCTGACGTCGGCATGTGCGAAACGTAGATGCGCTCCGTCGCTGGCGAATCGCTGTCGTGCTGCGCCGAACAGCAATCCGGGCAGCGGACGGACCATCGCGTGCGCATGGCGACAGATATCGAGGCGCGAGGTGATCGCCCGGATGTCGGGATGCGCCGGCGCAAGCTCGGCGAGGATGCTTCCGGCCCACGTCTCGCGCGTCGTCGTGCGCAGCAGTTGCCGGCCCTGCGGCGGCGTGAGCTTGTCCAGAGTGCGGTAATAGGTCAGCACCGTCGCACCGGGACGCAGGCGCATCTGCTGGTGCGTGGCGACGACGTATCCGAGACCCTCGGCCTGATAGAGTACATTGTCCCAGGCCAACGCTGCGCCGTAGCGTTCCTCGGGCAGGCGCTCGAGTGTCAGGTTGGCCACCAGCCACGGCGCGTGACTGAATTCGGCCGCCGCCTGTTTCAACGCCGCATGGCCGATCAGCACCTTCGGCAGCAAAAACAACGGCGCCGCCCAGATCAGTTGCCCGGTTTCGATGCGTAGCGTTCTGTTTTCCGCGGCCAGCCACAGATCGACGCACAGACGATCGTTGCGCGCCGTGCTTTCGCCACCGGCGACGCGAAAAACCAGCGCGTCGCTGAGCAGGCGCCGGCCGACACGCGCTTCGACCACGCGCAGCAAGCCCTTGGCCAGCCAGGCGTTGCCACCCGGCGTGGTGAGCACCGTTTCGCTGCTGGCGTTCTGCGCTTCGCCGTTGCGGCAGGCGAAATAATGGATGCCGGCCCAGGCCGACACCGTCGCGCTGGCGCTGCCGTAATCGTCGCGGCAGGCATAATCGACGTACCAGTGCAGCGGCGGCGAATCCAGCCCTTGCGCCAGCAGCCAGTCGCGCATCGTCAGGCGGTCGAGTGCCAGCAGATCCGGGTCACGGCTGGATAGCGCCATTGGCACGGCAAAAGCGCGCCGTCCCTGCCGGTCGCGACGCTGTTTGAAGCCGTCGATCAACTCGCCGAAGCGCTGATACTGCGCCCGGTCGGCGGCCGTCAGCCCGTTTTGCGGCAGCAGCCCCTCCTGCCAGCGGCCGTCGCGATAGAGCCGATCCTGCGCGCTGGCGCAGAGATAACGTTCGTCATAGAACGGCTTCGCCGCCTGCGGGTCGCCTTGCAGGACCGCGAGTTCAGCGAGCAGTTCGCGCACCGCCACCGCCTCGCGCGTCGGCAAGGGCAGATAATGCGCCGCCAGCGGATAGGCGCTGACCGCGTTGTGTCCAGCACGTGAATTGCCGCCGGCTTCATTCTCCAGTTCGACGAGCAGGAAGTCGCCGAAATCGGCTTTCGCCAGTCGCCAGGCGGCCGACAATCCACCGATCCCGGCGCCGACGATCAACAGCGGCACGCGGCGCGTTTCGCTCGGCGGTGGAAAATCGCCGCGTTGCAGGCGATGACCGCGTTCGAGCGACGGCCCGATGAACTCGCCCGGCGGCAGCGGCGGCACGCCGGAGGAGCGGCAAGCTGCCAGCGGCGAGGCAGCGACCAGCGCCAGCGAACGCAGAAAAGCGCGCCGGTCGCCGCTCAACGGATCACCTGCCGCCACTCGTGTTCGAAGTAACGCACCAGCACCTGATTGTTCAGCCGATTGACTTCGGCGTCGACGCGCGCCATGTCGGCGGGAAACAGGAACAGTGCTGGCGTCGTTTCCGGAGTCAGAAAACGGGTGGCGACCGGATAACTCGTCGGTGGGCGGTAGCGCTGCCGGCCGGCGAGAACGAATCCCCATTCGCCGAACGAAGGCACCAGCGCGTGGTACGGCGTCGCCTGCAGGCCGGCGCTGTCGAGGGTGGTCACCACGCACCAGAAGGATTGCCGCGCATAGAGCGGCGACGTCGCCTGGATCACTGCCAAGGCGCCGCCGTTGAGATGCTTGTCGAGCAGGCGATAGAACGACGCGCTGTACAACTTGCCGATGGCGAAATTCGACGGATCGGGAAAATCGACGACGACGAAATCGAAGGTTTCCGCGTTCTCCTCCAGCCACTGCAGCGCGTCGGCATTCACCACGCGCACTTTCGGCGAACGCAAGGCATCGGCATTCAGCTGGCGTAGCGGCGTCGCCTGCGCGAACAGGCGGGTCATCGCCGGATCGAGATCGACCAGCGTCACCGCCTCGATCTGCGGATACTTGAGCACTTCGCGCAGCGCCAATCCGTCACCGCCTCCGAGAATCAGCACCCGCCGCGCCTTGGGCAGCGTCGCCAGTCCGGGATGTACCAGCGCCTCGTGGTAGCGGTACTCGTCGCGCGAACTGAACTGCAGGTTGTTGTTCAGGTGCAGGCGTAGATCGTCCTTCCAGCGGGTGACGACGATGCGTTGATACGGTGTGCTCTCGCTGTGGATGATTTCGTCGCTGTACAGTTGCGCTTCGGCCAGCGATGTCAGCCGACCGGCGGCGGCAAAGGCCAACACGAGCAGCAGCAGCGCGCCACTCCCCTGCACGCGCAGGCGGGGCGCCGAAGACGCCAATCGTTCGCGGAACAGCCAGCCGGCCCACAAGGCGACGACGACGTTGAGCGCGCCGAACAGCAGGCCGCTGCGCATCAGCCCGAGATGCGGCACCAGCAATACCGGAAAGAGCACCGACACCGCCAGCGCGCCGAGATAATCGAAAGTCAGCACTTGCGAGACCAGATCCTTGAATTGCAGGTCGTGCTTGAG
>CAYRXO010000111.1:2230-12021 GCA_964428215.1 uncultured Candidatus Accumulibacter sp. | reverse complement strand
CGTCGAATCGACCACCACGTGCACCGCGCCCGGGCGTGGCCGGCGCGGGATCTGGGCCGACAGTGCGGCGGCTCGTCGCCACAGGTGGGTGTGGTCCGGCACCGGCAGGTCCAGCTGACACAGTCGCATCAACGACTTGATCAGCCCTTCCGCCGCACGATAAGGCAACTGGAACAACGCCTTGATCGTCAAGCAAGTTTGAATCGCCGTTTCAGAGTACCCCCGGCTTGCCGCGGCCCACCGGTGGCGGGGGTGTCCATTGGTCGCGAATACTGGCCTCATCGAACCAGATCGTCAGATTCCCTCGGTTGACCAAGGCTTGGTCATAGGCGGACCAGTTCGTGACCCGGTACCGTTGCTTTGTACCCACCTCGCTACTGTCTGGATGGACTTTCGGCGCCATGACTCATCTCCCTGCACTGCCCAGAGCGGCCAGGCTCAACGTTATGTCAATATACTACACCAACGCTACAAAATATCTACGCTTCTGGGATTAAAGCTGGTGATATTGAACTGGCTGGCGTTGCGATCGAACGAGACAAATTCTATGGCGAATAGAACTATCGAGTCCGACCGCAACGCAGCACTACACACGAATAAGTTTCCAAGTTATTTTTGATATTTTCCTTGTTTCCTTAACGTGCGTGACCCCGCCGTATCAGATTGATTACTGCAAGAAGTGCTACCGATCCAAGGAGTGAGACAAGCATTGCACCCACACTGAAAGCATTTTGATTAATGGTCGGAAGACCGACCAGTGGCGTAATTAACCAACCGCCGACCATTGCACCGACGATGCCAACCACAACATTCAAAAATACTCCTTGTTGTGCATCGGTGTTCATGATTTTGCTGGCAACCCAACCAATTAAACCGCCCACAACCAACCAGATAATAAAATTCATTTTGAATCTCCTTGAAGTTAAGATTTTTCAAACCGATATAAATTGTTTCTGCTACGTTTTTCACCTTTGCTATCCGAATGTTCATCATCTATTGATGTTTGAAATTTTTTAGCAGAAAGCTTCATTACGTAGCGTGAAGCTATTGTCTCTTTGATCTTTATCGCCTCCTGTAGGAGAAGATGCTGCTTTGACGTCAGCGAACAGTGTGTCAGTAACCTGACAAATGTGGAACATTTCCAGCTGTCGGATACCGGATGATTCAGGGTTTAGGTCGTTTGGTATGGAATGGGCAAAAGCCGGGCGAATGGCGAGGCGGGCAAATGGGAGAGCTTTCCAGCGATGAGGTAGGCCATGGCGATGAAGTTGTCGACGCAGCGATAGCCGCGTGCGCGAGTGCGTGCCCCTGAAGCGCTCGATTCATCGCTTCGACCCGGCCGTTGTGTTTGCCGGCCTGGAACCCGTTGAGTACGTCAGGAAGGTGCTTGGTGACCGTCCTGCCGAGGCGCTTGAAAGGTTCGAGTCGGCAGCGGCTGGCCCAACTGAGCCAGCGCTTGAGCAGGAGCTTGGCCTCGTCAGGTGTCGTGGCGGTGGCGTAGATGGTCCGTAACGCCTGCTTGATCCGCCAGGCCCGTGCGGTCTTGAGGTTCGAGCGCTGCAACGCGTGCATGGTCTCGGTTTGTTTGACGGTCCAGTCGGCAGGTTTCTTGTGCAGGCCCCAGCGGGTGCCCTTGAGTTCGGGTGCAGTTTTGACCTCTGCACGTTGCACCTCGTCCAGAGCCGTGCTGCTCAGAGCAACGACGTGGAAGCGGTCGAAACAGACCTCGGCGCCTGGAAAGAGCTCGGCGCCGCCGGGCTGAAAGGAGCCGCTCATATCCATGCTAACAGGGGTAATTGCGGTTGGCTGGCCACCATGCTCGGTCAAGTCGCTGGCAAATTTCTCCCGCGTCGCCTTGTCCCAGCCCGGCGTCGCAAACAGCAGGCGCTGTGCGTCGAGGTCATAGAAAACAGCGATATACGTCTGGCCGCATTTGCTCGCGGCCTCGTCGACGCCGATGGCGCAAACCGCTGCATGACTCTCCCGGGCGCGCGCTTGGCGCACGTGATGGTCGATTACCCGCCACAGTCTGCGACGGCGCACGCGCCGCCGTCGACCCGCCGCCAAGACCGACATCATCGGTGCCAACATCCGCGTCAACGCCTCGAACAACCACGTGAAGCGGCTTCCCTCGCGCGCCCAAGACACGGGAATCTGCGTCACCTTGCCGCCACCGGCACAAAACGCTCGCGGCACCTCGGCAGGCAGATGGGCTTCGTACTGGAAGAAATCCAGATGGCGCCAGGAACCCGCCAAGCGATCATGAAGCGGCTGTGCCGTTGCCCCCCGAGCTGGGCAGAAATGACTGGCGGCGCCGAACCGCACCTGGAAGTCGATCCGTCCAGACTCCGGCTTGAAGATGACTTCATCGACCTGACAAGGAGCAACGAGGCCCAGAGCCTGGGTGAACAGCGTGTCAATCATGCGGAATCGGTCGCGAGAGGAAAGGCCGCTATTGCCCCCCATGCCGAGGGCGGCAGACTGCCTTCCTCAATCCGACGGATAGCGTAATCGAGTGGGCCGCGATGTAAAGGGTTCGGCTTCGCCCGGACTGCGTTTGCCCTTGACATCACCGCCCACTCAAACCGTCAAACCCATCTCCTGTTCCACACGAAACGACATAGAGCCATAGTGAACCAATGCCGAAAACAACTTCTTTGAATATAATCATCCGGTATCCGACACTGTCCATTGACCCGCGCAGTGGTATCCGTCGCCGTCACCATCTTTATGAACAGCGTCTGCAACGTACCATCAAACAGGCGGTATCGCTTGCAGGGGTGAGCAAGCAGGTGTCAGTACATACCTTGCGCCATTCCTTCGCCACGCACCTGCTGGAGAGCGGTTACGACGTCCGGACAGTCCAGGAATTGCCAGGCCACAGTGACGTCAGCACCACGATGATTTACACCCACGTCCTTAATCGTGACGAGCGCGGGGTTGTGAGCCCGGTAGATCGAATGATGGCGAGTTCGCTTTCTGATTGAGTGATGACGCGGCTGTTCTGATCTGATTCCAGGAGTCCGAACGGCAGCTTTCCGGACGCCACTTCGACTGACGGCTTCTGGCCGACAGCAAAAGGAAAGTCAAAACCATCCAACCAGAAAGATGCGGTAATTACCCCATGTGGGTCAATTTTATGTTGATGACGGCAGTCTTAGTGGGTCAGTTTTAGATTGTTGTTGACACCGAGGGCATCCCGGCCTGCTGGTAGCTTCGGTGCGCCATCGTGAAGAAAACAATTTTTCCGTATTCAATCCCGACGCCTTGTCGAATCCACGCCTGCGCTGCCCATTGACTTATCGGCTGATGAACGATTCGCTTACCGTCGAGAAACAAATGGCAGTATGCTGGTTGAGGCTGGCAGTGGCGACACGGTGAAGGCAACGCCGACGCAATGGCTGCGCATCCTGAACCTCTGCCGAAAGTGAAAACGCTACCAAAAATAACGATATGCGCATCTTGGTCATCGAGGACGACGAACTGGTCGCCAGTGGATTGAAGCAGGGTTTGACACAGGCCGGCTACACGGTCGATCTGGTCGGCTCGGCGGAAGCGGCGGCGGAAGCGTTGAGTGAGGATGCTTTTGACTTGGCGGTGGTGGACATCGGTCTGCCACAGGCCGACGGCCTGACGCTGATCCGCCAACTGCGCGCACAGGGCAACACCTTGCCGGTTCTGGTGCTCACTGCGCGCGGCAGTCTCGAGGACATGGTCAATGGTCTGGACGTCGGTGCCGACGATTATCTGGCCAAGCCGTTCCATCTGCCCGAACTGCGCGCGCGTTTGCGCGCGCTGCTGCGCCGCTCGCATGCCGTCGCCGACAATCGGCTGCAGCACGGCGCGCTGCTGCTGGATATCAACCGCCGTCAGGCGAATCTCAACGGTGGGCCGCTCGATCTCACCGGTCGTGAATGGGCACTGCTCGAAGCGCTGCTGCTCGCTTCGCCGAACGTGTTGAGCAAGGACCGGCTGGTGCAGACGCTGGCCGGCTGGGACAAGGACATCACGGTCAACGCCGTCGAGGTGTATATCTCACGTCTGCGCAGCAAACTGGCTCCCGGGCAGATCGAAATCCGCACCGTGCGTGGCATTGGCTACCGTCTCGATGCCCCTGTTACCTGAACGGAAACGCCCGCGAACGGTGCTTGGACTGCGCCAGCGCCTGCTGTTGGCCATTCTTGTACCGTTGGCAGTGATTTTCGCGATCAGCGTCGTTTTCGGCTACCGGCTGGCCGAGGAAACCGCCAATGCCGCATTTGATCTGTCCTTGACCGACACGGCGCTGGATATCGCCTCGCATGTCGAAAGCGGTGACATGCTGCGCGTCGAACTGTCGGGCGAAGCGGAAGCGATGCTGCGCCGCGATTCGGCAGACCAGATCTATTTTTCCGTACGCGATCGCAACGGCGTGTTGCTCGCCGGCGATGCCGACTTACCCGTGATCGCGCGCGCATTCGCACCGCTGCCCGTTTTCGAAGAGCGGCCATTTCGCGGTGCGACAACGCGAGCCGTTGGTTACCGGATGAATACGACTCAGGGCGAGGTATTGATTACCGTAGCCGAAACATTATCCAAACGGCAGACGGCCAGCCGCCGGATACTGGCATCGATGATCGTACCGACGCTGGCCGTCATTTTGGCAACTTTTCTGGCCGTCTATTTCGGCATTCATCAGGGATTGGAACCGCTGACGACGATCGAACGCGAAATCGCCGCCCGATCGCCAAGCGATTTGCACGCCATCGACGCGCAAGACACTCCGCGCGAAATCAGTCCGTTACTGATGCGGCTAAACGCCCTTTTTGCGCTGTTGCGCCAGGCACACGCCGGGCAACAGCGCTTTCTGGCCGATGCGGCGCATCAGTTGCGCACGCCGCTGACCGGCTTGCAAACGCAGATCGAGCTGGCGGCCGCTGAAGGCCGCTTCGTCGGCGATGAGGAAAGGTTGAAGCGACTCGACGAAGCGACCAAACGCATCGCGCATCTGGTCGATCAGTTGCTGTTGTTCGCCCGCGCCGAAGCGGCGGGCGCGGCACCCGTTTTCGAGCCGGTCTCCCTGGCCACCCTGCTCGAACAGGCCGCCTCGATTTTTCTCGATCAGGCACTGGCCCGGGAAATCGATCTCGGCTTTGAAGTCGCGCCGGCGACGGTCGTCGGCACGCCGTCGCTACTGCGCGAGGCGCTGGCCAATCTGATCGACAATGCCTTGCGCTATACGCCGGCACGGGGTGTGGTGACGGTGCGCTGCGGCCGCCGCGAGCAGCGCGCTTTTCTGGAAGTTGAGGACGACGGTCCGGGAATTCCGCCGTCGGCGCGTGAACAGGTGTTCGAACGCTTCAGCCGTTTGCCGACGGCAACGGGCAACGGTTGTGGCCTTGGTTTGGCGATCGTGCGCGAGATTGCCGAATTGCATCGGGCGACGGTCGAAATGGCTGCCGCCGTCGATGGCCGTGGTTTGCGTATTGCGCTATTGTTTCCCCAGCAAGAAACGGCAGCGGACAAGCGCCACGACTCGGCCTAGACACCTGAAGGATGTGCTCAGGCGCCGTTCCCGAACACGACACAGATCGCGTGCGCGGATGACCCTCAGCGCAAGGCGATATCGACCGCCGGCGCACCGGTCATGACCAGCAATTCCTGCGGCGTCAGCCGAAAGACTGCGTGCGGGTGCCCGGCAGCGGCCCAGATGTGCGTGAAGCGCAGCAGGTCGGCGTCGACGAGCATCAGCAGGGGTTGCGGATGAGCGAGTGGACAGACACCGCCGATCGAGTAGCCGGTCCGTTCCTTGACGAAGCGCGCGTCGGCTTTGCCGACCGGGCCGAGCAAGGCGGCGACTTTGCTCTCGTCGACACGGTTGGCACCGCTGGCGACGACCATCACCGCCGCGTCGTCCGCCAGCCGGCGCAAGACGATCGATTTGGCAATTTCAGCGACCTGACAGCCAAGAGCATCGGCGGCCTCGGCCGACGTACGGCCGGTGGCCGGCAACAGCGTTATCGCCTGGTTGTGACCGAGCGTCCGTAAACACTCGGCGACGCGCTGCGCCGCTTCGGGTAAGGGTTCCTGAGCATTCATCGGCAGTTCCGCGGACATTGGGGTACGGGACTGTTCAAACCAGCACTTCGACGCACGCCGGGTGGCCGAGAAAAGCTTGCGGGCTGGCGGTGAAACCGTAACCGCCGGACTGGAAAACGACGACCAGATCGCCGGTTTGCGCTGTCGGCAGCGACATGCGATCGGCAAGCAGGTCGAGCGGCGTGCATAAAGGCCCGACCACCGACACCGTTTCGTTGTCCGTTACGTCGACCGACATGCGGTTGCCGATCGCCACCGGGTAATTCTTGCGGATCACCTGGCCGAAATTGCCCGAGGCCGACAAATGGTGATGCAAGCCGCCGTCGGTGACCAGAAAGGTGTGCTCGCGCGACACTTTACGATCGACGATGCGCGTGACGTAGATACCCGCTTCGCCGACCAGATAGCGGCCGAGTTCGATAACCAGTTCGGCGGCCGGCATTTCTTTGGCCGCCTGTTCGGCGATGCTTGTCAGATTGTCGCCGATCGGCGCCAGCGCCAACGGCTGTTCGCCGGGGAAATAGGGAATGCCGAAACCGCCGCCCAGATTGAGAAAGCGCACCGGCGCCGGCGCCGCCTGTGCCAGCCGGCAGGCGAGCGCGAAACTTTTCTGCTGCGCTTCGACGATCGCTTCCGGTTTGAGATTCTGCGAGCCGGCAAAGAGGTGGAAGCCTTCGAAAGCGATGCCGGCGCGGCCGATCTCGGCGAGCAGTGCCGGCACCTGTTCGGCATCGACGCCGAACTGCTTGGCGCCGCCACCCATTTTCATCCCCGAGCTTTTCAGTTCGAAATCGGGATTGACACGCACGGCGACGCGCGCCGGCAAGCCGCTGGCGACACTGATCGCGGCCAGTTCGTCGACTTCGCGAAAGGATTCGATGTTGATCAGAATGCCGGCGGCGACCGCCTGCTGCAACTCGCGCCGCCGCTTGCCGGGTCCGGCGAAACTGATCTCGCGCGGGTCGGCGCCGGCGTCGAGAGCGATTTTCAGTTCGCCGGCGGAAGCGACGTCGATGCCATCGACCAGTCGCACCATATGCCCGACCAGCGCCGGCATCGGATTGGCCTTCATCGCGTAATGCAGCTTCAACGACGACGGCAGCGCGGCGCGCAGTTCGGCGACGCGCGCGCTGAGCAGTTGCCGGTCGTAGGCATAGAACGGCGTCTGGCCGACGCGAGTAGCCAGGCGGGAAAGCGGCAGGCCACCGACCTGCAGTTCGCCGTCGCAGACCGGGAACTGGCTCATCGGCGGGTGGCTGGGCGGCGTGCGTTCGGTTTTATTCACCTGCAGAACCTCGGGCGAAAAAATGAGTACGGATCAGCAAGAAAACGGATGCACCGGCAGTCGACCGCGAACGCCGATCAACCGGCGACGGTCTCGTTGGCGGCGACGAATTCGCTGGCCAGCAGTTTACGATCGATCTTACCGTTCGGGTTGCGCGGCAGCGGTCCCTGGCGAACGGCGATTTCCGCCGGCACCATGTACGCCGGCATGCGCTGCCGGCATTCGGCAAGCAAGGCCGCCGGATCGACGTCGCCGCCGGCCGGCGGGGTGACGATCGCCTGAATCGCCTGACCGAGCGCCGGATGATCGAGTCCGAAAGCGACGCATTCGCCGACCATGCGCGTCGCGTAGAGCACTTCCTCGACTTCGGTCGGGCTGACTCGATAGCCGGAGGTTTTCATCATTTCGTCGCGCCGGCCGACGAAGTACAGGAATCCTTCCTCGTCCATGCGCACGCTGTCGCCGGAAAAGACGGCGATTTCCGGCAGCACCAGTCCGCTGTCGCGCCCCGGCGTCTTCGCCGGCAGCGGCTTGTAGCGTTCGGCGGTCTTTTGCGCATCGTTCCAGTAGCCGAGACCGACCAGCGCGCCGCGATGCACCAGTTCGCCCGTCTCGTTGGCCGCACACGGCGCCCCGTCCTCGCGCAGGACCAGGATTTCGGCGTTCGGGATCGCTTTGCCGATCGAGTCCGGCCGGCGATCGACCTCTTCCGGCGGCAGGAAAGTCGAACGGAAGGCTTCGGTCAAACCGTACATCAGGAAGGGTTTGCTGCGCGGCAGGCGCGCGCGCAGCGCGTTGAGCGTTTGGCGCGGCATGCGGCCGCCGGTGTTGGCGAAATAACGCAGATGCGCGTCGATTTCCGCCGGCCAGTCGAGTTCGGCCAACTGGATGTACAGCGGTGGCACAGCGGTCAGTCCGCTGACTTTTTCGCGCACCAGCGCCTTGAGCACGTCGCGCGGCAGCAGATAATTGAGCAGCACCACACGCGCACCGGCATGAAAAGCGGTGGTCAGTTGGCTGAAACCGGCGTCGAAGGACAAGGGCAAGGCGGCGAGCAGCGTGTCATCGGCGTTGTTCTCGAGGTAGCTGGCAACGCTTTTGGCGCCGGCGACCATGTTGCGGTGCGAGAGGACGACGCCTTTCGGTTTGCCGGTACTGCCCGAGGTATACAGGATGGCCACCATGTCGCTATCGATCACCCGCTGCGCTGCCGGGTTGGCCCCCGCTTGCAGCACATCCTGCCAGGCAATCGACGGCGACGCGTCGTTGGTCGGGGGGGCTTCCGGATTGACGGTCAGTTGAAAGCGCAGATCGGGACAGGCGGCAAGCGCGGGTTGCAAAAGCGCCAGCCGTTCGCTCGAACTGACCAGCGCCCGCACATTGCAATCGCGCAGGATGTACGCCACCTGCTCGGCTTTCAGCAAGGGATTGATCGGCACGAAGACACAGCCGGCGGCGGCGGCACCAAAACTGGCGATCACCGTCTCGAAACGTTTTTCGAGGTAGATGGCAATGCGTTCGCCGCGCTGCAGACCGAGTCCGACCATGCCGCTGGCAAACGCGGTGACCGCCTGCTGCAGGGCGTCGTAATTCATCGACTGCGCCGCGTCAGTCAAAGCCGGCGCAGCCGGTGCGCGTTCGGCAGAACGGGCGATCAATTCGGGGAGCAGGTAGGCATCGTTCATGGCGAGTGGGCGAAAGGGGGACAAAAGCGGAATTTTAACGATTCGGCTTGTCGAAAAAGTGATTTTATTGCCATTGAACGCTGCTGCCACGGCGGTTGCCTGCAAGCGCTGCAGGCAAACCGGCGCAATGTTCGGCAAGTGTTTGTCATTCAAGTTGTCGCGGCCGGCTCACAGGCACTTGGTCAGGTCGCAGAAAAAACCCAGGCAACTGGCCGTCGCGTAACGCGGCTGACGAACGACGGCACGTCGGCGGTGCAGTTCGAACGACGACGTGTCGTTGCCGACGATCGCCGGCCAGCCATGGTAATCGACTTCCAGCACCACGGCGCCGTGCCAGGTTCGACAGCGCTCGACGTGAGCGACTTCCCCCGGCGGCAGGACGGCGAGCAAGCGGGCGTGCGGCCAGTCATCGCGCGGCTCGCTGTCGGGATCGAAAAGCGGCACGTCATGGATGGCGGTAATCGACAAAACTTCGTAGCGTCCGGTAAACAAATGCAGCAGTCCCGCCAATACGAGCACGCCGCCGGCGAACAGCAGGCGCCAATAGCGCGGACGACGAGCCGAAAGCAGGCGTTGGTATTGCGATGGCAGTGCGTAGCGATCGGGCACAGTCGGCTGACTCAAGCGAGGACAGCGCCACTATAGCGAATATCGACACATGATGAGCTAGCAGTCTGGCGCACTGGCGCACTGGCTCACTGGCTCACTGGCTCACTGGCTCACTGGCTCACTGGCTCACTGGC
>CAYRXO010000111.1:0-2130 GCA_964428215.1 uncultured Candidatus Accumulibacter sp. | reverse complement strand
CACTGGCTCACTGGCTCACTGGCTCACTGGCTCACTGGCTCACTGGCTCACTGGCGCAGAATCAGCATAATGAACGTAGCGCTGACCGATGCTCTCCGATACCGGTGCCAGGGAAGCATCAACAAGACGTCAGCAAGCGCCGCGCATCGGGTTGTATCCGGAGCGCCGGAAAATGCCAGCCTTGCCCTTCCTTCCCGCTGACGCTGCCAAAGCGGGATAGGAAAGCCTGTCGAACCGCCTGACAGACTGCCGGCGATCAGCGTGGCTGCCCCTTGGCCAGCGCTCGCCGCCGCCAGCAGGCAGGTTTGTGCAGGGCCGAAATATCGAGCTTCGGGGTGCAATAAATTGTCAGCGCCATTTCCCAGCGGCTGCGCTCTTCCCGGGAAAAACCGGCAAACTGTTCGAACCATTGCTGTAAACGATCCATGGTGGGTAGCCTCTTCGTGAAGATCGATGGAATTCGATGAAATGGGGTACGCTGCGACGGAAAGAAGCTTATCAGACTACTGTATTTTTGTACAGATATTTTTGCCTTATGCGCGCTGATTTTTGAGCGCCGCCCAGTCGAGCTCGAAGCGGGCCAGGTATTTGCGCAGCCGGTCGGCGTCGTTGGCCTGGCTTTTCTGCAAACGCGACACGGCGAACAGATGACGACCGGCGGCCGACAGGCTGTCGGCGCGTTGGCAGACGTCGAGCACCAGATTGAGCTGGCCGCGATCGAAGAGATCGAGTTCGTCCGCCGCGTCGCCAAGCAGGCGCCAGGCGGTATCGCGCGCCTCGTCGCCGGCCCACGCCTGACGCAAGCGATCGATTTCTTCATCGACGTCGGCTTCAGTGATCCGCCCGGAGTCGGCCAGCGTCGCCAGACGGGTCACCGCCGCCGTCAGTTCGCGGAAATTGCCGCGCCAGCGCGCCGCCGGCGAACAGGCGAAGGCCAGAAAGCGTTGCCGCGCTTCGACGTTGAAGCGCACCTGTCGACCGTCTTCGCGGGCGTGCCGCTCGAGTTCGTAGTCGAGGTTCGGTTCGATGTCCTGCGGGCGTTCGCTGAGACCGGGCAGCGTGAAGGTCCACAGATTGATGCGCGCATGCAGGTCTTCACGAAAACGGCCGTCGGCGACGGCACGCCGCAAGTCGCGGTTGGTGCCGGCGATCAACTGAAAATCGCTGCTCACTTCCCGGTCGCTGCCGAGCGGCAGAAAGCGCTTTTCCTCGACCGCCTTGAGCAACATTGCCTGTTCGTCGCTGCCGAGTTCACCGATCTCGTCGAGAAAGAGCAAACCACCGGCTGCCGTCTTCAACAGTCCGGGGCGCTCGCTCTGCGCGCCGGTGAATGCGCCGCGCACGTGGCCGAAGAGGGTGGACATCGCCGCGTCGCCGCGCAGCGTGGCGCAGTTGACTTCGACGAAGCGGCCGCTCAGGTGCTGCCGCTGCCGCTTCAGTTCGTAGATGCGGCGGGCGAGAAACGATTTGCCGGCGCCGGTCGGCCCGAAGAGCAGCATCGGTGCCGACGAGCGCGCAGCGACGCGTTCGATGCGTTCGATCATCGCGTTGAACGCCGGATTGCGCGTCGCGATGCCGGCCTTCAGCGAGCGCAGCGTATCGGCCTGCTCGGACTGAAAGCGTTGCGCGATCTTGTCGTAGCGCGACAGATCGAGGTCGATCAGTACGTGGCTGCCGATACGGTCCGCCGAGTCCGGCTTGCGCGACGGCGAGGTCTGCAGCAGGCGTGCCGGCAGCGTGCGCGCTTCGGCGAGCAGAAACCAGCAAATCTGAGCGACGTGCGTGCCGGTAGTGATGTGGATCAGATAGTCCTCACACTCGATGTCGAACGGATAGCCGCGCGCGAAATCGCGCAGCAGCGTGTACATCTCCTCGAAATCCCAGGGGTCGCGCAGAGCGACCTCCACCGAACGCACCTCGGTGAGCGGCGAAACGTCGGCGATATCGCCGCGGATTTGTTCGGCCAGCGCCCGATTGCGTTCGTCGTGCAGCAGTTCCAGGCGATGCACCGGCAACCCCGGCTGCTGGCAGAGGGCGACACTCGGTCGCCATTTCTTCCAGCGCACGGCATGACGCCCGCCGTAGTCGAGCTGCGTACCGAGAAAACCGATGACCACCGTTTTTTTCATC
>CAYRXO010000110.1:0-12044 GCA_964428215.1 uncultured Candidatus Accumulibacter sp. | reverse complement strand
CCTGAATTTCCAAACCCTCCAAAAGGCTCAGTTGTGACCGCTCAAGGTATATTTGCCCGGCACGGCGTCGATGCTGCCGGGAAGAGTGTTTTGCAACGCCCGGCGGTTAAGCGCGGGAAGTTGTTGGATCTGACCGCCGGCCTGCCGCCGTGCCGGATCGGCATGGAAGCCTGTTCCGGCGCCCACCACTGGGCGCGCGAAATGGCCCGCCAGGGCCACGAGGTGCGCCTGATCGCGCCAAAGTTCGTCGCTCCCTACCGCCTGTCCGGCAAGCGCGGCAAGAACGACGCCGCCGATGCGCAGGCGATCTGCGAGGCGGTCACACGACCCGCCGTGCGCTTCGTGCCGGTGAAGAGCATCGAGCAGCAAAGCGAACTCTTCCTGCATCGCGCCCAGCAAGGCGATGTCGAGCAGCGCACCGGACTCATCAACTGCGTGCGCGGCCTGCTCTCCGATCTGGGCATCGTCCTGCCGCAAAAGGCCGACACCGTCCGCCGCGAACTCGGCCCACGGCTGGAAGATCTGCCGGGTCACTGCAATACCGTGATCGCGGATGCCATCACCGATTTGGAACGGCTGGACGAGCGCATCGCCGAATACGACCGGCACATTGCCCACTGCGCGAAGAGCAACGCCGCTGCCCGACGGCTGATGCAACTGTCTGGCATCGGCCCGACCACCTCCAGCGCCCTGGTGGCCACCGTGGGCGACGGCCGTGACTTCGCCAGCGGCCGGCAATTCGCCGCCTGGCTCGGCATGTTGCCGGGGCAATACAGTTCTGGCGGCAAGCCGCGCTTGGGACGAATCACCAAGGCCGGGGATCGCTACCTCAATCCTCGTAAATTATATTTTTGTCATATTCACTGGTAAGCATGTGACAGATGCGGTTTGGGCTGAGGTTTTTGCGGTCGAGAGCGATCGGGGACGAATTTCTGCCGATGCAAAGCGATTTCCTCAAGCAGGGGTTTGAGGCGGCGCGTGGTGGCGGAGGCCATGAGCAGCCAACGACCGATCTGCCGTTTGATCTTGTCGATGGCCAGGGTGCGGTTGATCTGGTAAGACGAACCGGGATCGAGAAACGCCTGGGTGGCGACGTAAGCCGCCAAGGCATTGAGGTGATCGAAGACGGCTTTGGCCCCGAAATCCTGCCGTGCGGCGTGCCAGGATAGGCCCGAGGTGGCCCGAGGAGTGCTCCCGTTCCAGGCGATGCCTGATCCGCTTGCATGCCTCTTCGATCCGCCAGCGACCGTGATAGAGTTCGGCAAACGCCGCCGCCGGAAAGGCCGCCGCATCGAGCAGCGACGTCATCGGCACATGCACACGTCCATTCGGGGTCGTCACCCGCAGCAGACGAACGGTGGTCGGCGTCGCCGGGCAGTCATCATCCTCGGCATCGCGCGCATCGGGAGCACGCAAGACGACGACCTGCTCACGTCTTCCCGACAGCAGGAATTCGCGTACCGCTTTGCATCCCTGCGAAGAATCGCACCGAATACAAAAATGAATGCGGCGAGCCGTCAGCGCCGAAACCAGTCAACGACAGGGAAAGCCACGATCCATCACCAGCAGATCATCCGTGCGCCGCAGAGCAATCGCCTCGAAGAACATCGGCCGCTCAATGGACAACGGCGCATGCAAGCGGAAGTCCAGAAACAACGCGATCCCCGGCAGATAGAGGCCCAAGGCGACCCCCTGGAGTATCGAACGGACGTTGTCTTGCCTCATCGTCAAGCGGACCGCCGTGCCATCGGCCGCGACGACACGCCAGCCTCGCCAGCGAGGGATTGGCAAATGCTCTTCCACCCACCCCATCCGGTGTTGATTGATCGGGCTGAACACCCGCGCGATGATCCTGTCACGCGCTGGGTAGAAAGCTTGTGCGGAGACCTGGCGAATCGAATCGGCACGATGGCACAGATTGGCGAAGAAGGTGTCCAGTTCCGACTGGACCGCCTGATGCAGGCTGGAGAGCGGAACGCTCAGGCGGGTCGGCAGGGAGAGAAGGCGCCGACGGGTGAAATACTTGGGGTCGAGGCGAGCCTGATCGAGAGGTTCTTTAGAAAACAGATAGCCAGAGAGCCTGCTAATAATGATGGCACATTCAAGCCGTCATGAGATTATGTTTTATAAACAATATATTACAGCGATATTTTGTCACGGACCGACACCCGTGACAAGGCACGGCAAAAAATATGCAAAAATGCTAAGTTGTGAGGATTGCATACCGGGATAGTGTCGAGCGTTGCATTTTCACCTGACGGTCGCTTTTTTCTCTCTGGTGGCGACGATGGCATGCTGCGTCTATGGGATGCGACCTCAGGGCAGGCGATCCACACACTCGAAGTTCTTACGGGTGGGGTGACGAGTGTGGCCTTTTCTCCAGATGGCCGACACCTTCTCTCTGGTGGCTCTGACGGCACCTTACGCCTCTGGGATGCGGCATCCGGGCAGGCCCTGCGCTGCTGCTGGGCGGACGGCGAACGTTGGTTTTCGCTCGACATGACGCCGTTCCAGCCCGCGGCGCACTTCGACGACCTGAAGCGTCCGAGGCTGCGTGGCAAGGGGCCGTTGCCGCTGGCTTTCGTCGAAAAACGGGCAGACATTCCGCAGGCGCCATGGATTCCACGTCTCTGGTACGCCGACGATTTGCCCGGGATGTGGTTGGCGCAAGATTGAGGCGCTGTTGCACCACTTCACAATGGCAGGCAAACACTCAGCCGGCACGTGCCTTGAGCAGGTCGATGATCATCGCCGCCGTCTGCTCGATCGAGCGATGGCTGGCGTCGATGACCGGCCAGCCGCGCAGCAGGAACAGGCGGCGGGCTTCCTGCACTTCCTTGCGCAAGGCTTGGCTGTCGATGTAGTCCGTGTTGTCGACGCTCACTTCGCTGGACAGCGCGTTCAGCCGTTCCTTGCGGATCATCGCCAGCCGCGCCGGGTCTACGGTGAGTCCGACGATCAGCGGTCCCTGCGCGGCGAGCAGCGCGTCCGGCAGGCGGACGCCCGGCACCAACGGCACGTTGGCGGCCTTGATGCCGCGCGAGGCGAGGTACATGCACGTCGGTGTCTTGGTGGCGCGTGAGACGCCGACGATGATGACGTCGGCACCGTCGAGATCGTCGGTGGACAGGCCGTCGTCGTGCGCCAGCGCGTATTTCATTGCTTCGATACGCCGGTAATAGTCTTCGTCGAACAGATTGCCCGAGCTGTCGTGCTTGTTGACGCGGGCGCTGCAGTGCGCGGCGAGTTTGCCGATCAGGGGTTCGAGCGCGAAATGACAGGGGACGTTGAGGCGCAGACAGCCGCTTTCGAGCGCTTCGCGCATGTCGCGGTGGCTGATGCTGTGCAGGACGAAACCCGGCGCTTCGGCGATGGTGCTCAGGATCTCCGGGATCTGGCCGAGATGGCGGATCATTTTCCACATCCGGCGTTTGACCGGCACGTCGTCGAGCTGCGCGATGGCGTTGCGCGCCAGCATTTCCACCAGTTCGCCGGAGGCGTGCGAGACGAGATAGAGGATGAGCTTTTTGGCCATGTTCGTTTGCGGGCGGGAGCGCGAACTAGCGGTGATAGCCGCCGTCGAGGCGCAGTACGGTGCCGTTGATCATCACGTTCTTCAGGACATGCGAGACGAGCATGGCAAACTCGACCGGGTCGCCAAAACGGTGCGGGAAGGGAATCTGGTGTGCCAGACGCGAGTCGAGGTTCTTCTCCATGTCGAACAGCGTTTGCGTACCGAACAGCCCTGGAGCGATGCCGACGACGCGAATGCCGAGGCGACCAAGTTCGCGGGCCGCCGGCAGGATCATGCTCACTACGCCGCCTTTCGACGCCGAGTAGGCGGCCTCGCCGCTTTGTCCTTCGTAGGCGGAAACCGATGCCGTCGACAGGATGACGCCGCGCTCGCCGTTTGACAGTGCCGGCAGCCTCGCCATGTCGGCGGCGGCCAGGCGCATCATGTTGAAGGTGGAGATCAGGTTGACTTCGACGAGTTGGCGGAAGTCGTCGAGGGGCAGGGGGCCATTCGGTCCGAACAGCGGTTCGGAGTGGCCGCGACCGACGCAATGCACCAGCACGCGCGCGGCGCCGTTTGCCTCGCGGGCCTTGGCGAGCGCTTCCTCCGCCGATTGCGAATCGGCGACGTCGCAGGGGATCGCCAGGCAACCGATTTCCTCACCCAGCCGGCGCACGCCTTCGGCGTCGATGTCGATCAACGTCACGCGCGCACCCGCTTCGACCAGATAACGGGCGGTTTCGGCACCCAGCCCCGAGGCGGCGCCAGTGATCACCGTTGGGCACGACCATAGATCCATTCTTCTTCTCCGTTGCGGCGCAGCGATAAAGGCCGCTGCCGGGGGGCATTATCTCCAGTCCGCAGAGACGCTGCAAACACGGACGGATGATGACTGCGATTCTGCCTTTTGGCTCTTTGTTCCGGGAGCGGCCGTGATCTTGCATGCATGCGTGAGTACCGGGGAAGCTGGCATTTTCAGAAGACGACGGCAGCAATTGACCCCACCATTGGCTTTGCTTACTCGTGTTCATACCAGGGCTTGCTGGCATTGACCACTTTGACCACCATCAGCATCACCGGAACTTCGATCAGTACGCCGACCACGGTGGCTAGCGCCGCACCGGAGTGAAAGCCGAACAGGCTGATCGCAGCGGCGACAGCCAGCTCGAAGAAGTTGGACGCCCCGATCAGCGCGGATGGACAGGCGACGTTGTGTTTCTCGCCCACCAGGCGGTTGAGCCAGTACGCCAAGGCCGAGTTGAAGAACACCTGAATCAAGATCGGTACTGCCAGCAGCGCGATGACCAGCGGTTGTTTCAGAATGGCCTCGCCCTGGAAGGCGAACAAGAGAACGAGTGTCGCCAGCAGGGCGATGATTGACCACGGGCCAATCGTCGCCATCGCCGAGTCGAAAGCGGCTTGTCCCTTGGCCAAAAGCTGCTTGCGCAAGAGCTGGGCCAAGATGGCGGGGATCACGATGTAAAGCGCGACGGACGTGATCAGCGTGTCCCAAGGTACCGTGATGGCAGAAATGCCCAGTAGAAAGCCGACCAGTGGCGCGAAGGCCACAACCATGATGCTGTCGTTGAGTGCAACCTGCGAGAGCGTGAACAGCGGATCGCCATGAGTGAGGCGGCTCCACACGAACACCATTGCGGTACACGGTGCGGCGGCCAGCAGGATCAGCCCGGCGATGTAACTATCGATCTGGTCGGCGGGCAGCATGGGCGCAAATAGGTTGCGGATGAAGAACCAGCCAAGGAAGGCCATCGAGAAAGGCTTGACCAGCCAATTCACGAACAGGGTGACACCAATGCCCCGGACGTGCTGGCGAACCTCGTGCAACGCGCCAAAGTCCACCTTGACCAGCATCGGGATGATCATCACCCAGATGAGCAGGCCCACCGGCAGATTGACCTGTGCGATTTCCATGCGGCCGATGGACTGGAAAGCAGCCGGAAAAAATTGGCCGAAGGCCATGCCAATCAGGATGCAGAGGAATACCCAGACGGTCAGGTAGCGTTCAAAGACGCTCATTGGCAGAGCCGCCGATTTTTTCAGTGTGACTTCACATTGAGCAGACAAAGCCGTGATCTCCGGTTATGCGTCTCGTTGCTGGCTTCGCCAAGGATCGAGCGGCACGAGTTGCCGGTGCAAAGAAAAAGGACGTTCATCGTTCTGGAGTCTCTTGAGTTGAAGAAAGCGGCGGCAGCACAGCGTCAGAGCACTTGGATGCAGCGCGCATGTCGGCGCATTGCTCCGGGTGGCCTGAGCAGCACTCTTCTGTCAGGTAGGCGATCAAATCCAACATCAGCTGGATGTTGGCGCGATAGCGCTGGAAGCGCCCTTCCTGTTCAACGGTGAGCATTCCGGCTTGCGTTAGCGCCTTAAGGTGAAAGGAAAGGTTGGTCGGGGGTACATCGAGCGTTGAAGCGATCTCGCCCGCAACCATGCCCTCCGTGCCCTTCCGCATCAGAAGCCGGTATACATCCAGTCGCAGGCCGGATGACAGCGATTCAAAGATCGTGGTGGCTGTGTTCTTTTCCATTCTGCAATAATACAACAATAGTTGAAATAACAGAATGACGTTTTGCTGGTCAGCCCGTAAAACAGATGGAGTTTGTCGGCTCCTGGAGTGCAATTGGCTCTTGGCGTCCCTTACGGTCAACTTCTGAAAACGACATTGGACGCGCAACGCTGAAGCAAAAGAGAGCGTCAAGGACGATAATCTACGACATGGCCATCACCGCCCACCCGATCATGAATATGGATTGAACGCAGCGATGAACAAAACAACCGCGATTGAACTGCTCACCCGTAGCAAACCCGAGCTCATGGCCCGCTTCGGGGTCAAGGCGATTGCGCTTTTTGGATCGACCGTGCGCGATGCCGCCGGCAGCGATAGCGACATCGACATTCTCGTCGCCTTTGATGGGCCCGCGACCTCCGCCGGCTATTTTGGCGTTCAGTTTTATCTCGAAGACCTTTTCGGTGTACCGATTGATCTCGTGACGGAAAAAGCGTTGCGCCACGAGTTACGGCCGTTTGTCGAAAAGGAGGCGATCTATGTCTGAGCATGTGCCGCGTCAATGGCGCTTCTACCTTGATGACATGATCTGCTTTGCCGAAAAGGTCATCGCTTACAGCGCGGGATTGGACCAGATTCGCTTCGTTGCCAGTGGGCTCATTTTCGACGCCACCCTGCGTAACCTCGAACTGATCGGTGAGGCCGCAATGCACATTCCGGATGCTGTTCGCGTGGCCAACCCGCAACTTCCGTGGCGGCAGATCATCGCCACCCGTAACCGGCTGATTCACGGCTACCTGGGGATCGACAACGACATTCTGTGGAGCATCATCGAAAGCGATATTCCAGCGCTGTTGCCGCAATTACGCGCACTCCGGCAACGGACGAGATGACTGAACCCACCCTGACTTGCCCGAAGCGCAGGAGCGGAAACCGGCTGGCCGGACGTTGGCTGCGCGCCGTGCGCCTTGCCTTCATTCCGCGCAGCCATTTGGCCCCGGAAAATCATTTCACGGCTGTTGCATCAGCGCTGTTTTCACCTCCAGCGCAAAATCGGCCAACAGCCGGTTGAGCGCGTCGACCGTCGCCGTGCTATCGGCCTGACCGCTGCCCGTCAAAGGTCTGAACAGCCGACTGTGGCGGACGATGCCGTCCTTGCCGTTTGCCGGGCGCAGGCTCCAGCGCGCGTCGAGGGTGGCCTGCTGGTCGGCGCCAATGTCGAACTGGCTGACCTCGACTCGCAGCCGGTAAGCGTTGTCGCTTGTGGTCGGCATCGATGAAGGGACGACGGCGCTGCCGCCGAGCAGGCGGTCGAGGTTGTCGGCCAGCACGCGGCGGAAAGCAAGCTCGAGCGGTTCCGCCCAGCGTTCGCCGTCGTTGAAAGCGAGACGGCCGTCGCCGGCGCGGCGGACGATCGGCAGCCGGTTGAGGTAATCGGCCAGTTGTACGTGCTCAATGCGCAACGTCACCATACGGTGCGCGTGGTCGGCGGCCGGCTCGCTGACGGCCGTCGCTTCGAGCAGGTAATGCCGCGCCGGCGGCGTGCTGGCGCAGGCGGCGAGCAGCAGTGGCAAGACGGCGCATGCAAGACGGCGAAGGAAAAGGGGCAAGCGGAATCGGCTCATGGTCACTGTTCTCCTGTGCGCTTGCCTTGCAGCAAGGTTTCCGGCTGCTGTTCGAGCGTGTCGGCCAGCCGGCGCAGCGCGCGCGCGGCAAGTGTCGCTTCCTGCAGGGTGCGTTTCAGTTCGAGCACCGTCGGCGAATCGTCGCTGGCCACCTGTCCGAGCGCCTTGGCGGCGCCGGAAACGTCTTTCGTCGCCGTTTGCGTCGATACCATCGCTGCCCGCGCTTCGGCCAGCGCCCGCTGCACATCGCGGATCGTTCGGTGGCTGTCGCTCAACAGCGTTCCGGACTGTTTTTCGAGACGCGCGCTGACCGTTGCCAGACTGCGCATCGCGCGCCGGAAATCGGCCAGCGATTCGTCGAGTTCCTTGCTTTGCGCCTTTTCGCGCACCACCGTGGCGATCGTTGCCACGTCGTTGAACAGCTTTTCGAAGTCGATATTTTCCAGACGCTGCTGGACTTTCTGTACCGTCGTCGGAATCGTCGGGATTTCCGGGATCGTCTGATCCTTGGCGTGTCGTTCCGCCGGCGTGCCGGGATGGAAATCGAGGCTGATGTAGAGCATGCCGGTGAGAATGCTCTGTATCGCCAGTTGGCCGCGCAGACCGCGGGCGATGAAATCCTGCTGCGCTTTCAGGTCGCTGATGTCGATCGTCTGATGGCCGTTGCCGGCCAGGTCGGTGGCCGGCGGCGAACCCATTTCGACGGTCACCGGGATGAAGAAGGAATTTTCCTGGCGGTCGAAAGCGATGCCGATCGATTTGACGGCGCCGATCTTGACGCCGCGGAAGACGACCGGCGCGCCGACCTGCAGACCATACACCGAGCCTTCGAAGTACATAATATAGGTCTGTTTCTTCTGCCAGCGTTCGCTGCCGCCGGCCAGGAGAAAGATCGCCGCCAGCGTCAGGACGATGGCACCGAGGACGAAAGCGCCGATCAGCGTCGGATGCGCGCGTTTGCTCACGTTTTTCCCCTGCTCAGAAAGGCGCGCACCGGCGCCGGGCCGTCGATGGCCAGTTGTTGCGGATCGCCGATGGCGATCATCGTTTTCGTTTCCGCGTCGAGAAAGACGGCCTGGTTGCCGATGGCGAAGATGCTCGCCAGTTCGTGCGTGACGATGACTACCGTCGCGCCAAGGCTGGCACGCAGCTCGAGGATCAGTTCGTCGAGGCGCGCCGAACTCAATGGGTCGAGCCCGGCCGACGGCTCGTCGAAAAAGAGAATCTCCGGATCGAGCGCCATCGCCCGCGCCAGTCCGGCGCGTTTCTTCATGCCGCCGCTGATTTCGGAGGGATAAAAGTTCTCGAAGCCGGCCAGCCCGACCAGCGCCAGCTTCATCGCCGCCAGTTCGTTGGCGGCATCGTCTTCCTGCCGCGCGAATTCGAGCAGCGGCAGGGCGACGTTCTCCTGCAAGGTCAGCGAACTCCACAGCGCACCGCTCTGGAAGAGCACGCCGCAACGGCGCTGGATCGTCTGTCGCGTCGTCTCGTCGACCTGCCAGAAATCGGTGTCGCCGAACAGCACGCGGCCTTGCGCCGGCGCTTGCAGGCCGATCAGATGGCGCAGCAAGGTGCTCTTGCCGCAGCCGCTGCCGCCCATGATGACGAAGATGTCGCCGCGCCGGATGTCGAAGGTCAGGTCGCGCTGGATCACGCGTGGGCCGAAGGCCATGCACAGGTCACGGACGGCGATCGCCACCTCGCCCACCTCAGATGCCCAGCCGCTGGAAAGCGATGGTCAGCAAGGCGGCGGAAATGGTGATCAGCAGAATGCCGAGCACCACCGCCGCGGTCGTCGCCTCGCCGACCGCCTGCGCGCTGCGGCCGCAGCGCATGCCGCACAGACAGCCGGCAAAAGCGACCAGCCCGGCATAGACCGTCCCCTTGAACAGCCCGACCAGGAAATGCGGCAGGCTGAGCGCGGCGACGGTCTGGAAATAGTAGGCGTTGAAGCCGACGTCGTAGACCAGCGCGGCGATCAGCGCACCAGCGAGCACGCCGACCACCGCCGCATACAAGGTCAGCAGCGGCGCCATCAGCAGCAACGCCAGCACACGTGGCAGGACGAGGAATTCGATCACCGGGATGCCGAGCGTGCGCAGGGCGTCGATTTCCTCGTTGACCTGCATCGTGCCCAGTTGTGCAGCGAACGCGGCGCCGGTTCGCCCGGCGAGGATGATACCGGTCATCAGCGCGGCGATCTCGCGCACCATGCCGATGCCGACCAGATCGGCGATGTAGATCTGCGCGCCAAAGAGCGCCAACTGCGTCGCGCCCATGTAAGCGAGGATCGTGCCGACCAGAAAGCTGATCAGCGAGACGATCGGCAGCGCGCGCGGCCCGCATTCCTCGATCAGCCAGAAAAATTCCTCCTGCCGGTAGCGCGCGCGACCGATGAAGAAGCGCAAGGTGGCCAATGTCAGTTCGCCGATGAAGGACAGCCACTCCGGAAAGCTCTGCCAGCGCGCCAGCGCCGCATGGCCGATGTGCGCCAGCCAGGTTGGCCGGCTGGCGAGCGGCGGCTGTGCGGCGCGCGGCACGACGCGCGCCAGGCGGATCAAGCGGGCCAGCCCGTCGGGCAGCGGCTGGCAATCGACCGGCCGCTGGCGCAGCACGGCGGCGTCGTAGAGACGGAGCAGAAAGACCAGCAGGCTGCTGTCCCAGGCGTCCAGCCGCTCAGCCGCCAGCCGTAGCGCGGCGGCGCCGTCGAGCGCCGTAACGATTGGCGCCGGGTCGGGAAGCGCTTGCCCAACCCGCCAGTGCCCGGAAACGACGACCTGCAGCGTGCCATCCTCCCGGGGGACAAGAACGGCGGCGGCAGGCGAGGGCGCGTCAGGCGTCATTCAGCCGCCGGTCGGGTGCGAGAGTGGGCGAAACGACGGCAACGGCTTACTCCTCAAGGCTGGACGCGGGCCATTGTACATGGCCGTCAGCAGCGGACGGCATTCGGACGACGAAGCGCTCGCCAGCGGTCGGGTAGGGGGGATAAGCGCAGCGCATCCACCATCATGCAGAACCCTGATCGAGCAGCAGGGAGCACAGGCTAGGGGAAAAATGGCTTTTCCCACATGCGCACGCGCGGAGAGGCTTGGATTGTGCGGACGGCAATGGTCTAATGAGCAACTGGGTCGTTGCGAAAGTCAGGACCTGCCCTGTTTCGGAGCACTTGAAAGAATTTCATGTTTGTCAATATCTTATCTTTTCTCTGCCCGTTGCTCTTGTCGTACTTGCTCTGCTGGCCGGTCGCGGGCCATGCGGAAAGCCCGCTCTGCCGCAACGGCCAGCGTCAGTCGCCGATCGATATCGTTGCGGCAGTAAAAAAGGATTTGCCGCCGCTGTCGTTCGCCTACCGGCCGGTCCCCTTACAAATGCGCAACGATGGCCATACCATTCGTCTGCGCATCGACGACGGCGGCGAACTGCGCATCGGGCAGGACACTTACCGCTTCGAAGAATTGCACTTTCACAGCCCGGGCGGCGATCGTCTGGTGGGAGAGGAATTCCCTTTTGCCGCGCATCTGCTGCACCGCAGCCGTAGCGGGCAATTGCTGGCAGTTGTACTGCTCTTCCGCCGTGGCGCCGAAAATCCGCTGCTCGCCAGTCTGTGGCCGAAAATTCCCGCTCGTAACGAAGGCAACAAGCGTTTCGCCGACAACCGTCTCAATGTCATTTCCCTATTGCCTGCGCACAGCGACTACTACCGATACGCGGGTTCGCTGACCGCCTCGCCGTGTACCGAAAACGTCACCTGGATGGTGATGAAAAAGCCGCTTGAACTATCCACCGCACAGTTGACGCAGTGGAAAAGCCGCTTTGCCGACAACATCCGCCAAGCTCAGCCTTTGCATGGGCGGGTGATATGGGAAGGTCCGGCGAATTGAGGCCATATACGTTGCGGATTCTCAATCGAAGCGGCTCATCTCCGCAGTAGCCTCAACCCGTTGCCGACCACCAGCAGACTCGCGCCGACGTCCGCGAACACTGCCATCCACATCGTGCCCGGACCGATCAGGGTGAGCAGCAGAAACACGGCCTTGATGCCCAACGCCAAGACGATGTTCTGGACCAGCACCGTGCGCGTGGCTTGCGACAGGCGGACGAAAGTCGGGATCTTGCGCAAGTCATCGTCCATCAAGGCAACGTCGGCCGTCTCGATCGCGGTGTCGGTGCCCATCGCACCCATCGCGAAGCCGATATGGGCGCGTGCCAGAGCCGGCGCGTCGTTGATGCCGTCGCCAACCATGCCGACCGTACCTTGGTGGCTGAACGCTTCCACCGCTTTCAGCTTGTCCTCGGGCAACAGGTTACCGTGGGTCTGGTCGATGCCGACCTGCTGCCCGATTGCCTCGGCGGTGTGCGGGTTGTCGCCGGTCAGCAT
>CAYRXO010000109.1:0-12125 GCA_964428215.1 uncultured Candidatus Accumulibacter sp. | reverse complement strand
AACATTGTCATATTAAGTGTGGGGGCTGGCGGGAATAAATCTGCGTTTCCCTTGCACGAACTGGTTCGCCAAACGCGCACAAACGGTGCCGAGATTCGCCCGCTGCGTGACCCGAGAGGCGGGTGCGCCACCACTTTGAACGAAATTGTCCGACATTCGGCTGTTGGCATGCCGTGACATGAAGAAGCCTTGCCGGTGGAGACGTCGGTGCCGCTGGCTGCGGATTCCCGGGACTCGATCCGCTCAAAGTGGCTGATCAAGGCAATTTATTGGCGATAGTGGCCCTGGAAGTCGACAATACCTTGCTGGCCGCCATGCGCGCGCAGCCGCCTGACCGGCGCGCGGCGATCATCGGTGCGCTGCAGGCGGATCATCGTCATTTCGTTCTGGCCGAGACGATCCTTGGCGGGCGGCGTATCGTCGAATGGATGACGGGAGAGCCGCTGCTCCGGATCCGTTGAAATGCTGGCAAACTGAGATGCTGCTTTCTTGTTCATGCGAGACAAGAAATTTCCGCCCGGCTGCTCCTGCTCGGCCAGATTACCCTGGCTGTGCGTTTTTTGGCTGGCGTTTTGCCACCAGGGGATTACTCTTCGAGTTGGTGGTTCATTTTTTCGCCATGGAGCCGTTCACTTGGGAATGCGCATCGGGTTGATTCAATTCAATCCGGGTTGACGGATGTACTCCTTGCTTCAGGAACTGCATTCACTAGAGAAGATAAGGCACGCGGTGCTTACAAATGGCAGGAGGAGAGTGGTGCAGATGATTCTTTTGTCTCAAAGCCCGATTCCACTATACTGTGGCGCACTCAATCATAGGTATCACTGATGTCTTCTGGATTCATGGTCATTGGTAACAAGACTGGCGACTGATAAGGAGAGAAAAATGCTTACACGCTTGCATGCCTGCTTTGGCATCGCGTTTCGTTGGTTTGTGGTAGGAATGCTGGGAGCCTGGCTTGTCGGATGTGCGTCTTTTCCTCCAGCACCAACATCGGCCGCAAGTCCTGAGTATCGCTACAACATCGGTCCGGGTGACATGCTCAACATCCTGGTATGGCGCAATCCTGAATTGTCGATGACTGTACCTGTGCGGCCGGATGGCATGGTGGCTGCTCCGCTGATCGAGGATATGCTGGCCATGGGCAAGACGCCAACAGCCTTGGCGCGGGATATGGAGAAAGCGCTCGGGACTTTCATTCGTGACCCGGTGGTGACCGTCATCGTCACCAGCTTTATCGGTAGTCGCAACGAACAGATTCGTGTGGTTGGCGAGGCGGCCAAGCCGCAGGCGCTTCCGTACAAACAGAACATGACCTTGCTGGATGTGATGATCGCGGTCGGCGGTCTGACCGATTTCGCCAATGGCAACGGTGCCAGCATTCTGCGTGCTGCTGAGGGAAACAAGCAGTACGGGGTCCGATTGAACGATCTCATCCGTCGTGGCGACATTTCGGCGAATGTTGACGTTCTGCCGGGCGATGTACTGATCATTCCGCAAAGCTGGTTCTGATCGGAGAAGCGTGCGGGACCGGGCAGCTCATTGTCTGCCGTTCCCGTTGGCAGCACCGAGAGTGGTGTATCTTTAACCGAAACGATAGAGTCTGAAACCGATGGATGAACTGCTCCGACAAGTGACAACGGTCCTGCGGGGGATGTGGCGATGCCGCTGGCTGGCGATCATCGTTGCCTGGGTGGTCGGGTTGGCCAGTGTGCTGGCCGTCCTCTCCATTCCGGACAAGTACGAAGCCACGGCCAGAATTTTCGTCGATACGCAGTCAATACTTCGGCCGTTGATGGCCGGGCTGGTGACGCAGCCCAATGTCGATCAGCAGGTCATGATGTTGAGCCGTACCTTGATTAGCCGGCCGAACGTGGAAAAACTGATCCGTATGGCCGATCTAGATCTGAAGATTCAATCCAAGGCCGAGCGTGATAATTTGACGGAAAGTTTGATGTCGGCGCTGAAAATTACCAACACCAGCAGGGATAACATCTATTCGATCAGCTATCGGGACACGCAGCCGGAAAGTGCCAAGCGGGTAGTGCAATCACTGGTTTCCATTTTTGTCGAATCGAACCTGGGGGATTCGCGCAAGGACAGTGAATCAGCCCGGAAGTTTCTTGACAAGGAAATCGCCGGGTATGAAAAGAAACTCGAAGAAGCAGAGACCAAACTGAAAGAGTTCAAGCTGAAAAATCTTGAGGTCCAGTCGGGTGAAGGGAAGGATCATTTCAGCAAGATGACCGAGACCAGTGCCTTGCTCGAGCAGAGTCGGCTGGCCCTGCGTGAAGCCGAGCAATCGCGAGACGCACTCAAGCGTCAATTGTTGGGTGAAGAGCCGGTGTTACTGCCCGACACGACGCAAGAATCGATTTCGGGTGTTTCAATACCTGAGATCGACAGCCGACTCGATGCCATGCAACGCAATCTAGACGCTTTATTGCAGCGCTATACCGACAAACACCCGGACGTGGTCAGCACGCGCAACCGTATCAAGGAGCTTGAAGAACAGAAGCGCAAGGAGGTTGCTGCCCGACGGAACACGGCTGCTACCGTGAGCTCGCCAACCGGAGCGAACCCTGTCCAACAACAACTGAAAATTGCTCTCTCGGAAGCGGAAGCTTCGGTTGCCGGTTTGCGCACCCGGGTTGCCGAGTATCAGGCGCGTTATGAACGGTTGAAAAGCGCGGTGAAAATGGTTCCGCAGATCGAAGCTGAATTTGCCCAGTTGAACCGTGACTACGACATCAATAAAAAGAACTATGAGCAATTGGTCCAACGGCGCGAATCGGCGACTATCGGGAGCCAGATGGATAATGCTGCTGGTGTCGACTTTCGGCTGATCGATCCGCCGCGTGTTTCGCCGAAGCCTGTGGCACCCAATCGCTCGTTATTTCTCCCCTTGACCTTGTTGGTGGCCTTGGGGGCGGGTATTGCCGCCGCTTTTGCCACGAGTCAGTTGCGACCAGTGTTTTTCGACTCACGCTCCTTACGCGAGATGAGTGGTCTGCCTTTGCTCGGCTCGGTTTCGATGCTTTCCACAGAGTCCCGTAAACGCCAGGATCGAAAAGACCTGCTGCGATTTGCGGCCGCCTGTCTGTCCTTGTTAGGAGCCTATGGGGCAGGATTGCTGGCGTTGTTCCTTTTTTCTGCCCGTTCTGCGTGAGGATAGCTGATGAGCCTGATTGAACAAGCAGCCAAGCGCCTCGAGCAATTACGGAAAGCAGGCGTGGAGATCCCGTCTGTTGCTGCCAACCCGATAGTCAAGGACAGCATTGTTGAAGAAAAAACTACCGGGTTTGCCGAGCAGGATCTGCCGGAGAATCCTGCGACGCAGGTGGAGCTTGCAGAGACAGAAGCAACAATTGAGTCGTCTGCTCCCAGACTCAATGTGCAGTCAAGACGAGTCGAACTGGATATGAACGGGCTGGCCAGCATGGGGCTGATCAGTCCGGACGCGCCACGCTCGCAAATTGCTGATCAGTACCGCGTGATCAAACGGCCGCTGATTGCTAATGCCATGGGTAAAGGCGCGGCTCCGATCAAGCGAGGTAATCTGGTGATGGTGACCAGTGCCTTGCCCGGTGAAGGCAAAAGTTTTACGGCGATCAATCTGGCGATGAGCATTGCCATGGAACTGGACAATACGGTGATGCTGGTGGATGCCGATGTGCCCAAGCCATCGATCCTGAAAATGCTCGGCCTGCAACCGGCGCGTGGTTTGCTGGATGTACTGACTGAACAGTCGGTTGAAATGTCTGATGTGCTGTTGAGAACCAGTGTCGAAAAACTGAGCATCCTGCCCAGCGGTACGCAACACTCGCGAGCAACCGAGCTTCTTGCCAGTGAAGCCATGGTCAGTCTGCTTGATGAAATGGCTAACCGTTATCCCGACCGGATCATCATTTTCGATTCGCCGCCTTTGCTGATGACGACCGAATCTCGTGTGCTGGCAACGCACATGGGACAGGTGGTGGTGGTGGTGCGGGCCGAGAGTACGGTAAAAAGTGACGTCAAACACGCACTGGCAGCTATTGAATCCTGTCCTGTCAAACTGATGCTCCTCAATCAGGCTCGTTCGAGTACTCAGGACGGATATGGCTACGGATACGGATACGGATACGGATACGGCTATGGTTACGGCGCTTCAGATTCAAATTGAGCGGCTGGAAAGGGCTGGCACAAGCACGATTCCTGCAGGAACTGGGAAATGGCCAGTTGCGACACTGAAGCGACTGTGCAGTGTTTATCAATCTACTTCGGTCAGGCCAAGCGTCGGGCTAGTCCTCGTCTGCATTGGAGCCGTTGGGGCGGCGCAGGCTGAAAACTGGCAGATAACAACAAAACTGGGCGTCTCGGAGACTCTGACAAATAATGCACATGCAGGTTACGACAACTCGTCGGGCGACCTGATCAGTGTTGTTACCCCAGGGATATCCATTGATGGCAAAGGCGCGCGGGGGAGCCTGCGACTAGATTATGGTTTCTCAGGAATATTCAATGCGCGTGATTCATCGGCCAACCGCCATCAAAACACATTGAATGCAGTGGGTAAGGTTGAAGCAATAGAGAACTGGCTATTTGTTGATGGCTTAGGGACAATTTCACAACAGTATTTGAATCCGGTTGGTGCCGTTTCACCGGGGAGCGCAAATTTCAACACCAATCAGACGGAAACCTCGCATTACTCTCTTTCCCCATATGTCAAGGGAAAGTTGTTTTCATCGGTCGATTATCTGTTGCGTTATCGACTATCCACTACTTCTTCAAAATCGAATGCCGTTGCGGACTTGCAGTCTAACGAGTGGATAACCAAACTCAACGGTACTACGCCACTAAGTGCAGTCACATGGTCTTTTGATGCCGACAGCATTTATAATGACTATTCATTTGGCAAAGACTACGAGTCGACCAATTACAGCTTAACCTTGGGATATCGGCTGAATCCGGAGTGGCGTTTTTCAGTAAATGCCGGACAGGAATCTAATAACTATCTCAGTGAAAGTCAACAGACGAGGAACAATTACGGATACGGCTTTGTGTGGACACCTGCGCCGCTAACAGAACTGTCTGCATTTAAAAACAAACGCTTTTTTGGTGACGGGTATGAAGTTTCTTTCAAGCATCGCATGAAGCGCGCGCAAATTTACTACCGTGCCAGCAAGGATGTTTCATATTTGCCATCAACTGTAAATAATAATCTTGGCATAACTTCCTACGACTTTTATTATCTTCAGTTAGCTGCGACTAATCCCGATTTATCTCCACAAGCGGTCAGATCTGAAGTTCTAAAATTATTGCAACAGTATAATATTCCGTTAAATGGATCCGTGATTGCTTCATCATTAACAAACGGTCCGAATCTCAATAAACTACAGGAACTGTCGTTGGCGATCCTTGGGGTCCGCAACACGGTCACGCTTACGATCACCGATTCCGATCGACAACCCTTTGTGCCAAATCTTGACCAATTGATGTCGAATCGCGTCCGTCAACGTGGCATTGGTATTGTCTGGGCGAACCAACTTACCGGGACGACTTCATTAAGTATCTCTTTGAATCATCAACAGGCTCGAAGTTATGGTAACAGTCAGCAGGAAACAACGACCGATGGAGCGTTTTTGTTTTTAAGTACTAACATTTCACCAAAAACTCAAGGCAATATTGGTTTTAGGCGGGTTTTTTCCGATGGGACGGTACATTATTCGGAAAGTGCTTTGACCGGCGGAATTTCTCACAGCTTTTGATCGACTCGAATGTATGAATCCTTCTACGGCTTGACCAGCAAGCCATTTCAGCTGAATCCAGATCCATCTTTCTATTTCGCCAGCAAACAGCATCAGCGTGCGATGGCTTATCTTGAATATGGGTTGAACCAGAACGAAGGTTTCATTGTGGTCACTGGAGAAGTTGGTGCTGGCAAGACCACGATAGTGCGGGGACTACTCAACGATCTTGATCCCGATAAAGTGGTTGCCGCACAGCTGGTGACCACCCAATTGGATGCAGAAGATACCTTGCGTATGGTCGCTGCAGCATTTGGTGTGCCTACCCGAAATATCGGCAAATCGGACCTATTATTATCTCTTGAAGCGTTTCTGGTCGAAATCACTCGACAAGGAAAACGTTGTCTGTTGATTGTTGACGAAGCGCAGAACCTGACTGCTAGAGCGGTTGAGGAACTGCGCATGTTGTCAAATTTCCAGTTTGGCACACAAGCTCTGCTGCAAAGCTTTCTCATTGGCCAGCCTGAATTTCGCAGAATCATGCAAAGCCCGCAGATGCAACAATTACGCCAGCGAGTGATTGCAGCTTGCCACATTGGTCCGATGGACAAAGACGAGACGCGCGCTTACATCGAGCATCGTCTGAGGTGTGCCGGCGCTCAGGATACACCTCGATTTGATGCAGGTGCTTTTGAAGCGATCTTTGAGGCAAGTGGTGGTGTTCCCCGGCGTATCAACTCTCACTGCGACCGTTTGCTGCTTTCCGGTTATTTGAGCGGCAAGCGGGATTTTACAAGGGCCGAGGTCGAGGAAGTTGCCAGTGAGATCAGGGAAGAAACTCAATCCGGTGCTTCACTGATTACGAGCAAAATTGCAGAAAACTCGGCAAGTGTGACTAATTCCCTGAATTCTCAGCTTACTGATAGCAATATTCTGGATATTGATCTATCCCGGTTGAATCTGGATGGGAATACTGCAGACCAAGCTTCACGAGTTATTGCCGATTTGAAAAGTGGTCAAGCTGACCAGCGCATGATGCGGCTTGAGCGTAGCCTGTTCAGACTCGAGCGGAGCAACGCAGCACTTCTAGCCTTGTTGCAGCAACTGGTCGAAGCTGTACGAGTCAAGCCCTAATCATTACGTTTGTTACTCGGCAAACTCGGCGAAGATCAATTGATCACAGTACCAGACTTGCCTGAGGGTCTGGTCTGCTCAGCAATTAACGGAGTGTTTTCTGCAGCTTGTGAATGAACTACAGCTGGTGGCTTAATGTTGGCTGTGTTTGGACAGGATTGACAAACCGATAGCCAATCTTCAGAAGCATTCCTCTCAGCTCGCTTAACTCGTTATGCTAAGAAGGAACTCTTTTCGCGATGGTGAAATGTGTACTCACCGCACTCGAACAATCAATTTCAAACTGTCTGCGAGTGGTCATTTGGATTTCTGAAGAGCGCACTGAAGTCAATAAACAAGCTAAATTTTGATAATGCCTGCAACCTTGCTAACTAATGCCTTGACGATTGATGTCGAAGACTATTTTCAAGTTTCGGCTTTTGCACCGTTCATTTCGCGCACTCAATGGAACAAATATGAGTGTCGAGTGGAACAGAATGTTGATCGTTTGTTGGCAATCCTTGAAGAGAAACAAACACGAGCGACATTTTTCACTTTGGGCTGGATTGCCGAGCATTACCCACAGCTAACGAGGAGAATTGTTTCTGCTGGACACGAGCTGGCCAGTCACGGCTATGGGCATGAACGTGTCAGTGATCTGACCGAGGCGACTTTCTATGCCGATATCTTGCGGTCAAAACATGTACTTGAAGACCAGTCTGGTGCAGAAGTGATTGGCTATCGGGCACCGAGCTTTTCCATTGGCGAAAAAAATTTATGGGCCTTCGATTGCCTGGAAAAAGCTGGCTATCGATATAGCTCAAGTATTTATCCCATTCGCCATGATCATTACGGTATGCCTGACGCCCCAAGGTTTTCGCATCAGGTACGCCCGGGTTTGACCGAGTTTCCAGTGACCACTGCCCGGATTTTCGACAGAAACTGGCCGGCCAGTGGTGGTGGCTACTTTCGCTTGCTGCCCTATGGTGTTTCGCGTTGGCTGATGAAACAGGTTAATTTTTCCGATCAGCAACC
Organism: uncultured Candidatus Accumulibacter sp.; assembly: GCA_964428215.1. Taxonomy (GTDB): domain Bacteria; phylum Pseudomonadota; class Gammaproteobacteria; order Burkholderiales; family Rhodocyclaceae; genus Accumulibacter. The sequence goes on along the minus strand of CAYRXO010000109.1, from coordinate 4,248 downwards.
GGTTATTTTTTACCTGCACCCATGGGAAATTGACTTCAATCAACCACGCATTCCAGGGATAAATGCCAAAACCCGGTTTCGTCATTATGTTAATTTGCGATGTACTGAAGGGCGTTTGAAGCGCCTGTTAAGAGATTTTCGTTGGGGAAGAATGGACGATATTTTTATCAAGGCAAGACCGCATAATGTCTGATCAGCTTGTGAATTCTGACAGCAATAACGTTCAAGATGATCTAATGAATAGGGCATCGATCAACATCAAACAACTGGATCCGGATGACAAGAAGATGGGAGACATTTGGGATCAATTTGTCGCTACATGTCCCGGTGCTACTTTTTTTCATAAATCGGGATGGCAACGAATTATCCGAAAAGTGTTTGCACATCATACTTGCTTTCTCTATACAGAGCGTGCCGGAATAATTGAGGGGGTGTTGCCACTTGCGCATGTTAAAAGCCGGTTGTTTGGCAACTCGCTGGTCTCATTACCTTTTGCTGTTTATGGAGGTGTTGTTGCCCAGAGTACTGAAGCAGCGATTGCGCTTGAAAACGAGGCTAAAAACATTGCTGAAAGACTGGATGTTGACCATCTTGAATTGCGAAATATTCACCGACGTCACCCGGAATGGCCCGTGCAGGACCTGTATGTTCGTTTTCGCAAATCGATTGCATCGGACGTCGATGCCAATATGCTGGCTATACCTCGCAAACAGCGAGCCATGGTTCGTAAGGGAATAAAAAATGGCTTGAGAAGTGAAATCGATGCTGATATCGGTCGTTTTTTTTTAATGTATGCTAATAATGTGCACCGTCACGGTACGCCAGCTTTGCCTAAACGATACTTCCAAGTTCTCCAGCAGGAATTCGGCTCGGATTGTGAAGTGCTGACCATCTGTGCTCCAGACGGTAAATCATTGAGCAGCGTGCTCAGTTTTTACTTTCGTGATGAGGTTCTTCCTTATTATGCTGGTGATGAAATTTTTGCGCGCGATCTGGCTGCTAATGATTTCAAGTACTGGGAGTTGATGCGACGTTCCTGTGAACGAGGAGTGAAGATATTTGACTACGGACGAAGCAAACAGGGAACCGGTTCATATTCATTCAAAAAGAATTGGGGTTTTGAGCCAGAACCCTTGCATTACGAATATTGCCTGTATCGACGGGAGAGCGTTCCTCAGAATAATCCTTCCAATGCCAAATACCGATTGTTGATTGAAACATGGAGGCGTATGCCTATTTCAATTGCAAACTGGTTGGGGCCGTTTATCGTACGAAATCTTGGCTAATTTTTCATACCGAATTTTTTCACTATGTTTAATGCTTGGTCAGAATCATACAAGTAATTATTGATTGGATATTATCTGGATTTTCAATGTGGTTCAGGTATGCTTTTGGAAACGCAGAATAATATCTCCGCTGGAATTTCCTGGATGAAATGCTCCGTTGATGTTTTGACTTCTTTGTCACGATCTGTTTGGCGTCAGGCAGCACTCGCATTGATTGTTCTGTGGTTGGCGATTCTGTTATTGTTCAGAGAAACCGCGTCATCCATTGTGTCTATCTGGATCAATAATGGAACATATACGCACGGTTTTATTGTTTTTCCGATATCGTTATGGTTGGTTTGGAAAAAACATGATATTTTAGTTCGTTATTGTCCCGAACCATTTTTTCCTGCTCTTCTTTTTTTGACGGTTTCAGGTTTTCTTTGGTTTATTGGGCAGTTGGCAGAAGTAAATGTCGTTCCTCAGTTCGCTTTAGTTTTCATGTTGATATCATCTGTTGTTGCCGTCTTTGGCCCTCAAATTAGTAAAATAATAATTTTCCCATTGTTTTTTTTGCTTTTGGCGGTCCCATTCGGTGAATTCACTCAATACAAGTTGATGGAGTGGACCGCTAATTTTACTGTGCTTGGCTTGCGTTTGAGCGGTGTGCCTGTTTATAGTGAAGGTCAGCAAATTGTCATTCCAACTGGAACCTGGTCGGTCGTCGAAGCTTGCAGTGGAGTGCGTTATTTGATTGCATCCGTTACCGTTGGCACATTGTACGCGTATTTAACATATAAATCTTTGAAGCGTCGCCTGATTTTTATTTGTTTGTCATTTCTGGTGCCTGTTGTCGCGAACTGGGCGCGCGCTTATATCATTGTCATGCTTGGCCATCTGTCAGGAAACAAGTTGGCTGTTGGAGTTGATCATATTATTTACGGGTGGGTCTTTTTTGGTTTGGTTATTGGTTTGATGTTTTGGATTGGAGCGCGTTGGCATGACAATAATCCTGATATGTTAGTCGTCGTCAATGAGCAATTTCCTGAGTTTTCTAATAAAAAAATTTCCCTTGGCGGTTTGATTTTTTCTGGTTTGCTGATTTTAAGTCTTTGGCCAATTGCACTTTGGCAATTGCAGATCGATCGCATTCAAATCTCAAAAATCGCTTCTCTTGCGCCAATCTCTGGTTGGAATGTCGTTGATCATGCCCTGCCTACCTGGACTCCCAAATATGAGAATAATTCAGCGAGTCAGCATTGGATTTTAGAAAATAACCAAAATTTTATTGGTTTATTTGTTGCTGCCTATCGAAACCAGAACAAGGATCGTCGTCTTGTCAGTTCCATTAACAAGCTGGTTGTCAGTGGAGATCCGATCTGGTCCAAGGTTTCATCTGGCAGGAGTCATATTCAATTCAACAATCGTGATTTGGAAGTGCATACAGCTGAATTGCGCTCAGTTTCTGAAAACCAGCTATTGGTTTGGCAATGGTATTGGGTCAATGGCTTGTGGACCTCCAGTGACTTTATGGCCAAACTTTATACTGCTTATTCTCGTATCATCGGTCATGGCGATGATTCGGCTGTTGTTATCGTTTATACATTAAAGAAGTCAACAGAAGCCACATCTTCAATACTGGAAGATTTTGTCAAAATTGCCGCGCCAGAAATTGAAAAAACGATCGAACAGACAATGAGAATTGAATGACATTTTCCATTGATCAACGTCCCCTGGTGCTGCATGTTGTTTACCGTTTCGATATAGGTGGATTGGAAAATGGTGTTGTCAATTTGATTAATCACCTGTCAGCCAGTAAGTACCGTCATGCGGTATTGTCGTTGACTGAAATCAGTGATTTTTACAAGCGTATTCACCGCACAGATGTTGAATACATTGCGCTGAATAAACCCCTTGGGCACGGTTTCTGGATTTATCCGCAGCTTTTTTCGTTGTTTCGACGGTTGCAGCCGAGCATTGTGCATAGTCGGAATCTGGCGGCGTTGGAAGTCGTCGTACCGGCATTTGTGGCTGGTGTACCTGTTCGAATTCACGGTGAACATGGCCGCGACATGGTTGATCTCAACGGTAGCAACAGGAAATATCAATGGTTACGTCGTCTGTATAAGCCGTTTGTGTCACATTACATTGCGCTTTCCCGCGATCTGGATCGGTACCTTAAGTTACAGGTGCATGTTCCCAGTAATAAGGTCGCGCAAATCTATAACGGTGTTGATGCGCAGCGCTTTCATCCAGTCAGAACTTTGCGCAATGTCATCGACGATTGCCCGTTTCAGGATCCTGATCTATGGTTAATTGGTACCGTCGGTCGCATGCAAGGCGTCAAGGATCAAACCACATTGGCAAATGCGTTCATTGAAGTGTTGCGTTCATTGCCGGAATTGCGCCACAAACTGCGATTGTTGATGATTGGTGATGGCCCATTGCGCAAACAGTCACAAACGCTGCTGGACGAAGCGGGAGTGGCCGATCTGGCGTGGTTGCCAGGCAATAGAAATGACATTCCAGCAATCATGCGTGGACTGGATTGTTTTGTGCTTCCCTCATTGGGTGAAGGGATTTCGAATACCATTCTGGAGGCCATGTCCAGTGGTTTACCGGTGATTGCGACAGATGTAGGCGGGAATGGCGAGCTTGTTGTCGATGGGTATAGCGGGACTTTGGTTCCTGCTAATGACCCGGTAGGAATGGCGAGAGCGATCGCCGGCTATGCGCTGAATCCGTCAGTGGCGCAGGCGGCAGGACGTGCAGGACGCACTCTTGTCGAGGAGCGATTCAGTCTTCTGGCGATGACTCGGGGTTATGCGCGCCTTTATGATGATTTATTGAGCAAACACGCAAGAAGATAGAACGATTAGAGAAAAGTGATTTGCTGGTGACCCGATTTTTGCCAGCCTGACAGGGAATATTGTCGCATACCGGATGATTCTATTCAAAAAAGTCGTTTTCCCTTATTCTTTGC
>CAYRXO010000108.1:0-12152 GCA_964428215.1 uncultured Candidatus Accumulibacter sp. | reverse complement strand
GAGCCGAGTTGCTGGTGCAGATCCTGCGCGTCGGGATCGACGAACAGCAGGCCGGTGACCAGTTCGCCCTGTGCGGCGTGCTCCTGGATGTACGCCATTGCCCGCCGGCGGTCGCTCGGGTCGTAATCGGCGTGCAGCTTGCGCAGGCGCAGGATCGAGCCGTCGTGCTGGCGCACGTCGGTGACTTCGCCTTCGGCGTAGTCGGCGGTGATTTCGTCGCGCGGAACGATGAAATCGAGCCGGGTGACCGCTTCGTTGTGTTCGCGCACGTAGTCGTAACTCTTGGTGCTGCCGGCGTGGTTGTTGAAGGTGATGCACGGCGACAGCACGTCGATGATCGCCGCGCCCTGATGCGCCAGCGCGGCGCGGATCAGCGGCGTCAGTTGCGCCTTGTCGCCGGAGAAGCTGCGCGCGACGAAGGTGGCTCCCATGACCAGCGCCAGCGTCACCAGATCGATCGGCGCATCGTTATTCGCCTGACCGCGTTTCGATTTCGACCCCTTGTCGGCGGTCGCCGAGAACTGGCCCTTGGTCAGACCGTAGACACCGTTGTTTTCGACGATGTAGGTCATGTTCACGCCGCGGCGCATCAGATGCGCGAATTGGCCGAGTCCGATCGACGCCGAATCGCCGTCGCCGGAAACGCCGAGGTAGATCAGCTCGCGGTTGGCCAGGTAGGCGCCGGTCAGCGCCGACGGCATGCGGCCATGCACGGTGTTGAAGCCGTGCGAGTTGCCGAGAAAATAGTCCGGCGTTTTCGACGAACAGCCGATGCCGGACAGCTTGGCGACCCGGTGCGGCTGGATGTCGAGTTCCCAGCAGGCCTGGATGATCGCGGCCGAGATCGAGTCGTGCCCGCAGCCGGCGCACAGCGTCGAGATCTTGCCCTCGTAGTCGCGACGGGTGTAACCAACGCTGTTCTTGGCCAGCGACGGATGATGCAGTTTCGGTTTGGCGAGATAAGTCATGTCAGGCCACCCTGTTTTCTCTCAAGGGACGAACGTTCAGATGCGAGACGCGCTCGGCGATCTGCTGGGTGATGAAACGCGCGGTGATCGGCGTGCCGTCGAAGTGCAGTATCGGGATCAGGCTGGCCGGATTGACGCCGGCCTCGTTGACCAGCAACGTTTTCAGTTGCCCATCGAAATTCTGTTCGAGCACGAAAACTTTGGTATGCGAGGCGACGAAATCGGCAATCTCATTCTGGAACGGGAAGGCGCGGATACGCAAAGCATTGATGTAGATGCCCTGTTCGGCGAGCGCGGCGAGCGCTTCCTGCATCGCCGGCGCGGTCGAGCCGTAGTAGATGGCGCCGAAACGCGCCGGGTAGCGCGAGGCGTTGAGCACCGGCAGCGGCACCAGCGACTTGGCGGTCTCGAATTTGCGCAACAGACGCTGCATGTTGTCGGTGTAGTCGGCACCCGCTTCCGAATAGATGGCGTAGGCGTTCTTCGTCGTACCGCGCGTGAAATAGCCGCCCTTGGTCGGGTGCGTTCCCGGATAGGTGCGGTAAGGAATGCCGTCGCCATCGACGTCGAGATAGCGGCCGAAAGTGGCGCCGGAATCGAGCGCTTCACGCGTCATCACCTTGCCGCGGTCGTATTCGCGGCTGTCGTCCCAGGTGAAGGGGCGGCAGAGGCGCTGGTTCATGCCGATGTCGAGGTCAGTCATCACGAAGACCGGCGTCTGCAGCCGTTCGGCGAGATCGAGCGCCTGCGCCGACATCTCGAAGCATTCGTAGGGATCTTCCGGAAACAGCAGCACGTGCCGCGTGTCGCCGTGCGAGGCGTAGGCGCAGGCGAGAATGTCCGACTGCTGCGTGCGCGTCGGCATGCCGGTCGACGGGCCGCCGCGCTGGACGTTGATCAGCACCGCCGGGATTTCGGCGAAATAGGCCAGACCGATGAATTCGGTCATCAACGAAATGCCCGGGCCGGAGGTGGCGGTGAAGGCACGCGCGCCGTTCCAGCCGGCGCCGATGACCATGCCGATCGACGCCAGTTCGTCCTCGGCCTGCACGATGGCGTAACGGCGGGCGCCGGTCGCCGGATCGATGCGCAGCTTCTCGGCGTAACGCTGGAAAGCCTCCGGCACCGACGACGACGGCGTGATCGGATACCAGGCGCAGACCGTGGCGCCGCCATAGACGCAGCCGAGCGCCGCGGCGCTGTTGCCGTCGACGAAAATGCGCTCGCCGACGCAATCGCGGCGCTCGACCGACAGGGCGATCGGCTTCAGGTTGAGGCGGGCGTACTCGCGGCCGAGCTGCAGCGCCTGGTTGTTGAGCTCGAGCAGCTTTTCCTTGCCTTTGTACTGTTCGGCGAACAGCTTCTCGATTTCGAGCGGGTCGATACCGAGCAGCATCGACAAGGCGCCGACGTAGATGATGTTCTTGAACAGCTGCCGCTGGCGTGAATCCTGATAGGTATCGTTGGTGATTTCGGTCAGCGGCATGCCGATGAAATGGATGTCGTCACGCAGCTTGCCGCGCGGCAGCGGTTTCGAGCTGTCGTAGAACAGGTAACCGCCCGGATCGACCTCGCGCACATCCTGTTCCCAGGTCTGCGGGTTCATGGTCACCATCATGTCGACGCCGCCGCGCCGACCGAGATAGCCTTTTTCGGTCACCCGCACCTCGAACCAGGTCGGCAGCCCCTGGATGTTCGACGGAAAAATGTTGCGCGGCGACACCGGAACACCCATGCGCAGGATGGCGCGCGCCAGCAGTTCGTTGGCCGACGCCGAACCGGAGCCGTTGATGTTGGCGAATTTGATGACGAAATCGTTGACCGCTTCGATCTTCTGCATGGCGATTCCTCAGGCGGCGGTAGGTTGTGGCTGCTCGCTGCGCGGCAGCGGCGGTTCGGCGGCCGCGCTGCGGCAGCGCGGTCCGGCGTGCGTGATGTCGAGACGGAATTTCTGCATGTCCCAGGCACCGGTCGGGCAACGTTCGGCGCACAGGCTGCAATGCAGGCAGACGTCCTCGTCCTTGACCATGATGCGGCCGGTTTTCAAGGTGCCGGAAACATAGAGCGCCTGCTCGCGGTTGAGCGCCGGCGCGCGCAGCGCCGGACGCAAGGCGTCCTCGTCGGCGTTGTGCACGAAGCTGATGCAGTCCATCGGGCAGATGTCCATGCAGGCGTCGCACTCGATGCACAGCGGCGTGGTGAACACCGTCTGCACGTCGCAGTTCAGACAGCGCTGCGCCTCGCGCGCCGCCAGTTGCGGATCGAAACCGAGTTCGACTTCGATCTTGATGCTCTTCAGCGCCGCGTTGATGTCGCGCAAAGGCACGCGCAGCCGGCGTTCGTGCGACACGTCGTTGTCGTAGCGCCAGGCGTGCAGGCCCATTTTCTGCGAAATCAGCGTCGTCAGCGGCGCCGGACGCTCGCTGACCTCTTCGCCGTTCAACAGACGGTCGATCGACACCGCCGCCTGATGCCCATGCGCCACCGCCCAGATGATGTTCTTCGGGCCAAAAGCGGCGTCGCCACCGAAAAAGACGTTCGGCAAGGTCGATTGCAGCGTTTCCTCGTTGAGCACCGGCAGACCCCATTTGCCGAACTCGATGCCGATGTCGCGCTCGATCCACGGAAAGGCGTTGTCCTGCCCGACGGCGATCAGCACCTCGTCGCAATCGAAATGCGGGTCCGGCTCGCCGGTCGGCACCAGCGTCCGCCGGCCCTTGTCGTCATACTCCGAGCGCACTTTCTGGAACGTGACGCCGGTCAGCCGGCTGCCGTTGTGAGTGAAAGCTTTCGGCACCAGATTGTTGAGGATCGGAATGCCCTCGTGCAGCGCATCTTCTTTTTCCCACGGACTGGCCTTCATCTGCTCGAAGCCGGAACGGACGATGACCTTGACGTCCTCGCCGCCGAGCCGGCGCGACGAGCGGCAGCAGTCCATCGCCGTATTGCCGCCGCCGAGGACGATCACCCGCTTGCTGATCGAGTTGGTGTGGCCGAAAGCGACGTTGGCCAGCCAGTCGATGCCCAGGTGGATGTATTTCGCCGCTTCCTTGCGGCCGGGGAGGTCGAGATCCTGGCCGCGCGGCGCGCCGGATCCGACGAAGACCGCGTCGTAGCCTTCGGCGAGCAAATCTTTCAGCGAAGCGATGTACTGGCTGCGGCGGAAATCGACGCTGAGGTCGAGAACATAGCCGGTCTCTTCGTCGATGATCTCTTCCGGCAGGCGGAATTTCGGAATCTGGCTGCGCATCATGCCGCCGGCTTTGGCGTCGCCGTCGAAGACGACCACCTGATAACCGAGCGGCGCCAGATCGCGGGCAACGGTCAGCGACGCCGGACCGGCGCCGACGCAGGCGACGCGCCGGCCGTTTTTCTGCGCCGCTGGTTTGGGCAGAAACTCGCGGATATCCTCCTTGTAGTCGGCGGCAACGCGCTTCAGGCGGCAGATGGCCACCGGCTCCTTGCGCTCCTGACCATCCGGCGACTCGTCCTCGACGCGGCTGCGCCGGCACGCCGGTTCGCAGGGCCGGTCGCAGGTGCGGCCGAGAATGCCGGGAAAGACGTTCGCCGTCCAGTTGATCAGATAGGCCTCGTTGTAGCGGCCGGCGGCGATCAGACGGATGTATTCGGGAACCGGGGTGTGGGCCGGGCAAGCCCACTGACAATCAACGACTTTGTGAAAATAGTCGGGAACGCCGATATCGGTAGGCTTCAAGGCGAAAAGTCCTTTCTTCTTCGATTCGCATGCGGAGCGGCGTCGCTCCGCTCCAAGGAAAAAGACGCGCCATACTAGCGCGCAGCAGGCAGACTGAAAAGCGCTATTTGTCAATATTTGTCACAGGGTAGGAGCGTGACGTGAGGGCGGTTCAATGGCTTGCGCGGGGTGCTGCTGGGAAATGGATCGAGCCGGCGGAGACGGGGCGTGGTCGTGGCGCGCGCCGTGGCCGAGGGAAGGGAAACACAAGCTTATTGCCCATTGACATGCCTTGTTTTGCCGTGGCGGGCGGGCACGGGACGGAACGGGAAGACCTTCTTGCTGTCAGCCGCAGGGAAATGCCTGCCGGTCGCTCGGCAGGGCGCGCCGCGCCGCGCGGTGATAGCGGCGCGATCCGGGCCTCTGCGCAGGCCGGCACTCCGCCGGAGTGGATCGACCGTGACGCGCCGTCCCGCCGGCTGCCGGGTCAGCAAGATCTGCCTTGCCATCGCGCGACTCGACGCCAAGAGTTGTCGTCCCGCGTGACAGCCACACGCTGCTCCGGCCGATGACGCCGGCCAGGAAACCATACGTATGGCAGGTGGAACACCAAAAATCGCAGTCGCCGCTGCGCGGCGGCCGACAGCACCCAGCGATCAGGAAATAGGGGCAGGCGAAACCAGACGGAAACCCCAGTAGTCGCTCCGGTAGCCAGGGTGGCCCCCGTTGCGCCGCACCGCGCGCGCAACGTCCGGGTGGTCGCCCCACGCGCCACCGCGCAGCACGCGCTTACATTCGTCCGCGGCGTGATCCTCGCGCCCATCGTCGACAACATACGGATACGTCTGGTAGGCACTGCTCGTCCACTCCCAAACGTTGCCGCTCATGTCGGCCAACCCGTTTGACGTATCACCCATCGGAAAAACGCCGACCGGCGTCGTCGCACGCACATGCGTCGTATGCATATTGCAGCATGCGGCGTCAAATTCGTCACCCCAGGGGTAGCTGCGGCCGCCGACGCCACGCGCGGCAGCTTCCCACTCGGCCTCGCTCGAAAGCCGCCAGCGCTGCCGGCTCTGCGCCGACAACCAGGCGCAGTACGCGCGTGCCTCGTACCAGCAGATGCCGACCACCGGCTGCGCGGCGCCGTTGAACGCTGGATCGTGCCAGAGGGCGGGTTCACGCTGAGGGCCGCCCGGGATGCGGGTCGCCATCGCCGCCTCCAGTTCATCGGCCGACAACGGCAACAACGCCTGCCAGTGCGCCGCATCCGTCGCTGACACCCGACCGTCCGCCCCCATCTGCCCATATGCAGCAGGATTCGCGCGTATCCAGGCCAGCGCGTCGCGCCAACCTTGCTTTACTCCTTCAGCCGTCGTCTCACCACGGCGCCAGCGCTCTGCGGCGTCGCCTTCCCACCAGCGTTCGTCGTCGTAACCACCGGAGGCCATGAACAGCCGCCACTCGGCGTTGGTCACCGGAAAGCTGGCGATGGCGAACGCGCCAAGCTCGACGCTGCGCGCCGGTGCTTCGCCCGGATCGATGCCTTCGTCGCTATCGATTGGGTAACTGCCGGCAGGAATCGTCACCCGCGGCGGCAACAGGTAATCGCCGTACGGCCCATGCTGGCGAGTGAAACGCGGATCACCGAGTTCGCTGAGCGCGTGCCCGGCGGCGATGCGCGCGCGCAGGTCGGCCGCCGGGTCGCGGCTGCGCGCGACCAGCGCCTGCTGCAGTTCGACATGCAGTGCCGGTGACAGCGCCGCATTGACTTCCGGCTGCGCCGCGCAACGGCCGGCAAGCGGCAGATTGTGCGCGCGCAGCGCGCGGATGAAGACATCGGCCTCACCCGGCGCATGCGCCAACAGTTCGGCGGCGAGCAGGAAGGTCTCTTCCCAGCCGGTCGCCGGCGCCGCCGGCAATGGGTCGGCCGGCGCCAGCCCGGCGATGACTTCGGCGAAACTCGGCTGCATGGCGGCGGCGCGCCATTCGGTCGCCGCCAGTGCCGCCAGTGCCGGCTGCGGCTGTGCGACGAGTGCGCGCGCGGCGAAGTATTCCTGCAGCAGTTGATGGACGAAGTAGACCTCGTCCCACTGCGTCTCGAGGACCTGCAGCGCGACGCCGGCACGCAGCAGATCTTCGCCGCGTGCGTGCGCGAGCAGCGCCAGCGCATCGTCGTATGCGGTGCGCACGCGTGCCGACTGACCGGGCGCGCGCCGCGCCTGCAGCGCGTGCGCCAGGCGCGCCAATGCCGGCAGCAGCGGGCCGCGTTGCGGCAGGTCCACGGCGTTGCGCCATTCATGGCGAACAATCTGTTCGCCGTCGCGCCGGGCGAGCAGTCCGTCGGGAGCAAACAATGGATTGCGCGCCTCGATCTCGCGCGCGAGCGTCTGGCGGACGAAGCCGGTGAACAGCGCGGCGCGGCCGCGCGGTAGCTCGCCGGCAGCGTCGGCCTGCGCGAGCAGCAGCTTCAGATAGTACGGCGAACGGAAGAGCTCGAGTTGCGGCGTGCCGCGCAGTTGCTGCCACAGGCGCGCACCGCGGGCGGCGTCGTGCAGGCTGAGGAACTGTTCGACCTGCACGTCGGTCAGCGCTTCGACGCGCACGTGCGGCACCGGCAGCCCGGGCGTCGACAGCGATGCGCTGTAATCGAGACTGCGGCACGAGAAAACGACGCGCGTGCCGGGATAGCGATGCGCGAGGTCGGCGACGCAGTCGCTCCAGCGCTCGATGCGTTGGCGATAGTCGTCCGCGTCGCGGTGCGGCATTTCATTCAGCGCGTCGAGCAGGAGCCGCAGGCGGCCGCCGGCGAGCAGCGTCGCCAGATCGGGCAACTGCGGCTGCTGGCGTTGCCATTCGCTGCTCAGCCAGTCGAGCGGCTCGGGCAGGGGCGCATTCCCGGGTTGGCGATAGCGGCTCAGCGAAATGAAGAAGCTGGTTTGCGCCGCCTGCGCGTGCGGCGCGCGCAGCGCGTCGGCCGCCAGGTCGAGTTCGAGCCGGCGCAGCAGCGTGCTCTTGCCGCAGCCTGGCGGGCCGAGGACGACCAGCGCCGGCTCGCCGCTTTCGGCGAGCACGGCGCGCAGGTCATCGAAGGTTTTCGTCTGCGCCTGCCAGCGGCCGGCATGCGCGTCCGGCCCCTGGTCGAGCAGCAGCGTCAGGCGGGTGCAGCGTTGGTCGAGCGCGTAGCGCTTCTGCGACCACTCGGCGATGCGCGCCAGACGGTATTCGTCGAGGGTGCGCGAGCAATGGCGCAGGATCGACGGCAAGCTCGCTTCGTCCAGCGGCGGCGCCGCGTCGGCGCTGGCCAGGCAAGCGGCGCGGAAGTCGCGCAACGCTGCCGGCAAGCCGGGAAATTCGCCTGGCGCCGCGCCTGCCGCCGCTGGCGCACCGGGAAACGGCGATGGTATGGTGGGCTTGCTGCGCAGGTTACCCACTGCGGCGCCGACCTGCGCCAGCAAGCGCTCCCTGGCCTGCTCCTCGGCGAGCCCGACGAGGTCGATATACACGATCGGCGCCAGCAGTCCATCGGGCTGGCAATCGGCGATACGCACCGGCAGCAGGCGGCGTTCCGCGCCGGTCGGGTCGCGCGCGAACGCCGCCGCCCATTCGGGCTGCGTGAATTTCGCCGCCAGAAAATCCTTCGAGAGCACGGCGAGCGTGCGCCGCGAGCGCTGCGCCGCGTCCTGCATGGCGAGCACGAAGTTGCCGCCGGCCTGGAAATCCCACGCCTGTGACAGCGTGCGGTAGCCGGACGCTTCGAGCTGCCAGGCGATCCATTCCGCCCACGCCCGGTCAGTCTGGTTATAGCTGATGAAGAAATCGACCGGGGCGGCGCTCGGCGGGTCGACGGCAGGCGAAGGCTGACTCATGGCGTTGATAGCAAGCGAAAAAAGGACGAGTCGCCGGATATCCCCTCGATCGATCCCGGTGACCGACAACCCGCAAAGCATAACACGCACAGCGCCCATTCCGCTTCGGCTTGCCAGCCGTGCATGACCGCCAAAGTCTTTACCACGCAGCAAATAATTTTTTTAAACGCTGACCCAATGACTGCGCGGGCGAAACGCGATGTTATTTCTGCACCAGATCTCGCCAACTTCCCTCCCGGACAGCCAGTGCCGTCCGCCGTAACCGCCAGCTTGGCGGGTTCGCCCGTGGAAACGACGTCGTTCAGCCCTATAATGGCCCCCTTTTTTGTCGGGTACAGCCATGTGGTTCAAGAATCTTCAGGTCTATCGGCTACCGAAGAACTGGCACGTTGATCTCGAGCAGCTCGAAGAGCAACTGGCCAGGATGGTTCTGCTCGAGTGCAGCGCCACCGCTCCGCGTAGCCTGGGCTGGCTACCGCCGCGCGATGGCGGTCCCCTGCTTCATCTGGTCAATCAGCAATGCCTGTTGCGCCTGGGTGTCGAAGAGAAATTGCTGCCGGCTTCGGTCGTCAAACGCTTCGTCAACGACAAGGCCAGGGAAATCGAAGCCCGGGAGGGGCGCCGCGTCGGCCGTCGCGAGTTGCGCGAACTGAGCGAGCAGACGACGCTCGAACTGCTGCCGCGCGCTTTCATCCGCCAACGCAGCACCTACGCCTGGATCGACCGCGGCAACGGCTGGCTGGTGATCGACGCCGCGTCGCCAGCCAAGGCCGAAGAACTCACCGAGCATCTGCGCAAAAGCATCGAGAGCCTGCCGGCCCGCTTGCTGAAGGTCAATCTGTCTCCTGCGGCGGCGATGTCGGACTGGATCGCGGCGGGTGAAGGACCGAGCGGTTTCAGCATCGATCAGGACCTCGAACTGCGTTCCGTCGACAAAGCGGCCGTCCGCTACGTCAAGCATCCGCTCGACGGCCAGGAGATCCGCCAACACATCGCCGACGGCAAGACGGTCAGCCGGCTGGCGATGACCTGGCGTGACCGCATCGCTTTCGTGCTCAACGATTTGTTGCAAATCAAACGCCTGGAGTTTCTCGACATTCTCAAGGAACAAGCAGAAACGCAGAGTGAAAACGCCGACGAACGCTTCGACCTCGATTGCACCTTGATGACCGGCGAAGTCGCACAATTGCTCGACGATCTGGTCGCCGGCCTCGGCGGCGAAGCAGCGCAGGCTTGAGGGCGATTCCGGCAAACGGAAATCGTCGCCAGACAACTCCGTTGTGCGCAATTCGGCGCGTTAAACGCGCCGTTCAGTCGTGCGGACGGTTGCTCGCCAGGCGTTCTTCCAGGTGTTCGAGCAGACCGCTGGCGGCGTCCTCGATCATGTCGAGCACCAGATCGAAGCCGTGCCCAAGGCCGTAGTAAGGGTCGGGCACTTCTTCATCGTCAAAGTTGTGCGCGTATTTCATCAACAGACCGAGACGGTCGTGCTTGTCCGGCGGGCAGATGCGTTTCAGCACGTCCAGGTTGTTGCGATCCATGGCCAAAATCAGATCGAAATAGCCGATGTCCTGCGCGGCCACTTTGCGGGCGCGCATGTCGGACAAGTCGTAATGACGCCGGGCGGCCGCTCGCTGGGTGCGCTGATCGGGCGCTTCGCCGACGTGGTAACCGTGCGTACCTGCCGAATCGACCTCAATTTTGTCTTCCAGACCTTTCTCGCGCACGAAGTGACGCAAGACTCCTTCGGCAGTCGGCGAACGGCAGATGTTACCCATACAGACAAAAAGGATTTTGATCACCTTACCTTACTCGTATTCATTTTGCTTTGGCGAGCAGATCGACTTGCCTCGGTACCCTCATGCTGCTTCCCGTATTTGACAAGTATCAATGACTTTGAACTGCGCGTATTCATCACCTGGATAGATTGTAGCCGGTCGGCGCTCGTTGCGGCGCAAAATTGGCCAGGAGCAACCATTCAGGCGAGCATCATCGTGCCAAACGAAAATTCTGGCAAGATCACGTCATTAACTCTGTATCTTGTCGTGTGCAGACTCCGGCAGGCAGCAACAGCGACAGGGGCCAGACCGGTCGGCAGTAACAGTCCACCGCGCTGCCAAATGGCCGGCGGGCGAGATAATCCGCTGTAGTTCAACGCCGGATCGATTGCTGCAGCAGCTGCTGCAGGACTTTTTCCAGCGCGGCTTCGTCGAAACGGCCCAGGCGGCTCTCTGCCAAGCGCCCTTCCCGGTCGATGATCAGGGTATAAGGCAAACCTTTCACCTGTTGCCCGGCTTGTTGCCCTTTCCCGAGTTCGGCGAGCAGCAGGGGATAGGCTACCGGTGTTTTCCGCACGAAAGTTCGCATATTCTCGAGCTCGTCGATGCCGATGCCGACGAATTGCACTCCCTGTTCGGCATAACGGGTTTGCAAGCGCGAAAAGGCCGGCATTTCCTCGATGCACGGCGCGCACCAACTGGCCCAGTAATTGACCACCAGAATCTTGCCGCGCCACTGGGCAATCGACTGCCGTTGGCCGCCCAGATCGGGCAAGGTCAGGGCGAGCACTTCCTGCACCGTCTGCTGCACTTCCGCGGCGCTCATTTGTAACGCCGAAGTCGTGACCGGTGGCGGGACAGCGCGTTGATTCGGCGCGAAAGTCGCCGGCAGCAGCCAAGCCAGCCCAGCCAAGGTGATTGCAGCGACAGCGATGACGGCCAACATGCGCCAGCTCATCGTGCCAGCCGCCTTCCGCGCATCGCCCGCCAGCAGACGATGATGAACAGCAGACCGCCGATCACGGCGATCGATCCCCCCACGCCCATCATTCCCATGCCGATTTTTTGCGGCAACGTCGTCAACATCTGCTCGGCGCCAGCGGTCTTCCGTTGCACGCCGTAGCCGCCCGACCAGGCCAGCCCGAGAATGTGGATCATCTGGCCGCAACCATAAACGTACGGCTGCCAGACGGCCAACCGGCCAGAGGGATTGGCAAATCCGAGTCGCGGCAGCAGGACATAGGTCAGACCCATGAAAGCCAGAGTCACGCCAACCGTCGAACCGTGGTAATGCGCCGGAATGACCACATTGACGCCCTGGATCAGATAACCGAGCACGCCGCCGACAGCAAACAGCAGCAGCGAGGCGATAAATGCCGCTTTGCCCGGACTCGCCGGCTGCCCGCGCAAGCCGAACAGCGACAGCACGCCGAGCACGATCAGCGGCGCCATATACGGATGTCCCCAGATCATCAGCTTGGCGAACAGTTCCATATGCGGCAGCGAACCGGCCGGCACCAGCAGATAGATCGCCGGCACGGCCAGCAATGGCACGGCCGCGATCAGAAACATCACCGAGACGGCTCGCGGCGCAGCGCTGGCGGATCGATCGCCCAGTTCGGCGGCGATCCACAACCAGGCGACGACCATCAGCAAGGCGTGCTGAAACTGCAGGACGTGTCCGCCGCCCCAGAAAAGCACCTCGAAATAGAGTTTTTCTTCGTCGATCAGCGGCACCACCTGCCACGACCAGAAAAAAGCCAGCAGGGCGAGCAAAGCGGCCAGCGCCCCGAGAAAAGCGCCCAGCCGCCAGGGATCGTGCAATCCCCGCTCGGGCCAGGTG
>CAYRXO010000107.1:0-12334 GCA_964428215.1 uncultured Candidatus Accumulibacter sp. | reverse complement strand
CGACCCGATCGCCGCTGCCGAGGCTAACCTCGATGCCCGGCTTGAAGGCCGGCTCAGCGAACGCGAGCGACTCGGTGTCTATGCCGGTCCGATCGGCAGTTCGGCGATCGTGTTGCCGCCGCTCAGTTCCGGCCAGATCGCCCGCGGCAGCCGTCCGGGGGCGATCGTTGTCGGACTCGGTGATTTCAATGGCCAACTCGGTGCGCACCAACTGACTGAAACTGTCCGTGCCGGGGTCTTACGTCTGCTGCTGCTGTTGCGCGACGCGAATACGGCAAATGAAAACGATCAATCGGTCCATCTCTACAGCCTGCTGATCGGCTGCAATTCGACCTTGCAGATCAGCATTTCGGAGTCTGTCGCGGCCATCACCTGCGGCGTTCTCGAAGCCAACCGTCAATTCAGCCAGGCTATCGAGTTGACGTCGGGCTGTAAATTGTCCGTCGGTTCCCTGACCTTCATAGATCTTTATCGCGATATGGCGATCAGCGCGGCACGCGCCGTGTTGGCATTGCCGCGCGCATTGGCCAGCCGGCTGAAGCGTCTGAATGTGCAACTGGACGTCGCGCGCGGCTTGCGCAGTGGCAAAGGTGTCCGCGAGAGGCTGTCGGCCGAGCAGGCATTGGGCTATTGGTCGCGCCTGATCGTCACCGATGCGGACAAACCTGATGGAGACTGTCCGGAAACAGCCGGCGAAGCGGATCGTTCGACGGCGCCGTCAGCGGGCAATGACCAAACGACATCCAGCAACCAGTCGCCCGGTCAGACGCCGCCGGATCAATCCGCTACGGGGAAAAGGCGTCTGCCGACGGCATTGAAATACGTTTTTCTCTCGCAACGGGCACGCGCCGAAGCCAGGTACCAGCAAAGCCAGCCAGGACTGATCGAGGCCATCGTCCTCAAACAGTGCGCGCAGCCGCGGCATGATCCGCAACTGGCGAAGCTGTTGTTCCAGTTGCTGGTGCCTGTCGAATTCAAGGTCGTTGCGCGGGAACTGCAGCGACTGCTGTTGGTTCTTGACAGCTACACCGCCGGCCTGCCCTGGGAATTGCTGCAGGCCGACGAAGAGCCTTTGGCAGTACGCATGCCGATGGTCCGTCAGTTGATCACCGGTCGCTACCGCGCCAACGTGCCGACAGCGGGCAGAAACTCGGCGTGCCTGATCGTCTCGCCGAGCACGCAAGGATTGACGCAGCGTTTTGCCGATGTCCCCGACGCCTTGCCGAAATTACCGGGCGCGGTGGCGGAGGGTGAGGCCCTGCGCGCGTGCCTGAACGCCGTCGACTGGACCGACATCGTTTATTGTCGCGAAGACAGCGATTTTCTCGCCGTTTTCAATCATCTCTACCAACAGCCGTATCGTTTGCTGGTCATCTGCGGACACGGCATCTTCGAAATGAGCGCGAAAGATGGCCGACTCTATACCGGTGTAGTGCTCTCTGATGGCATGCTGATTACCGCCGTCGAAATCGGGGCGATGGAAGTGGTTCCGGAAATCGTGTTTCTCAACTGTTGTTACCAGGCCGGCATGAACTCACTGCGCAGCCCCACTCGCTTGGCCTACAGTCTGGCGCGCGAGCTGATCGATATCGGCGTGCGTTGCGTGGTGGTGGCTGGCTGGGCGATCGACGATGACGCTGCAAAAACCTTCTCGTGCACTTTCTTTGCGCACATGGCTGGCGGAGCGAAATTTGCTGATGCCATTTTCGCCGCCCGACAGACGACTTACGAACAGCATCCGGGCAGCAATACCTGGGGCGCCTATCAGGCTTATGGCGATCCCGGCTATCGGCTCAGAGTCGATCAGAAACCGAACCGATCGCAGGGAGTTTCTTATGTGGCAGTCGAGGAACTGCTCGATAGCCTGGAAAGCCGACGTCTGGACTGCGCGCAAGACACGGCATCGAGACGGGCAGCTTTTGCCGACGACCAGAATTGGGTAGGTAATCAGCTGGCGAATTGTCCCGATGATTGGCGGAAACGACCGCAGGTACAGCAAGTTTTGGCCAATCTTTACAAAGCCCTTGGCGCCAGCGGCTTTGCCGCTGCCCGTGCGGCTTATCTTGCCGCCCTACAAGGCCAAGAGCCGCTCGATGAAGCCCGTGTCACGTGCTCTGTCGCCGAGCAACTGGCCAACCTCGAAGCACGTGAAGGCGACGCCCTCATTCGTCAGGGTGACTTCAAGAGCGGATTGCAGTTGATCGACAGTGCCATCGATCGCCTGCAGGCGCTGGAGCGGCTCGCGGCCGCTGCCGATGGTTCCGCGTCAGTGCATGGCGAACGTCAGGCTTTACTTGGCAGCGCGCTCAAACGTAAGGCCTTGGCCCTGGCCAGAGAGAAAAAAGCCTGGAAAATGATCATGCCCGTGCTCGCTCAGGCGGCTGAGGCTTATTTCAAGGGTAGCGGCAGTCCATCGCGTCCCTACAATACGCTCAATGCCTTGCAACTCGATTGGCTGGCCGGGAATCGTCTGTTTGCTGCCGATAGCGGCACGGCAATCGCCCGTCAGTGCGGGGTCGAGGCCAAGCGGCTATTCAATGACAACCAGGATTTTTGGGACGCGGCTAGTGCCGTCGATGCGCTACTGGTCGAACACCTGATCGCAGGTGGGAGTGACGATGGAACGCTATTGGTCAAGTATCGTGAACTGGCTAAGGAGGTTCCACACTACCTGAGCAACTGGGACTCGCTGCGCAGGCAGTTCGAACAGCTGGCGGATCTGCTAAAAATTAGACGTGCTGCAGGGGATGATCTGCATGTGCGGATGCTCGAGAATCTGGCCAGGCAACTGTCCGCTTCGGAATGACCGACCCGGACGGTTTCTAAAACAGTGAACCCGTCCGCATTCTTCCGGCTGGAAGTTCTCTGACGACCAAAGGGATTGGCCATCAGCCAGAGCTTATGCTGGCGGCCAATCCTTCGCATCGCGACGCTACTGCAGCTGTGTCGGGTAAGCTCTCCGCAGCGATTGATTCTGTTACGAGGTGATCTCCAGCTCGAATCCGCAAGTTTTGTTGCCCAGACCGCCGATGCAACTGACCTCATGCGCCTGCACGTGCTTGCCAAGAATCCCTTCGACGACGCCAGCGATCAGACCGCCTTCGAAATGACACAGCGCACGACCGACCGGGGACAATCCCGAACAGGTCACACATTCGTGCACATCGACGTGGATTTTTTCTTCGGTCATCACCGGCACTTCGATCTGACCGATTTTCAGCTCGTCGCACAGCGCCAGGAATTCCTCGAGTTTTTTCAGATGCAGTTCCTTGCCCATTTTTTTCCCGGCGTAGTAACTGATTGCCGAAGCGCCGGTACCGAGAATGTCTTCCATGGCAACCAGACGAAACAGCCGGTAGAGACCGACGCCGACAAGATTGCCGGTATGCGGACGGTGAATTTGCAAGGCATTAGTGATTTCAACGGGTTTCATCGCATATTCCTGAAATTGAACGGCGTAGCGGACTGCGAACCAATCTCGCCTGTTATTGGGAATCGATCGTATTTAAGCATGGCAGTTTAGAGTCCAAACCGCGACGCACAGGTTGATCCATATCAAGTGGGGTGCGATTCAAACTGATGTGGATAGACTAAGGCGAAGCTGTGGCAAGCGCTGAGCTGAAATTGACGACACGGAAGCCGAATGACTTAGCGTGGGGAGAAGCTGAACGCCAGTCCTGTATGTCGGGACCACGGCAGGTATCGATGGCGCCGGAATCCCGACGGAAAAGGCATACACTCTTGGGATGATCGGTCCGGGACGGAACACGAAAGACGACAATCAGCACGATGGATTGTATTTTTCCGAAACTTGGTCGGCAAGTGCGACCGACGTCCGACATTGCGTGAGTTCGCCTTCTGAAAATGACACTGACAGCATACTACAGTGGATCCGCGCTCCGTTTATCCACAAACCGATACTTTTAGTTTTATCGTATCGAGAGTTTTGTATTACTTGCCGCCTAGTACATCAGCGGCTAGAATTGCAGATTCGCTTCGCCAAGCGATTTACGATATTTTTTGTTGGCGTTGGCTCTATCAAACCGGGGCGGCGCTTTTTTTCTTTTGAAAGAGAGTTTGACATGGCGATTACCGTTGCGCAGAAAGCGCAAATCATGACCGATTACCAACGCAGTACCGGTGATACCGGGTCTTCCGAAGTTCAAGTGGCCCTGCTGACCGCACGCATCAACGACCTGACCGGCCATTTCCGTGAACACAAAAAAGACAACCACTCGCGCCGCGGATTGCTGCGCATGGTCAGCCGCCGCCGCAAGCTGCTCGATTACCTGAAACGCACCAACGTCGATTCGTACCGTACCCTGATTCAGCGACTCGGCCTGCGCAAGTAAGCCCGCATACCGAACCGCATGGCGGTCGGATGCAAGCGACTCGAAAAGTCATCGGCGGCCAACCCTCAGGGTTGCGCCGCTCTTTTCTTTTCAACGGCTTTTTTGCCAAACTGGTGCGTTAGCTGAGCGGCGGGCCGTATTCGCCAGGCACTACGCGCCAGACTATTGAGAAAGGGAACCATGTTTAATATCGTCAAGAAAACCTTCACTTATGGCGCACACACAGTCACTCTGGAGACTGGTGAAATTGCCAGACAGGCCAGTGGCGCGGTGCTGGTTTCAATGGACGACACCGTCGTACTCGTTTCGGTGGTCGGTAACAAAACAGCCAAACCCGGGCAGGATTTCTTCCCGCTGACCGTCGACTACATCGAGAAGACCTACGCGGCGGGACGGATTCCCGGCGGCTTTTTCAAACGCGAAGGACGTCCCTCGGAGAAGGAAACGCTCACTTCGCGCCTGATCGATCGTCCGTTGCGACCCTTGTTTCCCGAAAGTTTTTACCACGAAGTGCAGATCGTGGCGATGGTCGTCTCCTTGAATCCTGAAGTCGACCCCGACATTCCGGCGATGATCGGCGCCTCGGCGGCGCTGGCGATTTCCGGCATCCCCTTCGATGGCCCGATCGGCGCGGCACGTGTCGGCTACCTCAATGGAGAATACGCCCTCAATCCGACGGTATCGCAACTCAAGGCCAGCGAGCTCGATCTGGTCGTCGCCGGAACGGCCAGTGCAGTATTGATGGTCGAGTCGGAAGCCAAGGAACTGTCCGAGGAAGTGATGCTCGGTGCGGTGGTCTTTGGTCACCAATCGATGCAAGCGGTCATCGAAGCGATCAACGAACTGGTCGAAGAGGCCGGCAAACCGGAATGGGACTGGACCCCGGCGGCAAAGAACGACGCATTGATCGCCCGACTGAACGTCCTGGTCGAAAATGATCTCGCCGATGCGTATCGCATCACCAGCAAACAACAGCGCACCCAACGCGTCAAGGAGATCGTCAACGGCGCGGCTGACGCCTTATGCACCGGCGACGATGCGCCGGACGGCAACACCATCCGTACACTGACCGCCGAGATCGAAGCCCGCATCGTCCGTGGCCGCATCCTGGCCGGCGAACCGCGCATCGACGGGCGCGATACGCGTACCGTTCGTCCGATCAGCATCCGTTCCGGCGTTTTGCCACGCGCACACGGCTCGGTATTATTCACGCGCGGCGAAACACAGGCCATCGTCGTGGCCACGCTGGGCACCGGTCGCGACGAACAGATCATCGACGCGCTGTCCGGCGAATATCGCGAACGCTTCATGCTGCATTACAACTTTCCGCCTTACGCCACCGGCGAGTGCGGTCGCGTCGGCTCACCCAAGCGCCGCGAAATCGGCCATGGTCGACTGGCCAAACGCGCACTGGTTGGCGTCTTGCCTTCGCCGGAAGCATTTTCCTACACCATGCGCGTGGTTTCCGAAATTACCGAATCGAACGGTTCAAGCTCGATGGCCAGCGTCTGTGGCGGCTCGCTGGCATTGATGGACGCCGGGGTCCCGCTCAAGGCGCACGTCGCGGGAATCGCCATGGGACTGATCAAGGAAGGCAACCGCTTTGCCGTGCTGACCGACATCCTCGGCGACGAGGACCACCTGGGCGACATGGACTTCAAGGTCGCCGGCACGGCCAGCGGCGTCACCGCGCTGCAAATGGACATCAAAATCCAGGGAATCACCAAGGAAATCATGCAGGTCGCTTTGGCACAAGCCGGCGAAGCCCGCCTGCACATCCTCGAGCAGATGCAACAATTGATGTCCGGTCATCGCGAGGAAGTGTCGACCTACGCACCGCGGCTGTATACGATGAAGATCAATCCGGAGAAAATCCGTGACGTGATCGGCAAGGGCGGTGCGGTGATCCGGGCGATCACCGAGGAAACCGGTACGACCATCGACATCAAGGACGATGGCACGATCACCATCGCGTCGGTCAGCGGCGACGCCGCCGATGCCGCCAGAGCCCGCATCGAGTCGATCACCGCCGACGTCGAGGTCGGCAAGGTCTACGACGGAACGGTACTCAAATTGCTCGATTTCGGCGCCATTGTCAGCATTCTGCCGGGCCGTGACGGTCTGCTGCACATTTCGCAGATCGCCAACGAACGGGTCAATGCGGTCGCCGACTATCTCAAGGAGGGGCAGAAAGTGCGTGTCAAGGTTCTCGAGGCGGACGAGAAAGGACGCGTGCGATTGTCGATGAAAGCGCTGACGTCCGAAGAAAGCAGGCAAGCGGCAACACCGGCGTCTTGAACCCAGATTGTCCATTAGCCATTTTTCAGCTTATGAATGACGGGAGGAGCAGAGGCATTGGCCCAGAGTCCGGCAAACCAGGATCGTTTTCGTCTGGGCATGAACAGCATCAGGCGATCCTGGCTGGCATCTGGGCGTCAAGGGGCCCAGATGGCCAGCACCAGGCCATGCAGAGTAGAGAGCGTGTGCTGAATTCGGGAACGCAGATGGCCTGCCGGAACAGGTTCATCAGGTTGTAGGCCAGCATGGCAAAGCCCAAGGCCGCTTCGGTGGCCCAGAAGTCGCGCCTGTTGAACGCATCCAGGCCGAAGTCCGCCTTCGGCGACTTGATCCGGTTCTCACAATCCGCCCGGCCCCGGTCGGTCCTCCAGCATCGGCAGATCGAGGCTGGTGACGAAGGCACCTGAACGCCAAGCTTGAATGTCAGATCGTCCGCAAATAGCGACAGCGTCTTGCCCTGTGCCGTTTTGCGCCTAATCACTGGCGCACCAAGCTCAGGCGGCGCTCGGTTTGCCAGCCGGTTATCTGGTGCTGATCACCAGGATCTCCTGAAAGTCATGCCGCATTCCGTGGCTCGCTCGGCGCGGATCGTCCAGTTCGCCAAGACAGTCCATCAAGTTCTCCCCTGCAATTCGAACCATTTTCGTCGCCCAAAAGACGAGAGTACACCTGGATTTCATTGGGTTTACAAGACAAACGCATAAGCACATGGCTGCAAACGATAATATTCAGGTAGGTGATTCGCGGCCATGATGTCCGAGTGCGATGGCCCTGTCACCGGCCCCGCCTTCGCAATCGACACCTTCACGCAGGTCGCGGAAAGTCGTGACCAGCACTTCCATCAGCGATTCGTCGGGTGTCACCGGGACGCGGTCCTGGGCCAGCAGACGCGAGACCTCGCTGATCACCAGCGCCAGTTCGCTGTCGTAGCTGGCGATCGGGAAGACGGTTTCGAAGGCGAAACGGCGTTTCAGCGCCGCCGACATTTCATTGACGCCGCGGTGACGCGTGTTGGCCGTCGCGATCAGATTGAATCCCGGACACGCGAAGAGCGCGCCTTCGTCCGGCAGTTCAGGCACCATCAGCAGGCGCTCCGAGAGCAGGCTGTCCTGCACCTCGGGCGGACAACGGGTGATCTCCTCGAAGCGGGCAATGCGACCCTCCGGCATCGCGCGATAGAGGGGTGAAGGAACGAGTGCCTGCCGGCTGGGGCCGTCGTTGAGGAGCAGCGCGTAGTTCCAGCCGTACTTGATCTGATCCTCCGTCGTGGCGGCGCTGCCCTGGATGGTCAGGGTCTGCCACAGACGGCAGCGGCGAGCAATTCCGACAGCAGGCTCTGGTGCCCGGCTCGCCTACCAGCAGCAGGGCGCGACTGGACTCCAGCGTCACCAGCGCGCGCTCGATCAGGCTGGGCGCGCAGACGATTTTCTGGCGGATGACTTTGCCTTTGACCGTCACCCCGGCAATGAAATCGCGCACGGCCGGCATCGAAAGATTCCACCCCGGCGGGCGCGGCGCCTAGTCGTGCGCCGCGAGATGGGCAAGTTCATCGACATAGAGGCATTCGGCCGGCAACCGCTGGGCGGCGCTCGAATCAAGGTGGGATTGGGGCATCGAGCAAACCTGGTTGGGCGAAGACTCCGTCGCGAGCCTGACGTATTCAGTTTGTATAACAAGTCATGCTGCCGTCAACGAGAAAAGCGCGTGCCCGTCGCCGATAGGAGATCGAAATGCAACACTTTGCCGCCGATCCGCGGCATCCATGCGTTGCCGGAAGTGTCTCGACCAGCGCTCGCCAGCATTCCCGACCTACCCGCAGGCTATTCACCCGTTTCATGGAGAAGGTCGACTACATCGGCAGCATCCTCGGCCTCAACCACCGTGACTGGAAGAACGGCGGGGACGAGGATGGAATCATCGATCGGTCCTTCATCCGATAGTGTGGCGCCGCTCTCCTGGTCGAGGTGCGGCTCGATCAGGGATGTCGGATCGGAGTACCGGGACAGCGCCCGACGGCAGTCACATGGTTCCGGCACGACCGTGCCGGGCAATACCGGCCGCTGCCGTTCGCGCACCTCGACGCGGTCATCACCACTCGGCGACTGGCATAGTTTTTTGACAGGCTCTAAGATAGCGCCCTTTGTGTCCGCCGGTGGTCGTCTGACGAGCAATGAACCTCCTGAAAACCCTCGCCACCGTCAGCGGCATGACCTTGCTGTCGCGCATTCTCGGTTTCGTGCGCGATTTCGTCGTCGCCAACGCTTTCGGCGCCGGGCAGGTGACCGATGCCTTTTTCGTCGCTTTCAAGCTGCCCAATCTGTTGCGCCGGCTGTTTGCCGAGGGCGCTTTTTCGCAGGCTTTCGTGCCAATCCTCGGCGAATACAGGAATCGGCGCAGCCCCGAGGAAACGCGGCAACTGGTCGATCAGGTGGCCAGTCTGCTGTTCATCATCGTCAGCGTGGTCACCGCCATCGGCATGCTCGGGGCGCCGCTGCTGGTTTATCTCTCGGCACCGGGTTTTGCCGCCGACGCCGACAAATTTGCGCTGACCGTCGACCTGACCCGGATCACCTTTCCCTACATCCTGTTCATGTCGCTGGTCGCCATGGCCGGCGGGGTGCTCAATACCTGGAGCCGCTTCGCCATTCCGGCGTTTACGCCGGTGCTGCTCAACGTGAGCATGATCGTCATGGCTTTGTTCGCCGCACCGTATTTCGCGCCGCCGATCGTCGCCCTCGGCTGGGCAGTGTTCATCGGTGGCGTGCTGCAACTGGCGTTGCAACTGCCGTCGCTGGCGCGTATCGGCATGCTGCCGCGCCTGACGCTCAATTTTCGCCATGAAGGCGTGCGGCGGATTTTCCGGCTGATGGCACCGGCGGTGCTCGGCGTGTCGGTGGCGCAGGTCAGTCTGTTGCTGAATACCATTTTCGCTTCGTTTCTCGGTCACGGCAGCGTTTCCTGGCTGTATTACGCCGACCGCTTGATGGAATTTCCGGCGGGCCTGCTCGGCGCCGCGCTGGGAACCATCCTGCTGCCTTCGCTGACCCGCTATCACGCGGCGGACAACATCGGCGAATACTCCCGGCTGCTCGACTGGGGGCTGCGGCTGACCTTTCTGCTCGCCGCGCCGGCGGCGGTGGCGCTCGGCATCCTGGCCATTCCGCTGATCACGACCTTGTTTCATCATGGTGCTTTCGACACGCACGATGTGTTGATGACCCGCAACGCACTGGTCGCTTACAGCGTCGGCCTGCTCGGGCTGATTCTGGTCAAGGTGTTGGCGCCGGGGTTCTACGCCCGGCAAAACATCCGCATGCCGGTGAAGATCGCCATCACGACCCTGCTGTTGACGCAGTTGCTCAATCTGGCGCTGATCGGCTGGCTGGCGCACGCCGGTCTGGCCCTGGCCATCGGTCTGGCCGCCAGCCTCAATGCGGCGCTGCTCTATCGCGGTCTGCGTCGCCTGGGCATCTATACGCCGCAACCGGGCTGGTGGCTGTTCTATGGCAAGCTGGCGCTGGCGCTGCTGGCGATGGGTCTGGCCTTGTGGCTGGCCGGCGGTGAGGCGTCCAACTGGCTGGGATGGCGGACGAGCGAGCGTTTATGGCGACTTTCGCTGTTGATCGTCTTCGGTGTACTGGTCTATTTCGCTACACTATGGGCCGTTGGTTTTCGTTTACGCGACTTCAGACGCCAGGCGGCCGATTAACTTACCGGGAGGACTTAACGATGATCTTGACCAGCCACAGCATCTCCGATGGATTACGCATTGCCGGCGATTTCGCTTTCTGCATTCCCGACGCCGAGCATCATGTCTGTCTCGGGAAAAACCGCAACCCGCATCTGGCGTGGCGCGATGCGCCGGCCGACACGCGGTCGTTTGCATTGATCTGCCACGACCCGGACGTGCCGAGCCGTGGCGACGACGTGAATCAGGAAGGACGCAGCGTGCCGGCCTCGCTGCCGCGAGTCGATTTTTTCCATTGGCTGCTGATCGATCTGCCGAGTTCGCTCACCGAAGTGCAGGAGGGCGAATTTTCCGATGATGTGACGCCGCGCGGCAAAGGCGGCCCGCACACGCTGCATGGTGCGCGGCAGGGAATCAACGATTACACCGGCTGGTTCGCCGGCGACAACGACATGCGTGGCGATTACTACGGCTACGATGGACCGTGCCCGCCGTGGAACGACGAAATCGTGCATCGCTACCTGTTCACCGTGTATGCCCTCGACGTGGAAATCCTGGCCGTGGACGGCAGACTGACCGGTCAGGCAATCCGGGCGGCGATGCAAGGGCATATCCTGGCCGAAGCCTCGCTGACCGGACTGTACTCGCTCAATCCAGCTGTCGCCTGAGTCGACGGTCGGCATGCCGATCGGTGATATCGAATCGCTCGACCACGAAGGGCGCGGCATCACCCGTCTGAACGGCAAGACCGTCTTTGTCGAAGGCGCCTTGCCGGGTGAGCGTGTCGAGTATGCGAGTTTCCGCAGCAAACCGAGTTATGAGATCGCCAGCACGCTGACAGTGCTTGCCGCCTCGCCGGCGCGGGTTACCCCGCCTTGTCCGCACTATGGCGTCTGCGGCGGCTGCAGCCTGCAGCATTGCGATCCGCTGGCGCAGGTCGCCGCCAAGCAGCGCCTGCTCGAAGCCAACCTGTGGCATCTGTCGCGGCTCAAAGCCGAAGTGCTCTACGCGCCGATTTACGGTGAGGCGTGGGGCTATCGCCATCGAGCCCGGCTGTCGGTCCGTTACGTTCCCGGCAAGGGCGGCGTGCTGATCGGTTTCCATGAGAAAAAAAGCAGCTATATCGCCGACATGCGCCAGTGCGCCATCCTGCCGCCGGCGTTGTCGGCCTTGCTGCCGGCATTGCACGCGCTGGTCGGGCAATTGTCGATCCGCGAGCGGCTGCCGCAAATCGAACTCGCCGTCGGTGAGCGGCTGACCGCGCTGGTGCTGCGCATCCTGGCGCCGCTGAGCAGCGCCGACCGGCGCTTGCTGGGCGAGTTTGCCGACCGGCATGCCGTCGCGATCTATCAGCAGCCACAAGGGCCGGCCAGTGCCCGCCGGCTGCATCCGGCAGAGGCGCCATCACTGACCTATGCCCTGCCCGAATACGCTGTCGAATTCGCTTTCTCACCGACCGAGTTCACGCAGGTCAATCCGCCAATCAATCAGTTGCTCGTCCGCCGGGCGATGACCTTGCTGGCACCGCAAGCGGGCGAACGCATCGCTGATCTGTTCTGTGGTCTGGGCAACTTTGCCTTGCCGCTGGCACGCGCCGGCGCGCACGTCGTCGGCATTGAAGGCAGCGGCGAACTGGTGACGCGTGCCAAAGCCAATGCGCAGGCCAACGCGTTGGCCGAGCGCAGCGATTTTCGTGTTGCCGACCTCTTCACTGTGACTGCAGCCGACGTTGCCGCCTGGGGAAGTTTCGACAAAATGCTCATCGACCCGCCGCGCGAGGGCGCCGTCGCCCTGATCAAGTCGCTCGACGCGCGCAACGCGCCGCGACGATTGCTGTATGTCTCCTGCAACCCGGCGACCCTGGCGCGCGACGCGGGCATTCTGTGGGTGACGGCCGCGGGCAAATACCGCGAGACGCACTGGAGCGGCGCCTTCAACGATAGCGACGGCGACGCGCTGCACGAATTCGCCCCCGGTGTCGAGGTCAACGTCTTCG
>CAYRXO010000106.1:0-12368 GCA_964428215.1 uncultured Candidatus Accumulibacter sp. | reverse complement strand
ACACCGATGCGCTCGGCAGCAATGAAGCCGTCGCCAGCGCCGCGACCAGCCCGGTGGCCAGCGGCAATCATGCGCCGCAGATCACCAGCAACGGTGGTGCAGCGACGGCTTCGTTGATCGTTGCCGAGAATGAAACACTGGTAACGACGGTCACGGCCAGTGATGCTGATCTGCCGCCGGACACGCTGACCTTCAGTCTCAGCGGCGGCAATGATCGTGCCTTGTTCTCCATTGACGCACGCTCTGGCGAACTTCATTTCGTCGCTGCTCCCGACTATGAAAATCCCGGCGACAGCAACCTCGATGGCATTTATGAGCTTGATGTGCTGGTCAGCGACGATCGTGGCGGCTCCGACAGCCAACACCTGCTGATCTCCGTCGTCAATGTCAATGAAAGCGGTGTCAGCGCGCTGCAGGACGCGAATGCGGCCGCCAACCAGGTCATGGAGAATTCGTCGCCGGGCACGACAGTCGGGATCACTCTCGCCGCCAGTGATCCGGACGCCGTCGATACGATCACTTTCAGTCTCGACAATGACGCTGGCGGTCGGTTTGCAATCGCGCCTGACAGCGGCGTTATCCGTGTCGCCGAAGGTGCGCTCCTCGATCGCGAGCAGGCTTCTGCGTATACAATCGTCGCGCGTGCCACTTCTTCCGACGGCAGCTATAGCACCCGGACATTTTCCATCAGCTTGCTCGACAGCAACGAATTCCAGACCAGCGCCATTCGCAACATCGCACCGGTCACCAGCCAGAATAAAGCATTGCTAGCCAGTGCGAGCAGCGGCACGCCGGTCGGCATTCAGGCCTTTGCCGAGGATGCAGACGCGACCGACAATCGGGTCACTTACCGGCTGACTGACGATGCCGGTGGCGTTTTTGCCATTGATGCCAACACAGGAACAATCACTGTCGCTGACGCGGCGCGTTTGGCCACGACCAATCGCGCGGCACTCGATATCGTCGTCGCAGCCACCTCCGAAGACGGCTCCAGTCAGACACGCGCTTTCAACATTCAGATCTCCTTGCCTCAGGCACCGAATAACAACAGCGGCCAGGTCGTGATCATTGACAACGGCAGCAATAACGCTAGAGGTGGAGAAAACAACTCTGCTTCCGGCAGTACAAGCAACACTACCTCCAGCACCAGTAGCAGCAATACCAGCGACAACAACAGCGCGACCGGCAGCAGCAGTGGCACCAGCGGAAGTGGCGGCAACAGCAGCAATGCCGTTACGCCGGCCAAGCCGAGCTCGGCAACCCCGTCCACTAAAGTCGATTCGCCCGTTGTTCAGCCGGGCCAGGCAAACAATCCGATCGTTCCCGAGCATGCAGTCGTCAACAACAATTCTTTGGCCGTTTTCGAGCCGCCGCCAGCCATTCCGGTGCAGAACGTCGCACAGGCCATTGTTGGACCGACCATGAAACCTGTCGGCAGCCAAGACTACAAGCTCTTCTCGGTCGAACTGAACCGCTTTGCCATCAACGATGTCGTCGTCCATCTGGTCTCGCAATCGACTTTCAGCAAATCGGCCGTCAAGACTCAGGACAGCACCCAAACTGACCTGTCATACGTTGCGCAGCGCAGCGCAACGCAGGAAACGCTGGTTTCGACGGTACAAGTCAATTCCACCAAAATGGTTGGCGTGTCGCTGAGCGTCGGCGTCGCCTGGTGGGCCTTGCGCGCCGGTGGTTTGCTGGCCAGTCTCGCCGCTTCGCTGCCCACCTGGCGTGGCATCGACACCCTGATGATTCTGCGCGATCGCGAAGAGGGCGACGATTGGGGACAGGACCGAGAAGAGCAGAAGAGACGCCGCGAAAAAATGCTTCCCGATGAACCGTCACCCGACAAGAAGGCCGCCTAGTGGATCGACTGCTACGCTTTGGACCGGTTGCCCGCCTGAGTCTCGGACTGGTCGCTCTGACGCTGGCGCTGCTGATGACTGCCGACTGGCTGTTCGGCTTTGCCTCGAATCAGGAACAGTACGAGAAGCAAAGCCGCATTCATCTCGGCGAAAATCTGGCATCGCAACTGGCCGTATTCATTGAACAAAACGACGAACGTGGCTTGGGCAAAACGCTACAGCGCGTCGTGGTGCAGAACCCCGAAGTGCTGTCGATCGCCATCCGGCAGAGTAACGGCGTACTGCTCGCCCATCGCGGGGAACACGCCCAGCACTGGATCCCCCCTGAAAGCGGCTTTTCGACCGACAACAACATCCGCATCCCGCTGATGGGCGATAAAGGCCATTGGGGAGACATCGAAATCAGCTTCGCGCCGAAAAAACCGAAGACCTTGCTCGACTGGCTGATGCAGCCTGTAACGTTGATGATCGCGGTGATCAGCATCGGTGGATTGCCGCTCTACTACGCGTATCTACGCCGCGCGATGCATTATCTCGACCCTTCCAATGCGGTTCCCGAACGCGTCAGCCGCGCCTTCGACAGCTTTGCCGAAGGATTGCTGGTCCTCGACAAGGAAAGGCAAATCGTCTTTATCAACAAAGCCTTCAGCAAGCTTTACGGCCACCCGACCGAAACGTTGATCGGCTGCAAAGTCGGCGAATTGCCTTGGCTGCAAACCGCGATCGCCCATACTGAACGCACTGACCTGCCCTGGGAACGCACGCTCAATGAACAACTGACCGTCAATGACCTGCGCATGACATTACCGATAGCGGCGGGAATGGACATCGAGCTGGCGGTCGGCAGTGCGCCGGTCATGGACGATAACGGCATCACCCGCGGCTGTCTGGTCACGTTTCAGGATCTGACGGAACTCGAACGCGCCAACCGTGAATTGCGTGTCGCTCTCGCCGAAATCGAGGAATCACGCTCGCTGATCAAGGCGCAGAATGACAAATTGACCTTGCTCGCTTCGCGCGACCCGCTGACCGGCTGCTATAACCGTCGGGCATTTTTCGACAAAATGGCCGACGTTTATAGTCAGGTGCTACGCAACAACGGCCACCTGTGCTGCATCATGACCGATATCGATCACTTCAAACGTTTCAACGATCTTTACGGCCACGCCGTCGGCGACCAGGTGATCCGTGCCGTCGTCCGTGCGCTCGAAAGCCAGAGCCGCGGTGGCGACATCCTCTGTCGTTATGGTGGTGAAGAATTCTGCCTGGTGCTCACCGACACCACTGTCGAACAAGGACTGGCGATTGCCGACCGCATGCGGACGACGATCGAAAGCACCGCCGGCCCGTCGATCCGTACCACCGACGTCGGCATCATCACCTCCAGCTTCGGCCTGGCGTCGATCACCGGCGGCGCCGCCAACATCGAGCAGCTGATCGAGCAGGCCGACGACGCCCTCTACGACTCGAAGAAAAACGGCCGCAACCGGGTCACCCTGTGGCAGCCGAAAAAGGAATTGGCCGAAGAAACCGAATAGCGCGGCCGAGGTGACGGCCAAGCATTGCGGCTTGCGAGTAGAATCGCAGCCTTCCTTTCACCTCGCGATGACCT
Source organism: uncultured Candidatus Accumulibacter sp. (assembly GCA_964428215.1). Lineage (GTDB taxonomy): Bacteria > Pseudomonadota > Gammaproteobacteria > Burkholderiales > Rhodocyclaceae > Accumulibacter. The sequence goes on along the minus strand of CAYRXO010000106.1, from coordinate 8,891 downwards.
GTCATGCAAGCACTGTGGATGCTTCTGGCCAGCTTCCTGTTTGCCTGCATGGGCGTATGCGTCAAACTGGTCGCCAGTACGCACTCGACGGCCGAGATCGTTGCTTACCGCAGCGTGCTGTCCTTGCTGATAATGTTTGCTCTGGTCCGTCTGCGCGCAGTCCCCTTGCGCACCGTGCATTGGCGCTGGCAGATTACCAGAGGATTTCTCGGCTTTCTGGCGCTGTTCACGTTTTTCTGGGCGATCACCCACCTGCCCCTGGCCACTGCCGTGACGCTCAATTACACCTCGCCGATCTTCCTCGCCATTTTGCTGTCACTGGCAGGCACGCGACTGACGATCGGCAGCATCGTCTCGCTGCTGCTCGGCATGTTCGGCGTCGGTCTGCTACTCCGGCCGACGCTGTCCGCCGATCAACTGCTCGACGGCCTGGTCGGTCTGGCCTCCGGACTGCTCGCCGGCATGGCCTATTACAGCGTCCGCGAATTGGGCACGCGCGGCGAACCGGATAGTCGCACCGTCTTTTATTTTGCGCTGGTGTCTTCGCTCTGCGCCAGCGTCTGGCTGCTGAATTCCGAAATCCATCCGCTGGATGTGCGCAGCGGTTTCCTGCTGCTCGGCGTCGGGGTATTCGCCACCAGCGCCCAACTGGCAATGACTCACGCTTACGCCGGCAGCCAGACGCTGCTCGCCGCGGCGCTGGCTTACAGCACCGTCGTGTTTGCCAGTTTGTTTGGCATCTTGTTATGGAACGAAGCGCACGACAGCGGCACCTGGCTGGCGATCGCGCTGGTCGTCCTGTCGGGGGTCGGCGCGTCGCAGGCGCCACGTACCCGGACGATAAGCGACGCCTGATGCCGTAAGCAGAGCGTCAGGCACCCGGGAAAAGCCGTTCCAGACGCGTGTGGTAAATCATCTGCGCCGCATCAAGACAGCGCGGATTGCCTGTGGCCAACAAATCAGCATAAACCAGCGCCGGGGCAACGGTATCGAGCGGCCCCTCGACCCGCAGCGATTTGCCCCAGAAAGGCCGTCGCAATTCGATCAACCGTTCATAAGCCACCGGCCCGGCCGGCAACAATTGCTGATTGGCGAGCAAACGCGACGACAGTTTTTCACCGTAAAGCGTCAGCAACGCCGGTTGTTCGTGACAGCCCAGGCGAACCGCGGCCGCTTCACCACCCCAGCGCAGGCGTAGCGAACCGAGGCACCAATCCTGCCAAGCGGCGAAGGTAGGCGCCAGAAAACGTTCCGACAACGTTTTTCCCCGCAAAACAAGTGCATAACCGTGCGCCCAATCGTCGAGCAGGCGCAGACTGCCGTTCAACCGCCGCCGTTTGTCGCGACTCGACAGGTAACCCTGTTCTTTGAAATCCATCAGTACGGCCGACAAGCTGCCGACAGGCACAGCGGCGGCGGTGGCAATCTTGCGCAGCGATGACGCCGCCAGATCCGGATCACAGATGAGCGCAAAGAGAACTTTCAGTCGTGCCAGGGCATAGCCTTTGCTGGTCGGCAAGGCGAGCTTCTTCTCTTCCGCCTTGCGCCCGGAAACATAGATGAACAGCCCATGCCCTTCGAGATAGACGTTGCCGACGGTATCGGCAAAGTGCTGGTGGTGATCACGCAGCCATTGCGCCAGTGAGGGACTGACATGATCGGTGATCAACAGCGGCAAGGGGTCATCGGCGTGGCCCGGATAGCGCAGCTGCTTTACCACGGTGCCGAGGCTGTCATGCTTCAGGCGACGCTTGACTTCCACGGCATAATCGATCCGGCAGACATCTTTACTTACGCGTAGCCAAGTGCTCGAACGCCGTGGGGGCAAAGTTTCCTGACGCTCCCGCACAGAGACCATCAGGCCATGACCGCGGAGTGCATGTGTGGCCCGCTCGAGTAAAACGATTTGGTCCTGCACCGTCATAGCGAGGCCGCCAATCGCAGTAGTCAACAAGCTGCAGTATGGACCTGCCGTCGATGATGATCAAGACCAATACCGTCAGGGGATCGTTAGGGAGGCGCTGAAAAAATGGCGGCGCGCGATGATGCGCAAGGCGGACGGCGTGCAGCCACTCTCTGATTTCCCCTCGCCCCACGCGAGAGAGGAGTCGAAGCGTACGGGCAGGGCTTTCAATTCTTCGAGGGTAGATGAACAAACCCTGTCCGCCGCTCAGCGTTGCCTCATTGCATTTTCTGCTTTCAGGCAGTGCTCGGACGCGGCCAGGAAGCAACAGAAGACGCACGCAACACACTGCGAAGACGCTGCCACAGCCAGCCGGTCAGCATCCGCCAGGAATGCGCGCTCTTTTTAAAACATACGCGTGCATTCCCGGCCATGCCTTCAAGCAAAGCCAAGCCATTGCCACGCACCCGATGCATTTCGCCAGCCCGCAGAATGATATCGCCCGCCTCGCCTTCGACGGTCAGCCATAAGGTGCCGGCAGTACACAGCACGCACACACCTTTTGCGGCGGACAAACGGACTGGCACGCCATCGGCAAGCATCAGTTCACTTCGGTATAGATCGAGGTCCATGGCCGTTCTTTCTTTGCTGGAGTTGATGAAGATCAGTTTAGTTGCTCGCACCGATGAGATACAGTGACAAATAATGAAAATTGTGACCATTACAGTTTTCGATTTTTGCCGCTGTGTTGGTTAGCTGCGACCGAAACTGTACTGCTTGAGGATTATTTCGCGAGGTACATCGTGCATCCGACACGTCTTTATGAACAACTGGCCGATGATCTGAAATCGATCATCGCTGCCGGCAATTTGCGCCCCGGCGATCGTCTGCCCTCGGTTCGCCGCCTGGCCAGCGAGCGACACCTGTCGGTATCGACCGTATTGCAGGCCTTGCGCCAGCTCGAGGAAGGCGGAGTAATCGAAGCACGCCCACAATCGGGCTATTTCGTCTGCCATGCCACAGCTCGACGTGCCCAACCCGACGCGCGCAGCACCCCCGAAGAACCGGTACCGGTCGACGTCAGCCAGCGGGTGATGCGGGTATTGCAAGCCGGTCGCAAACCCGGTGTCGCACCATTGGCTTTTGCGCTCTCGGACACGACCTTGCTTCCTTTGGCCGCTTTACAGCGTGTTTACAGTAGCGTCGTCCGCCGCCACCCACGCCTGCTGGAAAGCGGCATGCACATTCAGTTGGACAATCAGGCCCTGCTCCGCCAACTGATCCTGCGCTCGGTGGGCTGGCCCGGCCCGTTATCGGCCAGCGAACTGGTGATCACCAACTCCTGCACCGAAGCCCTGGCACTCTGCGTGCGCGCCGTCACCCGGCCCGGCGACACGGTGGCCGTCGAATCGCCAGCGTATTACCTGATGTTGCAACTGCTCGAATCGGCCGGACTGAAAGCACTCGAAATTCCTACCGATCCGCGTCGCGGGCTGTCGATCGAGGCGCTCGAACTGGCCACACGTGACGGCCGGGTCGCGGCCTGCCTGCTGGTCGCGAATGCCAGCAATCCGCTCGGCAGCATCATGCCCGATGAGCACAAGCGTCGTCTGGCCAAGCTGACCGCCGAACGTGGTGTCGCGGTGATCGAAGACGACATTTTTGGCGACCTGCACTTCGGCAGCGCACGGCCCTGGCCGATCAAGGCATTCGACAAAACCGGCAACGTCATGCTCTGCTCATCTTTTTCGAAAAGTCTGTCGCCGGCGCTGGCCATCGGTTACGTCGCTGCCGGACGCTATCGCTCGCAGGTCGCTTTACAGAAAGCGATCACCAGCGGTCCGACCAACGCGATCATGCAACAGGTCGTCGCTGACTATCTGGAGTCCGGCGCCTACGACCGCCATATGCGGCTCCTGCGCCGCCACCATGCCCAACAAGTCGACGCCATGCGCGCCGCCGTCGCCCGCTATTTTCCTGCCGCCACCCGCATGACCGACCCCCAAGGCGGTCTGGTATTGTGGGTCGAGCTGCCGGAAGAAATCGACACCAGCGCCCTCTTTGACCGTGCCATCGCCTCGGGCGTGGCTTATGTGCCGGGCGAACTGTTTTCTGCCAGTGGCATGTACCGCAATTGTTTACGCCTCAACTGCGGGAATCCCTTTACGCCGGCGATCGACGACGCCGTGCGACGGCTGAGTGAATTGGTCGCTCAGTAGACAAGCATTCTTCCGTTGCCAGTTCCTGCCCTTTGTCGCCTCAGCTTTCGCCGGATCGCTCTGTACTCGCTCATTCGTCATCCACCGTCCGTCGTCGATCCCGGTGCGAAATCTCCAGCACGCGTGCGCGCTGCGCAAGTTGCTCGACCAGCGCACTGGCGGTCGCCCGATTGGTCGGATCGAGATTGGCATCCCACTCGTCGAGCAGATAAATCGGATAATCGGTCTTGGCGACGATTTCCCGCAGCACCTGCAGCTGCCGTTCACCCGAGGAGTAACCTTTTTTCTGTTCGCGTTCCTCTGCCGCGCTGATATCGCTGGCGTCTTCGGCTTCTTCGCCCGCAGGAGCCTGGTCGTTCTCTTCGTCTTCATCGCTGTCCGCAGGCCGTGTCCCGGCGTCGGCCTGCGCCGAAACGGTCGCATTGAAATCGAAACACAATCGATCGTGTGTCGGCCAGTAGAAAGCACGCCCGCGGAATTGGCACTTCAAAGCCGACAACAGCGTCGATTTGCCGCTGCCGTTGCCACCGCGCAAGGCGACCAGACCAACCGGCTGCGCCAAGACGTATTGCATGGCGTCGGCCAGAGTCTGACAACTGACCTCACGTTCTTCCGCTTTGAGGTACAGATTGCCGAAATCGACGCGTTCGACAAAGTGCGCATCGGGCAACGGATACAAATGGTCGCAAACGCCCCGGATGCGCGACCAGACGGCGATCATGTCGGTCAAGCCGGCAGTCAGCTGGTGCATGTCGAGCGTCATTTCGATCTGGCGCGGCAGCGTTGCCGCCAGTGCAATCAGCAACGGCATGTTGCCGGCATCCTGAATCGCCACCCAGGCAGTGGCCGATAAGACGATCACCAGGGCGATCACCCCACTGAGCGCACTCCAGCCCTCGCGCGCCAGAATCGCCTTGATCTGCGCAGCCAGCGCATCGCTCAGGCGATGATGAAAATCACGATACCAGCGGACGAAGTTGTAATGATTGCCGGTCAGAATGTTGTCCCAGGCATTGTAGGTACGCGCACGCATGCGGTTGGTCATGCGCTGGTTAGTCAGGAAAGCCGTCGCCAAAGGTTTGCGCAAGTACCATTGCAAGGTCATCAGCACGACGAACACTACAGCAAAGGACAGCGGCAGACCGGTATCGATCTGAATCCCGAGCACCAGCGAATTGAGCAGCAACTGGAAAAACAGCCGCAGATAAAACTGCAGGTTGTAGACCAGATCGAAACAGATATCGAAAGTCTCGCTGGTCAGAAAGGGTTCGATCTGCTCTCGCGTACCGCTCTCGGCCAGCAAGGCGGTCTGATAGCGGTTATGCCGCGCGAAATGGCGCATGTAACGCGCAAAAGCCATGAAGCCGGCACGCTCGGCATAGATCCAGCTGACTGCTCCCGCCAGATAGGATACCGTCTGCGTGACGACGATGGCAATAAAACCGTCGGCCGAGACGTGTTCCTCGGTGATGTCACGAGCAATTTCGATGACCAGCCAAGTGGTCGCGGCCCCAAATGTTTCCTGGGCAATGATCAGCAGCAACATCGCCCACGCCGCTCCCCCCAGGAAAAAGCGGAAGAAATCTTGCGGTGCGAAAGTCTTGACGACAGCGGGCATCGGCAGCATGCAAATGAAGTATTCAATCGGGGAAGTCGTTTTTCCGGCCGACGCCATCGCACAAGAAGGCCGGCGGAAGGATTATCCCCCCTCATAAACGCGGAAAGCAGACCAAAGTCTGCTTTCCGGTTGTCTGGATCGGACAGGCGGAGCCTGCCAGTCGCCATTATTTGCGCGACTTCCTTCTTCTTCTAGCGGCCATGAGTAGCTCCTGAACGTTGGGTTGGTGAGATAGTCTAGCGGCCCAGCATCGAGTCCGCACAAACAGTGTAACAAAGGGCGGGAAAAACACAAACACTATGCATGCATCTTTTGCACAACCGCGTCTTCAGATCAATTACCGGCCCAAGGGCAATGATCTAAGCAAACAACGCTTGGCGAATCAGCAGGTTGACAACGATCAACGGTTTCATTCCCGGGCAGCATCACGGATTCAATCGTTTTATCAACAGGCACTTGTCGAATTTAGCAACGGGAAACAGCCCAAATTGCACTTCGTCATTCAAGCATCGATCGGCACGGCCAGAAACGCTTCACTCGCTTCGAGCCGAGCGGCCAGCCGCTCGAGAGCCGGAAACTCGCCCGGTAGCCATTCATGCGACAAGACATGGCGCACGAAGCCGATGCCAACCGCGGTGCTGATGTCCGCCTGCCCAGACGGGAGTGTCAGATTTTTTGTGTGTGAGGCGAGAGGAGACTTTTCCACGGTGACGGCTGCCGAAGGTCCGTTCAGACCGTAGGCAGACGGCGCGGTGGGAAAGTCTCCTCTCGCCTCACACACAAAAAATCTGACACTCCCCCCCCAGGATGCGTTCGATCAACGCTTTCTTGAAGGCCATCGAAGCAGCATTCACCGCCTCCGCGTCCATCGGGCCTCTGACCATCTGATCAATGAGTTCTTTGGGGATGCTGGGTAGCGCCCCTACCGGTCTCTTCTTGCTCGTCTTGATTGGCATACATGCTCCTTCTTGCTGACATGTTATGCCTCACACACAAAATTGCGGACAGGCTCCCTCACACACAAAAAATCTGACACTCCCTTTCCCCTTTCCCTCACACACAAAATTGCGGACAGGCTCAATGAAAGCAGGCAAGACGTTGCTCCTGACATCATCAGTCAAAACAAGACGCGCCGCCAGCCTGCATAAATGGCAAAGAATGTGGCTTCACAGCTTATGGCGTCAGTGTGCAAACCCTCAACATCGACCAACGAAAACCGTTGACGACAGTCAACCGGTTACAATCCGGCCATCGAATTGATCGAGACGCTTTCTTATCTTTTCTTATCGCCTGTTACGGAGTCAGCAATGCACAAACCCAACGTGACCACTTTTCGCCTGCTACTGCTCATCGCCCTTGCCTGCTTTGCCAGCGCCTGCAATCGCAAGGACTCGACACCGGCCGCAGACAGCGCGACGGGAAAACCCGCCGCAGCGGATGCAGCCGGTTCCAGGAAAACGCCTCCTGAACTGAAACTTCGTGAAATCAATCTGGTCCGCGATCAGGATGGCAAGCTGCTCGCCAAAGGAGACGTCGACAATAGCGCAACCCGTCCGCTGAACAAGGTTGAAGCCACGGTTAAAATCTATGACGAAAAAGGTGTTGAAATCGCCACGCTCAAGCCGAAAGTCGATCAATTGCTGCCACGTTATTCGTGGAGCTTCACCATTCCCGTCCCCCAGCCAAACGCCGCCAAAGCGGTCGTTGTCGAATTCACCAGCGAATAAGCGCTTGTCCGGCCACAAGTCGATTAGTAAATACGCAGGGTGATCCAATGCCACGGCTTAACAGATCATTTTCCAATTTTTCTATTTCAATTATTTGATTTATAAAATAATTATCGCCTGGCACAGCGAAAACGCCAGGGTTTTCCGCTGGCATGTTAACGGCAGATACGCACGCACCGTCATGGCAGGAACCAGCAGTTTTTGACGCCGACATCGGTCAGTCATGATAATAAGCGCAGTAACGCTTGGCTGACCGTCGTCCGGGTCACCTGGCCCGACGGGCGACCTTCTCTGCACAGCCTTGCTGATTGTTTTCATTCGGGATGATCGACCGCATCCTCACCCCACCCCCGGTCGACTCGCGGTCATGCCGCCGCGTACATACAAGGAGAAATCGTGATGATCTTGACCCCCGAACAGGAAATGATCCGTGATTCTTTGCGTGATTTCGCGCAGGAACGCTTGGCGCCCTTTGCCGGCGAATGGGATCGTCAACACACTTTTCCTGCCGAGGCGCTACGTGAACTGGGTGCGCTCGGGGCACTCGGAATGGTTGTCCCGGAACAATGGGGTGGCGCCGGCATGGATTATCTGTCACTGGTCCTGGTTCTCGAAGAAATCGCTGCCGGCGACGGCGCGACGTCGACCATCGTCAGCGTGCAGAATTCGCTCGCTTGCGGCATCACCATGAAATATGGCAGCGACGAACAGAAGGAAACCTGGCTCAAGCCGCTGGCCCGTGGCGAAATGCTCGGCTGCTTCTGCCTGACCGAACCGCACACCGGTTCCGACGCGGCGGCGATCACCACCCGTGCCGACCGTGATGGCGACCATTTCGTGCTCAACGGCGTCAAGCAGTTCATCACCACCGGCAAATATGCGCAAGTGGCGATCGTTTTCGCCGTCACCGACAAATCAGCCGGTAAAAAGGGCATTTCCTGCTTTCTGGTGCCCACCAGCACCCCAGGCTATATCGTCGCCCGCCTCGAAGAAAAAATGGGGCAGCACGCCTCGGATACGGCACAGATTCTGTTCGAGGATTGCCGGATTCCGGCGTCGTGCCTGCTCGGCAAGGAAGGCGACGGCTACCGCATCGCCTTGTCCAATCTCGAAGCCGGACGCATCGGCATCGCCGCACAGTCGGTCGGAATGGCGCGCGCCGCTTTCGAGGCCGCCGTGCAGTATGCCAAGGAACGGCAAACTTTCGGCCAGCCGATCATTGAACACCAGGCGGTCAGTTTCCGCCTCGCCGACATGGCGACGCAGATCGACGCCGCCCGGCTGATGGTCTGGCGGGCAGCCACTTACAAGGATGCCGGCAAAGCATGTCTGAAGGAAGCTTCGATGGCCAAGATGTTCGCCTCCGAGATGGCCGAGAAGGTCTGCTCCGACGCCATCCAGATCCACGGCGGCTGCGGCTACAC
>CAYRXO010000105.1:0-12486 GCA_964428215.1 uncultured Candidatus Accumulibacter sp. | reverse complement strand
GGCTGATCGAACATGTCGCCGGAACCGGCAAACCGGTGATCCTCTCCAGCGGCATGGCCACCGATCAGGAACTGGCAGATGCGTTGAACGTGCTGCGTAGTAACGGGGCTGGTGAATGCCTGTTGCTGCATTGTATTTCGGCGTATCCGACGCCGATCGCTGAGGCGCAACTGAGCCGCATACCCTATCTGGCGGAACGCTTTTCGATTCCGGTCGGTTTGTCCGATCACACGATGGGAGCGACCGCGGCCACCGCCGCGGTGGCGCTCGGTGCTGTCGCCGTCGAAAAACACTTTACGCTGGCGCGTGCCGACGGCGGCGTCGACTCGGCGTTCTCTCTCGAGCGCGAGGAACTGAAAGATTTCTGCGCCACCCTGGCCGGTGTGCACGCGGCGATTCATGGTGATATCCACGCCCGGCCGGCATCGGAAGCCGAAACACGTGCTTTCCGCCGCAGCCTCTATTTCGTTCGCCCACTGCAGTCCGGGCAGGAGATCGTTGCCGCCGACATCAAATCGATCCGTCCCGGACTCGGTTTGCCGCCACGGCATCTCAAAGAGATCGTCGGCAAAAAAGCGTTAGCGGATATTCCGGCTGGCGTCCCTGTCGAGTGGTCGCTCGTTTCCAGATGAAGTCCATCATTGTCAATGAGAAAAAAGCGCTGGCGTTGATTCCTGCCCGTGGTGGCAGCAAACGCATCCCGCGCAAAAACGTCATCGAATTCTGCGGCAAGCCGATGCTCGCCTGGCCTTTGGGCGCGGCGCAGGCCAGCGGTTTGTTCGACACGATCCATGTTTCGAGCGAAGACGGCGAAATCATCGCTCTGGCTCAATCACTCGGCGCAGACGTGTCGATCCGGCGTGACCCGTCCCTGGCGGACGACGTGACGCCGTTATTGCCGCTGGCACGCTGGGTGTTGCAGGCTTTCGCTGCTCAGGGACGCACTTTCGACGATGTGTTCATTCTCTTCCCCTGTTCGCCGCTGCTCGAGGCAGCAGACCTCGTTGCCGCTTATGCGCTTTATCAAGCGCACGGAAGACAGCGGAATCTGTTGACCGTTTGTCGGGCACCAGCTTACGCCGAGTGGTATTTTCGTCGGGCTGAAAACGGCCAGTTGTTGCCGATCACCCCTGGAGGATCATTCATCCGTTCGCAGGAACTGCAGGCGGCATATTACGAAACGGGGACCTTCACCATTTTTTCACGCGAGTGGTTGCTGGGCAGCAGCAACCTGTGTGACGACAGCAATTACATTGGTTTCGAGCTGCCACCATGGCGGTCGGTGGATATTGACGAACCGGCCGATCTCGAATACGCCAAGATGCTGTTTCAGTTTACGAATCAGAATCGACAAAATAGCCACTGATTGCCAGTGTTGCTGGAGTATGAACTGCGATGGTCGACAGCCGGCAAACGATTTTTCTTGCCTGGGAAGAAAGTCATGCCGCGTACTTCGAGCAACATGATGCATGTCGGGGAGCGCATTATTTTCCTGTCAATCAAAAGGCTGCCGCCGCGTGGCTGGCGCTTGGAAAATCGCTATCGCTGTCACCGTTCTGGGAACTTTACCGCCAGATTGATCTGGAGCTGGCTGATCGTGCCGCCGACCGCTATGCTGCGGCCTGGCATGGCGAAGTGCATCTCGAGACCAATTCGGCCCGCGCCTGGTTGTGGGCACGCGAGGCCGCATTTCTCCGGCAATTGTTGGCCACCCTTGAGCGCCGATGCGGCGTCCCGTCATATCTGGTCCCAAGGGCGAAATTTTTCCGGCCAACGAACTGGCACAACGCGAATTGCGCAGCCCTGGCGGTGATGGAGAGCCATGCTGTCGACGGTGCAAGTATCAAATGGCTTGACCTGCCCGAAATGCCCACCCATAGCACGCCGATACCAAGCTCTCCACTGATTGCTCCGGCAGAGAAATGGCTGCTGTTTTCAGCCTTTGCCATACCCGATCTGGCACATCACCTTGCTCGACTGCTGTTCGAAGGCAGATGGTCGATTCGCTTGTTACTCGATCCACTCGATCCGCTGCCAGCCGGAATCGTCGATGCGCTACAAACCGCTGCCGGCCGGCGACTGCAGCTTTGCTGGCTCGATCTCCATCTGCAAGCCATGTCGCCGCTGGCATCGCCAGTCATCGGCGACCGGCTCGGGCAGTGGATTCTGGCGACCAGTCATGATCCAGCCAGCATCGAACGACAATTGATATCGTTGGTGGCGCAAGACGGTTTCTCCGGCTGTCTGGTCAGCGATCATCACAGTGCGCAGACCCTGATCCTGCGTCGCTTGTGCTCAGCGATGAGTGTCCCTTTATGCGTTGTCCCGCATAGTTCATGGCCGATGGACACTCCTTTTGCTCTTGGTGGAACGTCGAGTCCGCATGAAATTCATCTGGCCTCGACCCGACGTGCCGCAGAGCATATTGCCGCGCACATACCCGTGCCGCTTGCAGCACACCCACTGCCATCGCCGCGCTATCGCCCAAAAATGGTACGCCTTCTGCGTCGCCTGCGTCGTTGGCTCGCATTGTCTGCAAAACCGTTACAAATCGGCGCGATCATTACTTCCGGTGAAGAGATCTCTGCCCCGGACATGGCGCTGATCGACATTGTCGACAGCCTGCAAACTCTTTGCCAGACCTTACGCCTCGCCCCTCGTGCTGTCGAATTGCATGTCAGACTGCGTGCCGCTGAAGACCGGCAGGAAGTGCTCGAGACTTTGCTCGACACCCATGCACTGTCCGTATTCTGGGAAAAATCGACACAGCGAACGCCGTTCCAGTTTTTGCAAGACATGGATCTGGTCGTCGAGATTGGTACGCCTGGATCGGCAACTCTGGAATGTTTCGCCCAACCGGTTCCCGTACTTCGCCTCGGTCCGGTTGATCAACGGCACCGTGCACAACTGTTACCGGCAACTCTGGTACCGTGTCTGTCGGCCGACGCGACCGGCAGCGAGATCCTTCAAACGTATCTCGCTCGTCGATGGCTCCGCCTGACGCTGGCCCTGCGGCAGTGGCTGTACCTCGTCACCCAGACCTTGCCAGAAAGTCATCTGCCGGATCTGTTGTCCACCCGGACGAGCCGGCGTAAATTTCCTCAGGGCGTGAGATGAGTGGCTGGTTTCTCATCGATGGCAAGCTGTCGCCAGCGGAGGGCAGGCAATACGCTTTGCGTCTGTTCGAGGCGCAAGCAGTCGCCTGCGAGGAGCTGCCCATCCAGCCCTCCGGAGCAGTGCATGAAATCGTCACCTTTCGGCAAACAGAGAGATGTGACCGTCGCCTGACCGTGCGTTCACTGAGCTGGTTTGAATGCTGTTGGCGGATGGCGTACCGTGTTTTCCGTGTGTGGCGACGACTCGCTCCATTTCAACGTCGTCGCTGCGGCTTGACGCTCGGACTTGCACTCGGACAGTTACCTGTCGCATATCGTATCGCCAGTGCATTCCGCGGCTTTTCCTATGCCGACTGGGTAAACCAGGTGGATTCGCTGACTCCTGACGATCGAGATTTGATCCGCGCCGACTGCGCGCTCTGGACCAATCCGCCGCTTTTTCGAATCACTTTATTCGCGGGCGGCGAATCGTCGCAGCGTAACGCGACGTTAACCTCACTACAGCGCCAGTTCTATCGAGGGTTCCGCTGGGCAGAAATTGATGCTCCTCCGTCGGAAGGGGAATGGTTTCTCTGGCTGCAGCCAGGCGATCAACTGGCCGAACACTCGCTTTACTGGCTGGCTGCCGAGATTGTGCGCCATCCCGCGACGTTGATGATCTATGCGGACGACGATGAAATCGATGACAAGGGCAGGCGTTGTCGGCCACGCTTCAAACCGGACTGGTCAGCACTGCATTTACAGGCCACTGATTACATTGGCCGCGCTTGTGTAGTTAACGGGTCCGTATTACCACAACTGATCGCCGCTTCGGGTCCAGTGCTTGCTGCTGCCAATCTTTGGCCACTGTTGAGCGCCCTAGGCAGACAGTCCGCAGATCGAATTCGGCACGTCCCGGCGGTTCTTCTGCATCGCGCGGCAGGTGTCGACCCGCTTCCGGTCGTCCGACGCGTTCCGCTCCGGCCGCCCGAACCGACACCACAGGTCAGCATCATCATTCCCACGCGTAACGCGCTTCATTTGCTGCGCGCTTGCGTCGAAAGCGTGCTGAACAAAACCACCTACAGCAACTTCGAGCTGTTGATCGTCGATAACGGCAGTGACGAAGCCGAATGTCTGGCGTATCTGGCGTGCATCGATGCGGATCCCCGCGTGCGGGTGCTGCCTTATCGCGCTCCATTCAACTATTCGGCAATCAACAATTTCGCGGCGGCACAGGCAACGGGTGAGGTGCTGTGTCTTCTGAATAACGACACGGAAGTGATCGCCACGGACTGGCTCGATGAAATGGTCGCTCTCCTGTCGCTGGAAGGAGTGGGAGCTGTCGGCGGCAAGCTGTATTATCCCGATGGCCGGGTTCAGCACGCTGGCGACACGGTCGGACCAGGTGGCTGCGCCAACCATCTGCATCAGTTTCTGGCTCCGGATGACCAAGGTTATTGCCAGCGGGCCAGTGTGGTGCAGGATCTCTCGGCGGTGACGGCTGCTTGCCTAGTAACCTGGCGGGATATTTTTCAGCGTCTCGGCGGTTTGAACGAGCGGCATCTGCCGGTTGCCTTCAACGATGTCGATTATTGCCTGCGATTGCGACAAACAGGCTACCGGGTGGTTTGGTCGCCGGACGCCGCCTTGTATCACCACGAATCGGTATCGCGCGGTAAAGATACCAGTTGGCGGCGCGAACTGCGTTCGTGGCGAGAGGTCGGTTACATGCGGCGAACGTGGCGCCAGACAATGCGCAACGATCCTTTTTACAATCCAAATTTCAGCTATTTCCGAGCCGATTTCGTTCTTGGTCCAGCGCCGAATGTCAAACGGCCGTGGGTGGAAGGAATGGAATGACTTGGCCTGCGTCCTCCTTGCCGTGGCCGACGATGTTCGTTCCCAGAGCACGCTATCAGATCCCTTGGTCGGACAATGTGCTCATTCTGGCGCCTGGAGAGATCCCGACAGTCGATTTCTATCTCAGCACGCGCCTGACGACCACTACTGAAAAATTGTTGTTTCGCCGTGACTCGCGCACTACGGTCGAAGGGATGGAAGATTTGCCGCACGGGACTTTTGTCATCATCGTCCGGCATGCCTCGCGAGCGTGGCTGCGCGCACTCGAACGTCTGAAAAATCGCTGGAGTGGCGTTGCTTATCTGATGGACGACGACATTCCCGGTGCTTGGCGCTGTCACGATGTGCCGCTCGATTACGGACTCTGGACCACCGGTCGCTATCTGCTGGCCAAAAACGGCCTAGCAAGCATCTGTGATCGTGTCTGGCTATCCACTGTGGCCTTGGGTCATCGCTTTTCCTTGCTGACATCGACCCTGGTCGAGCCGCTGGCATTTTCCCCCCGCCGCTCGGGGGCGGCATCTTTCGGATGTCGACGTTGGGGATATCACGGCACGCGTATCCATCTGCGCGAACTACGCTGGTTGCTCCCGGTTGTCGAAACGGTTCAACGGTCCGTACCCGGTGCCGTCTTCGAAGTATTCGGCAATCACAGAGTGGAGGAGATGTTTTCGCATTTAACTGATATAACGGTGATCAGACCGCGTCCTTGGCCAGAATATGTCAGACACTGCCATAATGGCGATCTGGCTGTCGGTTTGGCACCGCTGCTGTCCGGCCCGTTCAATGCAGTCCGCTCGCATACGAAGGTTTTCGACATCAACCGCTGCGGTGCGGTGGGTCTCTATTCGAATCGACAGCCCTACGCCGATGCTCTGGCCGGCAGTGGTGCTGTGCTGCTACCGGACGATCATCAGGCCTGGGCCGCGGAAACAATTCGCTTGCTGCTGGATGATGAACGACGATTGACAAAATACCAGCAGATGTCGGTCTGGCTGGCTTCCCGACCGACCAATGGCAAACTCGAAAATTTGATCGCAGAGAGTAATCCATCATGACTGGGACGAAAAATCTCATCTGGCATCACGCAACGGTAACGCGTGAACGTCGCCAGCAGCTCAGTGGCCATAAAAGCGTGATTCTTTGGTTCACTGGCTTATCCGGTGCCGGCAAATCTACCCTGGCACACGCCATCGAAGAGGAATTGCATCAGCGTGCATGCCGTACCTTCGTTTTCGATGGCGATAATGTCCGTCACGGACTGTGTTCAGATTTGGGATTTTCGATGGCCGATCGCGAAGAGAACATCCGTCGCGTCGGCGAGATGGTCAAGCTGTTCCTTGAGGCGGGAGTCATTGTGCTGACCGCATTTATCTCCCCTTTTCGTCGAGGTCGGGAACGGGTGCGTTTGCTGGTGCCTCCTGGAGATTTTCTCGAAATTTTCTGTCGCTGTACGCTGGAAACGTGCGAGCAGCGCGACGTCAACGGTCTCTACAAGCGTGCCCGAGCCGGTGAAATCGCCGATTTCACCGGTATCTCCTCGCCATATGAAGAACCGGAGGATCCGGAGCTGATCCTTGATACTGGCATTCTGACGGTGGAAGAGTGCGTCTTATTGACGATAAATTTGCTGCGCGAGCGGGGTATCGTGCCCTGACCATCCGATGCGTCGTTCATTTTTGTTCCTGCAAGGCCCTTGCACCCCATTTTTTCCACGTCTTGCCGATCGTTTGCGGGCCGGGGGACACGTTGTCCATCGCATCAATTTCTGCGCTGGCGACAGCCTGTACTGGGGAACGCGCCCATCCTGGCGTTATGCCGGTTTTATCGACGGACTCGGCGATTATTTGATCGAAAAATATCGTCAGCATGGCATTACCGACCAGATCCTCTTTGGCGACCGGCGACCGGTACATCGATCGGCGGTGGTTCTCGGTCAGACTTACGGCGTAAGAACGCATGTCTTCGAGGAAGGCTATTTCCGTCCATGGTGGGTGACGCTGGAAAGGGAGGGTGTCAACGGTCATTCGCTTTTGCCGCGTGACCCGGATTGGTTCCGAGAAATCGGCGCCATGCTGTCAGAACCGGAAAAGCCACGTCAATTTTCAGCACCTTTTGTCAAGCGCGCGGCGCATGATGTCATCTATCACTGCGCCGGTTCGACCAATGTCCTGTTTTTTCCACGTTATCGCACGCACGCCGGCATAACTGCACCCGTGGAATATTTCGGCTATCTGCGCCGCTTCGGGCGGTTACGCTTCATCCGTCAACGCGAGTGTCGGCGCGCCCGGGAAATTATGCAAACAGCCGGTCCCTACTATGTCCTGCCATTACAGCTGAACACCGATGCCCAGATTCGCGACCATTCAATGTTCGATGATATGGGCCAGGTAATCGACTACGTGCTTCAATCCTTTGCTCGTCACGCCCCCACAAATTCGCGGATCGTGATCAAAAATCACCCACTTGACATGGGTTTGATGAATTATGCGCGAATCATTGATGAATGCGAGCGACGATTCACTCTCGCCGGTCGCATCAAGTATCTGGAGGACGGCGACTTGCTGGCACTGGTCGGCAAAGCGCGCGGTGTGATCACGGTTAATAGCACGGTCGGGATGATCGCCCTGGAGCAAGGTGTGCCGACCATCACGCTCAGCGATCCGATTTACAATCTTCCCGGTTTGACCTGCCAATTGCCTTTGGACGACTTCTGGAACGCCGACATTCGACCCGATGGCGTTTTTTTCAACTATTTCCGTCGCTGTGTATTACACGCCACGCAGATTAATGGTGGCTTTTACTCCTGTTCCGGAATCCGCCTCGCGACGGAATCAAGCGCTCGCATCCTGTCTGCCGAATGCTCGCCATTGGAAAGATTAATCGGACATGCAGACAATTCCGCCAGCTAATTCCATAATGAAACACAAGTTTATTCGCTCTTCGAAATCCAGTAGATGTTTACAACTTAAAATGGCGTCGGTACATAAATCAACATTATTGACCGAAATGCGGTGGAGCATTTATTATTCATATGGCATTTTTATAATGCCTAGTGGTCGCGAATCTTCAGTTTTGCTGCGAATTTCAGGAAAAGTGGGAAAGTCTCTATTTAGCACCAACGCCACTTAAAATCGATTTTATTGTGTGGCTATTTTCAATACGGGAAGTAGTGCCAAAATAATGAGCGAGCGGTTTTTCATCTCATATATCGTTGTCGCTGCGCTGACGATTCGTCCGTGAGCGAAGTCTTGAACCCGACATGTTGACCGCCAGTGACCTCGACGCGGTCTGGCTGACCGTCCGACTGGCAAGTCTCAGCAGCGTCTTGCTGTTGCTCTGTGCGACGCCGCTGGCGTGGTGGTTGGCGCGCAGCCGCCACTGGAGCAGCGGTTTGTTGGCGGCCATCGTCACGCTGCCC
Organism: uncultured Candidatus Accumulibacter sp.; assembly: GCA_964428215.1. Lineage (GTDB taxonomy): Bacteria > Pseudomonadota > Gammaproteobacteria > Burkholderiales > Rhodocyclaceae > Accumulibacter. The sequence continues at coordinate 4,107 of CAYRXO010000105.1, read as the reverse complement.
TTGATTCTGCCGCCGACCGTACTTGGTTTTTACTTGCTGGTTCTGTTGGGTCCGGACGGTTCGCTCGGACAAGCGCTCGACGTGCTCGGCGTGTCGCCGTTGCCATTCACTTTCAGCGGGCTGGTCGTTGCCTCAATGGTTTACTCCTTGCCCTTCGTCGTCCAGCCGCTACAACAGGCTTTTGCCGCCGTCGGCGATGCCCCGCTGGAAGCCGCGGCGACACTGCGTGCCGGTCCCTGGGACAGCTTCTTCAGCGTCGTCATACCGCTGGCGGCGCCGGGATTCTTCAACGCTGCGGTGCTCGGCTTCGCGCATACGGTCGGCGAGTTCGGCGTCGTGTTGATGATCGGCGGCAACATTCCCGGTAAAACGCAGGTGTTGTCGATGGCCCTCTACAACCATGTCGAAGCGCTCGACTATTCAGCCGCGCACCGACTTGCTGCCGGCATGTTGCTTTTCTCTTTTACCGTTTTGCTGTTGCTGAACCTGTACCGTCGTCAGCGGACGGGTGAATAATTGCCAGTCCGCCCGATGCGCGACAGCGTCATTTTCCCCGCGTCGTTGTTGCACGATCGACATGCCTCGACAGACTCTCGCATCAGTCTGGCAGATTGACCCGTTCGCAGTGCCTTTACCGTTTTTGCCTGCCCGATGACTCTGCGCATACGCTGCACGCTTTCCTATCCGGCATTTTCGCTCGCTGTCGATGTCAACCTGGCAGGTAAGGGCATTACGGCGCTGTTCGGCCGATCCGGTTCCGGAAAAACGACCTTGTTGCGTTTCATCGCCGGACTGGAACGTGTAGATGGTGGAGAACTGCTGATCAATGGCGAACGCTGGCAGGACGGTCGTTTTTTTCTGCCGACGCATCGTCGATCGATCGGCTATGTCTTTCAGGACGCGCGACTTTTCGCTCATCTCGACGTTGCGGCAAATCTCGCCTACGGTCAGCGCCGCGTGCCTGCTGGCGAACAGCGCATACGAATGCCACAGGCCATCGACCTGCTTGACATTGCCCATCTGCTGCCCAGGCGGGTACAGCATCTTTCCGGTGGCGAAAAGCAGCGGGTTGCGATTGCGCGTGCGCTGGCCAGCAGCCCGCGACTTTTATTGATGGATGAACCGTTGGCGGCGCTCGAGCAAACGCGCAAGCAGGAAATCATGCCTTACCTTGAACGCTTGCGCGATGAACTGTCGATCCCGGTGCTCTACGTCAGCCACTCGGCGGATGAAGTCGCTCGTTTAGCCGACCAGATCGTCGTTCTGGATAATGGCCGTGTGCAGGCTTGTGGACCGTTGAGCACCGTTTTGGCGGCAGTCGAACAACCGTTCCGCCTCGGCGAAGACGCCGGAGTCGTTTTCGCCGGGCGTGTTCTCGTCCGCGACGAGCAATGGCATCTGGCGCGTATCGCCTTTGCCGGCGGTGAATTGTGGATTCGCGACGGCGGCATCTCCGTCGGGCGTTCCGTCCGTCTGCGCATTCTTGCGCGCGATGTCAGCCTCGCCCGTCAACCCAGTAATGAGAGCAGCATCATGAATTACCTGCCGGCGACGATCATCGCGCAAGGCAGTGAAGATCATCCGGCATTGGCATTGTTGCAGCTGCAAGTCGGTGAAACACCCTTGCTGGCCCGGCTGACCCGGCATTCAGTGCATCGCCTGGACTTGCAGATCGGTCAGACCGTCTGGGCGCAGATCAAAGCGGTAGCGTTGGTTGCCTGAAATGACTTCAACCGACCCCCGGTAGACCGGGCAGAAAGTTCCATCGTCATTTTAATCTTTCGTCGCTGTCAGCCGGTCAGGTGACATTGATGAACCCTCCGTTATTCCAGCAGTGGAATCGCTGAATAATGACTGCCTGAGCTTATCGTCCCATTGTGCGCGGCTCGTCCTCCTACCAGTCCGATTGCCATGTCTCACAGGCTGCACGCGTGCGCCCGGGGCTTCGGTCCACGCAGCGATCTTCAGAATCTCTCAAGCGAACGTTACGATCGTTCTACAAATAATCAGAACGTTACTTGCATTTAGCAAGCTCTTTACCTTCGACGGTCATTCGTTGAATACACCTCTCCCACGATATCCTTTTGTCTTATCATCGCCTGTCAGCCAGTAGAAGAATTCTGTGTAAACGGTTAGAATCCTGGAGGCGTTGTTTGCACCATTCAAAGCTTGAGGGGACGGAATACACCCTTGCTGACCGCCAACCGCCAACCGCCACCACCACTGTCTACCAGAACTGTCGATCAAGTGAGCTACCCGTGGATAGCCGGTTGATCTCCCACTGCATCCGAGGAGTATCTGCACTGCATGTCGATGAACAGCTTCTGGACTTCCTGTCTGAGTCATTTCGAAAGGGAACTTCCACCCCAGCAGTTCAATACCTGGATTCGACCCTTACGTGTCGAAAATGACCCGAATTCAGGCGATGCATTGTGCATCCTTGCGCCCAATGGCTTCATTCTCAAATGGGTCAAGGAACGTTATCTGTCGCGCATTGAAGCGTTAAGCAGCGAGTATTTTGCCAGACCGATGCTCATCACCCTCAGTCTGGGCAATCGCGGCAATACTCGTCAGCCGCCTGCAATCGTCAAAGCAGCGGCAAACAATATCGCGCTCCCACCGGTCAGCAGCAATGTGACGAACGGGCAATCCCCGGAAAATCACCGCAACAAAAGCGATTATGAGAAAACCCGCCTGATTCCGACCTTTACCTTTGACAATCTGGTGGTCGGCAAAGCCAACGATCTGGCACGGGCAGCCGCGCGACAGGTGACGATCAATCCAGGCGATACGACTTATAACCCGCTATTCATTTACGGCGGCGCCGGCCTGGGAAAAACGCATTTGATTCACGCCATCGGCAACCAGATCCTGGAAAGTTTCCCGGACAAGGTGTTGCGCTACGTGCATGCCGAGGATTATTACTCCGACGTCGTGCGTGCTTATCAGCAGAAATCGTTCGATACCTTCAAACGCTACTACCGTTCGCTGGATGTGCTTCTACTCGACGACGTACATTTTTTCAATGGAAAGAACCGTACGCAAGAAGAGTTTTTTTACGTTTTCAATGCCTTGAGCGAGAGCCGCAAGCAGATCGTCATCAGTTGCGATACTTACCCGAAGAACATTTCCGGACTCGAGGATCGCTTGATCACCCGCTTCGACTGGGGGTTGACCGTCCAGATCGAACCACCGGAAACCGAAATGCGCGTCGCCATACTCAAGAAAAAAGCCGAGATGGAAGATGTCGTACTGGATGATGAAGTCGCCTTCTACATTGCCAAACATTTGCGCAGCAACGTACGCGAGCTCGAGGGAGCGCTGAAAAAAGTGCTCGCCTACTCCGCCTTCCATGGCCTGCAGATTTCGCTCGAGATGGCCAAGGAAGCCTTGAAAGACCTGATCGGTTCGGTCAATCGTCAGATCAACGCCGAAAGCATTCAGAAAACGGTCGCCGAATACTACAAGATCAAGGTCGCCGACCTGTTTTCCAAAAAGCGGACGCGGGTCATCGTCCGTCCCCGGCAGGTGGCAATGTGGCTGTCGAAAAATCTGACTTCATTGAGTTATCCGGCAATCGGCGACGCTTTCGGCGGTCGCGACCATACCACGGTACTGCACGCTGTACGCACCATCGACGAGCTGCGCAGCAAAGACAATGAGTTGAATCACGATGTTCATGTGCTATTGCAGGTCCTGAAAAATTGAATTGCCACTGTGGACAAGCGTCGCTCAAACCTGGGAAGCTTCTGTTGATAACGCCGTGGAAACTGACCTGTGGATAAATTGTTCGCATTCATCCACAAGCGCATACCTGACTTCTACATGGCCGGAAAACACGTACAACATTATGAATGAAAATATTTTTTTCATTTTTTCAACAGACTTGGCGCGCATGTAGTTTTTATAGGATTTATATATATGATTCTTACCAGATCACCAAGAGACACTTTGTTGACGCCCTTGCAAGCGGTCTCGGGAATCATCGAACGCCGTCACACCTTGCCTATCCTGTCGAATGTGCTCATCGAAAAATTTGACGAGACATTGACACTGCTGGCGACCGACATCGAAATCCAGATCACCATATCCACTCCCATCGGTGGC
>CAYRXO010000104.1:0-12503 GCA_964428215.1 uncultured Candidatus Accumulibacter sp. | reverse complement strand
GTTTTGCGCACTCCACCACGGATTGCTAAACGCAGAGCCTGCATTATTGATCGCCATGAATGCCCCTAAAACGTGGTTTCGTACCAACCGGAGATAAGCACGTCGGCCGCCGTCGCCGCCCATGTCGGCGGGTAGATGCGCGCCTGCGACTTGTCAATGATTCCGTTGCCGTATGAGAGCGCGCCGGAAGAATTGACCGCTGCACAGATGTTGTCCTGCGCGATCGTCAAAGGCGGCAGGAAGTAGGTGCTTGCCGCCGTACTGGCAACCGTCTTGGCGCCGCCGGTCAGCACTTCGACTGTGAACCAGACGCGGGCGCCGAACTTGAAATAGCGCCCCTTGTATGTCACGTCGCCAACGCCGCCGCCAATCGTCAGGTTGGTGAATGCCGGCGTGAATTCGCCCTCGGAAATCTTGAACTTCGCAAAGAACTGCTGCCATTCCTTGCTGTTCAAGTCCGGGTTGCGAACCGGTGCGCTGTAACGACTCACAGCGCCTTACCGTCCATGTAGGCGCCCGTCATGACGACCTTGACCGGATCGGTGATCGATACCTCGAGCACGGTATCGGCCGCACACGCCACGCGACGCCAGCGCACACCGCGCCCGCGCTCGCCGATCTTGCCGACCGGCGCCCATCGTTCGACGGGCCAGGTATGCCCGCCGTCCTTGCTGACGCGCAACATAAGCTGCGGGTCGCTGCCCTGCCCGGTCGTGATGCCGACGCCGGTTTCCATGCCGATGACAAGCTCGTTCGTCTCGACCTCGTTTTCTTCGTTGAACGGAATCCGCCACGAGCGCAAGACCTTGCGCGGCTGGTCGTCGTAGTCGTACTCGTCAAGCTCGAGCGTGTAGATGCGGCCGTTGTCGCGGTGCCCGACAAGGTTCTTGCCGCCGAAATACGCGTGACACGAAACCGGGTAAGCCGTGTATTCACCATCCGCGAAGCCGCCGCGCTCGTGCCACAGCGAGGTGGCGGCATCGAACACCCAACAGGCGCCGGCAGACGGGAACACCAGCACATAAAAGGCATGGCCTTCCTGCTGGTAGCCGTAGGCGTAGGCGTCCGATACGTCGCCGTACTGCTCGATGGCATAGCTGACGGCATGCGTGCTGATGATTTGCGGCTGATAGCCGACGACGCGCAACACGACGGCGCCGCCGGTCTTGTTCTTCGCCAGCCAGAACACCGAGTTGTCCAACTTGACGGCCGAATGCACGGCGGCAATGCCGTGTTCGATGTAGCCGCCCTGCACGCGCTCGAATGGGAAATCGGCGTTGCCCGAGTTGTAGAACACTTCCGTCGAGACCTCGCCGAAGATCCACAGCTCGCGGTGATCGACAAGCGGAACCAGCGCCTTGTCGGGGTCGCCCTCTGCTGCCGCGAAGTCCAGCGCCGCCCATGACGTGAAATCGTTCGACGCCGATATTTTGAAGGTCTGAGTGCCCGGATCGACGACGATCCCGTAAGTGTCCTGATAGGCGATGTGCATGCAGCCGTTGGGAAAGTCCGGATCGGAAATCGTGGCGAACGTCGACGTGCCGAACGTCCATGTGTAGCCGGCAACGCCATCGACGATGGCAAGCTGCGTGCCGTTGTCCGCCATCGAAACCGGGCCGCTACCGCTGTTCAACGTGCCGACCGCCGTCGCGCCGCCGAATGCAACTGTCACTTGCCACAACTGGTTCCCGGCCACGGCGTAGAACTTCCCATCCGACCCGGCGATCATGCCGCGAATGCCGACGCTCTCGCCGAGGTAGTACATGCGCCGCAGGCCGGGGCATCCGATCAGCGCCGCCGGTTCCTTGCCGCCTTCCGGTATCTGCTCCGGATAGGCATTGACCAGACGATTCGCCGCCGCGTTCGAGCTTCGTGCCACATACGCACCGCCGAGGAACTGCGTCTTCATGCGTAGTAATTGCGCAACAGGTCTGCCAGCGTGTAGGCATAGGCGGACTGCGGCAATTGCACGACCTGCCCGGCTTGCCGTGCGTTGCCGTAGGACAGCACGCGCTGCATGCCGCGTGCGACAGCAGGAACCGGTATGTTTGTATTTGTTTTCGGAGCCTGCCCCGTTGCGACCAGCTCTTCCCATCGGGTCGGTGTCCCTTGGGTTGCCCACGCTGGCAACGTCGGCATTGGGCTAAGTGGGTTTGCGTCATAAGAGTTTTGACCGCCGCCTGTCTGCCAATTTCCGGGCGCAGTCAGCGGGCTGACGGCACGCTGCGCGCCGCCATCGGCCGGCATCGCCGAGAAGTTGCCGAGCCAGTTTCCCAGCGAGGCGCGGCCATAGGCGCCGGGTCCGATGCTGCCCGGATCGTTGGGCTTGTTCGGATCAAACGCCTTCAATCCGCCGTAGTTGGCAGGGTCATACCACTGCCCGCTGGTGTTCTTCGCGCTGCCCTGGTAATAGTTGCCGTAGCCGCTGTCTTTGAAGAAGTCCGACATCATCGACATCATTCACCCCTCGTAATGTCGTAGTAGGCACGCGCGCCCAAGTGCCCGATTTCCATGCACGCCACCGGGCGCGGCGAGTTGATGCGCTTGAGCGCACGCAGACTGTCGTCGGCAATCTTGAATACCGTCGCCGTGGCTTCCTTGCCGAACTCCGGCGCCAGCATGACGGCGAGATTGAAGGCAATCGCCTGCTCGTAACCGGCCGGCAAGCGCACCTCGTCAGCGACGTTGCTGTAGTTGTCGAACGGCTGCCGCAGGTCCAGCGTCAGCGTGCCGGATGACGGGACCGGATTCAGGGAGACGCGGCCATACGGCGATCCGCGCTCGAAATAGACGACGCTCGGCAGGCTGCCGGCGAGATCCTTCACCGCAATCGCCGCCCATTGCGGCTGCTCGATCACCTCGACGCTGTATTCGGTGCCGCCGGTCGTGTAGCGGGCGCCATCGACCTTGACCGGCGTGACGGTATCGAAGGTCTGCGCCGGGCCGATGCTGTAGGAAGCCGCGCCGGTCAGTGTGAAATCGTGCGCCTTGATGGCGTAGATCGTCAGCCTGTCGTTGCGCCACGAGTCCAGCATGGCGTTAAGCGCCTCGACGGAATCGCTGTACTCCTGCGCGCTCGGCGTCTCGCCCTCGCCGATCACGCGGATCAGGCGCAGCGCGCGGCGGATGAGGTTTCCGACCGTTACGGTGCGGCCGGTGCCGGAGAGAATGATCGTCATGACAGCAACACCGAACGCCAGGCGCCGTTGTAGATGTAAAAGCGGTTGTTCGTGGTGTCGTAGTGGAAGGCGACACGCCCGGTCTTGGCCGTCGGCACGCCAGACGGCGCACCGGCCGATGTCGTCATGTAGATAAAGCCGCTGGTTGCATTGGTGGCAAGCGCCGCCGTGCCCGGTGCGATGTTGCCGTTCACGTCGATCTCCAGTCGCTGCAAATCGCTGGTGAAGAATTGCGCCGGGAGATGTGTTCCGGTTCCCTTCTTGCTGCTGACAAACGCCACCTTCGTCGCGTCAATTGCCACTTGACCATATCCGGCGTTATCCGGATCGGATGCGTTATGCACCGAGAATCCAGACTGGCCCCCTGTGCCATCCGGGATAATCGGAACGTTGGTAATGCCGTTCGCAGTCGTCGTCTGAATACAGTGACGGTCGATCAATGCGGCTGCGGTGAAGTTGCCCTTGATCCTGCCGCCCGTGCCGGTGAGCATGATGCCTGTACCAGACAGCCCGCCGCTCGACGTGTCGTCAAGCAGCAAATCGATGATATTGACCGTGGCATAACCGGGCTTGACGATGGCGATGTCGTAGCGCCCGTCGTCTGCGTAAAACTCGAACAGGCCGTTTGAATCGGTCGTTACCGGGTTCGTCGTAATCGTCGATCCGTTGTCTTCATACAGGGTGGCAAGAACCGATGTCCCGGCCTCATAGACGAAGACGGAGGCGCTTTGTATTGCGCGCCCTTCCTTGTCCGCTGCGGTGTTGAAATATTTCTGCATCGCTGCCCCTGCGAGTGAAAAGAAATGGGGCGGATTTCTCCGCCCCGAAATGCCTACTGCTTAGCCGTCGTTGTGCACGCGATAGGCCAACTGCGGACGAACCGCTTTGTAGCCGTACAGCACGTCAAGACGACAGGGGAAAGAACGGTCCGAGATGCTGAAGTCGCGGACAAGCGAGACGCTGATGCCATCAACCACTTCACGGCGCGCCCAATCGGTGCCGTCCGGAAGCGGCAAGTCAGCCGTGACAAATGCGAACGCGCTCTTGTGGAACGCGAGCGATTGGATCAGGGTTTCGCTTGCGCCCGCGCCGGCCTTGGTGATCGCCGCATTGTCTGCAGGCGACCCGGACACGTTATGCTTCGCCCCGGAGGTAACGATCGCCGGAGAGATGGCAAGCGAGGTCGCAGACGCGCCGCTGTTTGCAGTAACCACGAACTGCTGCAGGTCGGAGGTTGTCGCCTTCGTCTCGGGATGCACGCGGAACACGCCGGCAATGGTAATCACATCGCCCTTGAGAAACGTGGTTGTGCCGGTATCGACAACCAGCGTGGATCCGGTCTGCGATGCGCCATTGACGAGATAGCCGGAGACCTTCGCGGCGGTACCCGTGGTGTGCGGAACGAGCAGCGTGTTCTCGTACATGGTGAAGCCGGAGGTGCGGCCGATGATCCCCTCGCGGTACTGCTGCTTGATGTTGTCGCCGTCGTGGAACAGCCCCTTCGTGTCCTTGCGGAACTTGTTGCAGTGGTCCGGCGTCATGGTCATGAACCGATCACTTTGCGGAGCAAGCATTTTCGTCAGGCCCGTCGTTGCGTCGGAAACGCTGTTGAAACCGAACGCAACGGTATCGCCATCCGCCAGGTTGTAAACGTCCTGATACATGCTCAACGCGTCCGCTTCGATGGCCGAGGCAAGAACGGACATTGCCGGCTCGATGATCCGCGAAGAAAAATCGTCCAGCGAAAGCGCGAGTTCGGACGACGTGAAAGACATGTCAACGCCCTTCACGGTCGAAACCGTCAAATCGACGCTGCTTTCGCTGGTGTCCTGCGCGGACATGGTAAGGCCCGTGCGAACCGTGTACTCGTTCGGCATGCGGATTTTCAGGGTGGGGCCGAACTTGCCCTTTACCGTTGCGCCGCCGTTCTTGTACGAGTCGTCATATTGACGGTCGCACGCGCCGACGAAATTGAGTTTCTGATGCAGGATGCGCGCAGATTCGCGGGTCACTGCGGTCGGAGTGAGGAGAGTGTTTGCCATGATTAACGATTCCTAACTTGTGCCGCCCTCATTGCCAGCCATTCGTCGGTACTCATCCGGTCCGGGTCTTTCGACGCCGAGCCTTTGCCGCCAACGGGCTCGACAGGCTTGGGGGCAGCGGAAACAGGTTTCTTGACCGGCTCGGCTTCGAGCTTTGCCTCGATGCGTCCGAGCGCACGGAGTGCGGCAGTGGGAGACATGCGCGTGATCGCCTGCGCTTCCTCGCTGTGTTGCGCGAGGTAGTAGGCGATGCGCGGTCCGATGTCGGACTCGAAAATCGCGTGTGTCATGGCGGGCGTGGGGATTAAATCCCCGCTCTCGATGACCTCCTCGAAGTCCGGCGTGCTCGACTGGAATTCGCGCAGACGCGTGGAAAACTGCTCCTGCATCTGCTGCTGCATCTGGGCCTGCTGACGTTGCGTCAGGTGCCCGTTGACGGCATCGGCGGCGTTTCGCGTGGCGCGATCCGTCACCCAAGTGTCGCGGGCTTCCAAATACCTGTCGAAGCTGTCGAACTGCTCGAGCTTCGGCGGTCCGTCGTCTCGCGCCTGCTGCTGTTGTGGCGCCTGCTGTTGCCGCAGATACGCAAGTTCGCGTTCTGCTGCCTCAGCCCGCGCCCGCTCGCGGTACTTCTCAGCGGTCAGGCGATTGATGCGACGTTCTGCCGGATCGACTTTCGGCTTGCTGTCTTCCTGCTGCTCTGCGGGTGCCGGGTCCGCGTGTTGCTCTTCGGCGGTCTGCGCGTTTTCGGGCAATACATCGCCCTCGGGCTGCGCGCCCGATACGTCTTCGGTCATGGAATCACTCCAAGGGGGACCGGCTATGCGCTAGCCGTGGGCGTAAAAAAAAAGCCGCGCTAGGCGGCTTTGGTTAGGCGGATGGTTCGTCGTCTAGAACACGTTGGCAGGCGTATCGACCTGAACCCAGTTCGTGCCGTTGCACGTCACGGCGCGGTTCTGCGCCACCGTGCCGCGCCCGGCCCCTGTGTTGTAGGCAAGCCCCCCGGCACTCTTGATGATGCCGGTCGCGCCGATGTCTACCGGCAGCGTCAGCGACTTCGGGACCGCTTGCCCAGGTGCCACGCACGTAATGGCCGATGCGCCCGTGAATGTGCAGGCGCGTTCGTGGACTTCGACCGTGATGGCGTTGGTATTGGGCCGCACCACGCCGTTTGTGATCGTGTCGAACTCGCTCGAATCGAGAATGACCGTACAAGGCCCGCGTGCATCGATGCCGGTCGTTACCGACTTCAGGCGCGTGCCGTTGATGAGCGAGATACGCGGCGCAACTGCCGCGTTGTTCTGGATCATCAGTTGCGACAAATTCTCGAAGTCGCAGCCATCAAATACGATGTTGCGCACGCCGTTCGTGCCGACCGTCAAAAATCGCGCCTGCGAACTGCGCCCGCGCATCGAGCAGTTGCGAAACACAACGGTATTCACGACGCCGTTCAGGTTGAACATATAAGCGGCCGTCGATGCCGAGGGCCACAGCGCCTCATCGAACTCGACGCCCTCGACAATGAGCAGGCGGATGGTCGAGGTCGATTCCTGCCGGAACAATTGCGTTACGTCATCGTCGGGCAGGAAAACGACCCGGCGCAGCATCAGCACATCGACGTTCGCGGACACCGAGAAACAGTAATTCGTCGCCAGCGGCGCGAGGCGAATGTCCTCGACCGTGACCTTTTTGATCTTGCCGGATGAGAATCCGGTACCGTATTTGATTGCCATGCCGGCGCGCGTTCGGCTGTTGACGCTGCCGCCAGAGACAAGGATGTTGTCCAACTCGTTGTCTGGGTCGCCATACACCACGACGCCGCCCGACGAAGCGCCCGACGATCCGTAGGTATCGACATCGCGGACCGCACAGTTTCTCACTGGCCCCCACGCCGGCATGTAGGCAATAAATGCGGCCGGCTCTTTTCCCTGAAATGACATGCAGTCATCGGTTGAAATCCCCGACACCAGCATCGATACATCCGACGACGGGCCATAGATCTTCAGGATGTCGGCCACGCCATCCGACCCGACCGATCCACGAACGTTAAGTGCGCCGCACACCAGAAGGCCGTATTTGTAGCCGTTGCGCACGCGAATTTTGATCTCCGAGTCAGCCACGAATGCCGCAGACATGCAGTGACGATCCGTCGATGCCGGTGCGCTTGGGTTGTTGGCGTAGTCGTAATCAAGGTTCGCTACAACGCTGGTATTGCGCACGCACCGCTTTGCGGTAATAGTGCCGGTCGGTCCGGCCGTGACGAACTCGCGCAGACCAATCACCAACGTATTGGCATCGGCAACACTCATGACGCGGTACACATCATTCCAGTCGGGCTCGTTGGCCCCCTGCAGCACCAGCGCATCGCCTGCCGAGCGTCCGTGTGCGGTCCATGTGACCGTGGCCTGATTGCCAGCCGTCCAACCCACTGAAACGGTCGCCCAAGACTCTGCCTCCGGCCGGTATGCAATGAGTTTTTTGTTGGTGCCTGGCGCGAGTTTCAGCCAGGTTTTCGGACCTGTTACGAGTCTGCAGCCGTCGTCAATCCATAGTGTATCGTTGATGTAGAACGTGCCTGGGGTCAGAATTTCGACGAGCCCTCCGCCTCGGAGCGCCCCGGACAGAATCGCGGTGTTTTCCGAAATCTTCTCTGCCGAACTTGATGCGGAGACTTTTATCTGCCCCTCTATAGAAACGTCATCGTCATCGGCAGCAAACAGCCCCGTTGCCATCAAACTATTCGCGCGTGTCGCCGATACGTCTGACACCTGTTCCGGCTGCCAGAGCGCGTTGACGCCCGTCACCGGGTATTCCTGATAGCTCGCCGGGTTCGTTCCGCTGCCGATATACCTGATCTTCATACCAGCTCCGCAATCAAAGCGACGACCGCCGCCTCATCCTGTTGGACCGATTCCCAGACCAGCCGGGAAAGCTCTTCCTGTTGCGCTGCCGCGATGGCTGCGCGGATCGCCTCGTTTGCCGCCACGATGGCGGCGGCGTCGATTTCCACGCGCGACAGGCTCGGCACGGCGAGCGGCTTGGCTGCGGCCGGAGCCGATGACGACACGGGCGCCGATTCTGCAACTGCAGCCGGCGCCTCCTCTGCCGGCAGGATGCCGAGCCGCACGCGCTCGGCGTGGATCTGCTCGGCGCTCGGCGTGTAGTCGCGCGGCTTGCGGTTTCTGGATTGGCCCCATCCGCCCGCCTGCTGCCCGCCATCTGCCACGCCGGACGCGGCGGATGTGTCATCCCCGCCAGTTGCCGACACGGTTCCAGAAACGGCGCCGGCCGCGCCACTTGCGGTCGCGGTGTCATTACCGCTTGCTACCGCAGCCGCCCCGGCAACGGCCGTTGTTCCGCTTGCCGCAGTCGTGTCGCTGACGTTCGCAACAGCAGCCGTGCCAGAGACGGCGCCACCCACCGACCCGGATGCGCTGCTCGTGTCATCGGCGTTGGTGCGCGAGGACGCGCCCAGAACGGCCGTCGTCCCGGCAGCCGATGCGCTGTCATTGGCGACCGTCCGCGCAGACGATCCCATAACAGTTGTCGTGCCGGCCGCGCTCGATGTGTCGCCGGCATTGGTTGCCGCCACCGTGCCGGTGATGGGCGACCCGACCGACCCGGACGCCGATGCCGTGTCGTTCGCGTTCGTGCGGGCCAGTGTGCCGGCAACCGTCGTCGTGCCGCTGGCGCTGCTGGTGTCGTTCGCGGCAGTGCGCGCCGATGCCCCGGTGACGGTCGTCGTACCGCTGGCGGAGGCCGTGTCATTGGCGTTGCTGGCGGCTGCGGTGCCCGTTGCGCCCGTCGTCTCGCCGAAGAACGCCGCCTCCGCAACCGCCTGGATGCTGTCGCCGTTACGCCGCGGTAGCGCGAGCGCATTGCGACCGCCCCGCCCGACCCGGCTGAAGCGGTGCGGGTACGGGTACGGAATGCTGCTGGCGTCGGGCGGCGTGACCGCGCTGGCGAACTCGGCGATGCCCCACGCATAGTCCGAACTGCTCGGCAGCGTGAAGGTGCGCGTGCCGGCGGCGCCGGCCTCGGGGAATACCTCATCGGCCGCAGCAATGCCGTACGTGGCGTTGTCGACGCGCTCCGTCATCGATGCCGGCGGCGTGATGTCCTGCGCCACGCCCTGCGCGACGAATGCGGCCAGCAGCGCGTTATCGCTGGTCGTCGTCAGCGAGCCGAGCGCGGCACTGGTGCCCGGCCCGCCGCTGCCCCATGAGACCTGCCCGAACGGCGATGCCGCCGGGTTGCGGTACGACTGCCGCGCGTAGGTGAATATCGCGTTCGTGCCGCCCGTGTCGAGCGTGACCGAACCCTCGCTCGCGCCTGCCACCTTGTAGAACAGGTGCAGCCGGGCGTTTATCGCGCCGCTGACAATGCTGACGGCTTGCGAGCCGGCGAGCGTCCAGCCGGACGGCGTGCTGATCGTCGGCGCCGAGGACGGCGCGAAGACCGCCGCGCCCGCCCATACGGTCATCAGGTCGCCGCTGGCCGTGCCCGACGGCAGGCTGACGGCAACTGACGACGTGGTTAAGCTGGTGTCGCCCCCATCGACCGCAGACCGGAAGGCAAGCGCGGCCACGGCTTACCCGTTGGCGACTTCGATCTCCAGATCCGGCAAGCCGCTGGAGGTGGAATCGGCGGCAATCAGGAACACAAGCGCGGAGGTGTCGTAAATTTGCGGCAGGCCGGTGCGCACGAAGTCATGCACGTCCCCCGCGTTCGCTGCGATCACGCGGCCCGTCCAGAGTGGGCGCATGACGAGGATATTCGCCGTGCCCGCCGTGCCGGTTCCGCCCTGCACGTTGTCAATCTTCTGCACGCCGTAGTCGCCGGCCTGCAGCGGCAGTTGCCAGCAGCGACCGACGGCCGGCGCGGCACCGATGCCGACGGCACCCGTGGTGCGCGAGCCGGTGCCGCCCTCGTTGGTGTACGTAACGTTCCACGTCTGGTTGCCGGTCGCCGCCGTGACGGTTTCGACCCAGATCTCCAGCCCTTTGTAGTCGGTGCCAGGCAGGCGTCCGGAATACGAGGGTTGCGCGCTCAAGGCGGTGTTGGCGTTGAACGCATAGGCGCCGGCCTTGAACAGCATGTCGAACACGGCAATGCGGCACGCGACCGTACAGCCGAATTGGATATTGCTGATGTAGCCGGCCGATCCGCTGAACGTGTTGAGCGCCGGGCAGCCCGCCGTGGCATCGGTAGGCACGACGCCGGCCGTCGTGCTGGTGCCGGCCAGGGTGCCGGCGCCAGGATTGCCGGCAACGTCAAACATGGAGTACCAGCCGGCGGCGACCGTGGTGCGCGTCGTGGTCTTGGACAGCACGACGCGCTGCTTGGCAGACGCGATGTAGTTATCCAGTGTTGCGATTGTCACGGGTTGCCTTCCGTGATCGTAAAGCTCGTGACGCTGACCGGCTGCGTGGAGACGATGCTGGTCGTCGTCAGGTTCAAATCGCTGCCGCTGGTTCCGACGCTGCCGTCAAGCACGTGCGTCGTGCCGTCCGACTTGACGATGCGGAACCATGTCGCGGTGCCGGTCGCGTTGGCGCTCGAGTCCTGCGTAATGGCGTTGAGCGTCAGCACGCCGCTCGAGGCAGACGCCGCGAACGTGGCGTTGCAGGTCAGTTCGGCAAGCAGCGTGGTTGCCGTGCCGCCAGTCGCCGGCCGGCTACCGTCGTAGATGCGCAGCAGGCAAGATCCGCCGGCAAACGTGGTGATGGCGTCCAGCCGTGCGTTACGCAGGTTGGTTGAGTAGGCAAGAGCCATTGCTTAATCCTCGACGGTTTCCGCCACAACGCCCTGATAGACGCCGCCGGACGGGGTTTGAATCACGACTTCCTTGCGCTTGGGCGCGGCGAGTACGGCGAGCGTCTGCGTGATGGCCTGCATGCCTTCCATCATTGCCGCGAGCTGCGCCATGACAGCCTCGTTTTCCTTTGGCTCGCCCGGCTCTTCGCCTTCCGCCGTCTGCGGCATCGCGGCCTGCATCTGCTGCGCCTCGATCTGCGCGGCTTGAATCAGTTGCTCGCGCTCTTTCAGGTCAAGCTCGCGGTTCTTGATCTGGAATTCGGCCTGCTTCAGCTCGGCGGATTGCTGCATCTCGACGCCCTTGATTTGCACGTCCATCGCCTTGTTCTGCAGTTGCGCCTTCAGCGCCTCGTTTTCCTGCATCGCCTGTTGGTTCTGCGCCTGCATCTGTTGCAGCGCCTGCATAAGCTGCTGCATCTGCATCTGCGCCTGCTGCTGCACCATCTGCACGGCCTGCTGGACGCGCTGATCGTCGCCCTCGGATTCGCTGGCCTGCAGGATCTGCGGCGGCACGGCAGCCTTGAGGCGCTTCGCCAGGTCGTCCGCCATCGGCCAGTCCATGGCCTTGACCATCAAGTCGCCGGCAATCTGCATCAGCGGTGCGTTGCCGCGCATCATTTCCATCATGGAGGCGGCAGCCTCTTGGCGCTTGCTGTTGTAGCTCGGGCCAACGGCAACGGTTACGCCGTACTTGCCGACGTTCGGATTGAATACGCGCGTGATGTTTCCGGCGTCGTCCGGCACCTTGGCGAGCGCGGCCGGCAACTGCGGATTAAGCACGGCCTGCTTCTGCGTGTCGTCCTCGCCGATGATCTGCATCACGCGGCGCGTGTCATAGACCTTGGGTATCCACGAGACGATGATGTTGCCGGCGTGACGCACAGACCGTGACAGGTTGTCCACAAAGTGGAACGTCGCGGTGTCGCCTTCCTGCTGCTCGGCGAGCAGGGCGCGGCCGGACTTCTGCACGTCGTTCTTGCCGATCGACGCCGAGTACATGCCGAGCGCGGCTTGAATGTCGTGCTCGGCAATCTGCATGTCGGTGAGCCAGCCCGTCGGCGGCGTGACGGGCGACTGACGCTGCGGAGGCGGGGCGCCGTCCACGTTGCGGTAGCGCAGCCGCGAGTAGTTGCGGACGTTGGCGTCTTCCCACTCGGGGAACTCTTCGGTCTGATCAACTTCGACGATGTACGGCGATTTCGGCGCCAGCGCCACGGTTTCGATGTACGCGGTACGCGCGTAGTTGTAGGCGCGCTGCGGGTCCATAACCTTGTCAACGATGCCGGACAGGATGCGCTTGCCGTCAACGTAGTCTTCGTTGCCAATGACCGGGATGACGGGGATGTAGTCGCCGGGGATGATGGTCTGGTCGAGCACTTCGGCGCAGGTCATCTTGGCCCATTCGACCGTGCGCCGCTTGCGGGATCGCGTTCCCATCGGCTGCGGGCGCCCGTCAACGCCTTCC
>CAYRXO010000103.1:4853-12513 GCA_964428215.1 uncultured Candidatus Accumulibacter sp. | reverse complement strand
GGCGCGCAAGGTAACCAATAGGTCGGACAATCGTCGATACTGCCGATCGTCGAAGGGGTGATCGTCGTCGCCTTCGAGTTCGATGCCAACGGAAAAATCGTTACAGCGCGAACGTCCCTGCCAGAGCGACAGACCGGCATGCCAGGCGCGTCGTTCACAGGAAACGAACTGCGTCATTTCGCCATCGCGGCGCAGCAGAAAATGGGCGGAAACCCGCAAACCGTCAAGTTGCGCAAAGTAAGGATGCGCGCCCGGGTCGAGTCGGTTGCTAAATAAATCGACGATCGCCGTGCCGCCGAATTCGCCCGGCGGCAGGCTGATCGCATGCACGACGATCAGCGACACCATTTCACCCTCCGGACGGGCATCGTGATTCGGCGATTCGATGCGTCGTGCCGCTGCCAACCAGCCATCGACGATCGCCGAAGGCGCTTGCTCAGGTATCGGCGCCTTCATTCCTCGATACCAAGGCGTTCGATACGGTAGCGCAGCGAACGGAAGGTGACGCCCAGCAGGCGGGCCGCGGCGGTACGGTTAAATGCGGTTTTCGCCAGCGCCTCGAGAATCGCCTGTTTCTCGAGGCGGTTGATGTAATCGTCGAGCGTCTCCCCAACCAAACCGGCACTGTCGCTGACCGCCGCCGCTTCCGGCGCCAGGTGCAGATCGGCGAGCTGAATCAGATTGTCGACGCACAAGGCCGTCGCCCGTTCGAGAATGTTCTCCAGTTCACGCACATTGCCGGGGAAAGCGTAGTTCGACAAAGCGCTCATCGCCGTCGGGTCGATGTGCGGCACCTGCGCGCCGCTGATCCGCGACAACAAGGCATCGACCAGCGGCGCGACGTCTTCCTGGCGCTCGCGCAGCGGCGGCATGCGCAGTTCGATGACGTTCAGCCGATAGTAGAGATCCTGACGAAAGCTTTGACCATCGACGCAGTCCTTGAGATTGCGATGCGTCGCCGAGATGATGCGTACGTCGACATTTTCCTCGTTGGGGCTGCCGACCTTGCGCACCTTCTTTTCCTGAATCGCGCGCAGCAGCTTGACCTGCATCGGCAACGGCAAATCGGCCACTTCGTCGAGGAACAAGGTGCCACCTTTGGCGGCCTGGAAAAAGCCGTCGCGATCACTGTCGGCACCGGTGAACGCGCCTTTGCGATAGCCGAAAAACTCGCTTTCCATCAGGTTTTCCGGAATGGCACCGCAGTTGACCGGCACGAAAGGCGCCGAGCGACGCGAGCTTTGCGCGTGGATCAGCCGGGCGGCGAGTTCCTTGCCGGTACCGGATTCGCCGGAAATGTAAACTGGCGCCTGGCTGCGCGCCAGTTTGTCGATCATCTGGCGGACATATTCGATCGCCGCCGATTCGCCGACCAGCTGAACGGCGCCGGCATCGTCCAGCCGCGGCCTGTCGGCATCTCCGGCATCCGGCAGATTGATGGCCGAATTGATCAGGCTGCGCAGGTGGTCGAGCGCCAGAGGTTTGGTCAGGTAGTCAAACGCTCCGGCTTTCAGGGCGGCGACGGCATTCTGGGTCGAACCGTAAGCGGTGATCACCGCTACCGGCGTCTGACCGTAGCGTTCATTGATCAGGCGAACAATTTCCAGGCCGTCACCGTCGGGCAGGCGCATATCGGTCAGACACAAATGGAAGTGGTTCTGTTCGAGCAAGTGGCGCGCTTCCGCAACGCTGCCGGCACAATCGGCCGACAGACCCATGCGTGCGACGGTGAGATCGAGCAATTCGCGGATGTCGGTCTCGTCGTCGATGATCAAGACCTTGCGCAATTCGCCGCGAGGACGTCTTCCCGACTTGCCTGATGTCACGCTGTCGCCCTCCCGATAACACAAAAATCAGCCCCGACAGCGCCGCCGACCAATTCGAGCCGCGCGCCGTTGGCCTCGCACAATTCGCGGGCAATATACAGGCCGAGACCCGTTCCCCGGTGATGTGTGGTGAAAAACGGTTCAAAAATGTGCTCTCGCGCCGCTTCTTCAACACCTGGCCCGTCGTCGATGACATGCATTTCGACATGCTCATCGATTCGGGCATCGCTGATGCGGATGCAGATGCTGCCGGCACTGCGTTGCGAATGGCGCAACGCGTTGCCGATCAGATTCCACAACATGCGGTGAAAGTGCGAACGATCGAAATACAGTTGCGCAACGCCCGACAGCTGCAAATCGACGACAGCCGCCGGCAATTGTTCTTTCAACAGATACTCATCGACGAAAACGGGCAGGGTTTCGCGCAGGTCAATCAGTTCCGGATAAATCCGGTCCCGGCGACCGAGATCGAGAATGTCGTTGATGATCCGTTCGAGGCGCTGGCTGTTGTCGAGGACGATGCGTAACAAGCGTTCGTGCATTTCGCCGCGCCGTTCTTCACGCAGCAGCTCACCCGCATGCCGGATCGCCGACAGTGGATTACGAATCTCATGTGCAATCTGCGCCGTCAGTCGTCCCAACGCCGCCAGCTTCATCTGCAAGGCTTGATCGCGTACGCGGCCGATATCTTCGAGAAACACCAGCACATCGCTTTCGCTGCTCTCGGTATGTACGAAACGCGCCTGCAACTGCAAGCCGCTGTCGGGAACGCGTACCAGGATATTCTCGCTGTGCGAGTGTCGACTCCATTCGGCGAAGGCAGTCGCCAATTCTGGCGAGAAGCGGTGCAATTGTCTTTCGCCGGAATCGGGCAAAGTCAGTAACTGCCGTGCGCGGGGATTGTTCTGTTTGATCTGACCTTGGGAGTCGAGTACCAGCACCCCTTCCTGCATCTCCTCAATGGCGCGCTGGCTGATATTGGTCTGGTTGCGCAGGTCGATCCCACGGCGATAAGCCAGTTGTTCATTGGCTATCACCCGGCGTGCCAGCAAACGCGCCGAAATGGCCACCGCGAAACAACCGGTGCTGAAAACTCCGGCCTGAAAGAACTCTGCCGGATCGAAATCGCGGCGTGTGAACGCGGTATATGACTGCTCGAGCAGAACGGCCAACGTCGCCAGTGCCGCGTAAAACAGCACCAGACGACCCTGGCCGACCAGACCAGCGGCGGCCAGTACCGCCAATAACATCGTTCCCAGACCACTGCTGAGACCACCGCCAAAATGAATCAGCGCGGTGAATACCAGCACATCGAACATGACGCTGCTGGTTAGCTGCACGCTGTAATGCCGTCGATAACGATAACTGACCAGCAGTGCCAGAAAGGTAATTAGCAGGTAGACCAGTGCCAGGCCCTGCCGCAGTCCGCTCTGTAGCGCCAGCACGAGAAAGGACCCCGGGAAAAACAAGGCCGAAAAAAGAAACAACACGGCCAGCACGACGCGGTAGAGATTGAAATAAAGCAAGGAGCGCCAGTGACTTTCGGAAAAACCCTCCGCGTCAGTCAGATCGGTGATAGGCAGGTGGTTCAAGTGAAACGATCAGTCCGGGCCTTGGCGGGCATCGCGCAGATGAGCGGCCGAGCAGTAATAGCGACCTTCGGATAGGATGCTCTCGCTGATTGGCTGATTGACGCCGCAACGCACACAGCGAACCATCTGCTCAGCCGGGTGGGATTCTTCCCGCTTGCCGACACGTGGCAACTGTGTTTGACGCCAAATCCACCAAGCCAGCGCAAGCAAAGCGCAAAGCAAAAGGATTTTCGTCACGGTCGGCAAAGTTCTGCGAAGCGCTGCTGCATGGCAGAAACTCCCAATGACTCCACCAGATTGCAGTCGTTGGCGCCAGCCAGTCCGAAAATGAACGGATCAAAGGCCTGGAGTGGCACCTCGCGGCGCAAGATGAGGGACTGTTCGCGATTCAATCGAAATTGGTCGGGGCGAGAGGATTCGAACCTCCGACTCCTGCGTCCCGAACGCAGTACTCTACCAGGCTGAGCTACGCCCCGACCGACACCGTCACCACATTAGTAACTTCTGGCGACAGCGAAGAGGGATAATTCTAACAAGGAATCCTTGTACTGAGAAGCCGGCAACACTTCGATGGCTGCGGCGGCGAGTTTGGCCTCTGCCGCCGCTTGTCGCTTGGTATAGTCGAGCGCGCCGGTATCACGAATGGCCGCCAGGACAAGCAGAAAATCCTCACGTCCGCCATTCTCGATCGCCTGGCGCACCACTCCGGCCTGACGGGAATCGCCATTCTGCAGAACGAAGATCAAGGGCAGAGTCGGCTTGCCTTCAGCGAGGTCGTCGCCGAGATGTTTGCCGGTATCGGCTTCGGCGCCCGAATAATCGAGCACGTCATCGACTAATTGAAATGCCGTTCCCAGATGCATGCCGTACGTTGCCAAGCCAAGTTCGATCGCCGCATCCGCTCCGCCGACGATGGCTCCGAGCTGAGCCGCGGCTTCGAACAGCTTGGCCGTTTTGTAACGGATCACCTGCAGATAGCCGGCTTCATCAACGTCCGCATCGTGACAGTTCATCAACTGCAGCACTTCCCCCTCGGCAATGACGTTGGTCGCATCGGAAAGCACGCGCATGATACGCATGTCGTCGAGAGCGACCATCATCTGAAACGCTCGCGAATAGAGAAAATCGCCGACCAGCACGCTGGCCGCGTTGCCGAACATGGCGTTGGCCGTTTGCCGGCCTCGTCGCAAATCGGAATCATCGACCACGTCGTCATGCAATAAAGTGGCGGTGTGGATGAATTCGACGATCGCTGCCAGTTGATGATGATCCTTGCCGCGATAGTCGAGTGCACCGGCCGCCAGCAGGACCAAGGCCGGCCGTAGCCGTTTGCCGCCACTATGCACGATGTATTCGGCCACCTGCCTGACGAGAGCGACTTCGGAATGCAGGCTGCGACGAATCACCGCGTCAACGGAACGCATATCCAGTTCGATCAGGGTATGGAACAGCTCCGACCTCACCACCAGGCCCTTCAGAAGAAAAACTTGGGAATCTTAGGCGCAGGCAAGCATGGCGTCAAGCCAGTATGAAATTGTCAAACCCATCGCCTTATTAAGAGGCTGACTGCCAAAGGCGGTTGGGGCTGCTGATCGATGTTCAAGAAGACGTAGCGCTGCAAGGTCTCCGCCAAATCCTCCCCGGAGAGGAAGTGATGCGTCTTCCGGATGTCGCTGGTGCGGTCATTGAAACGCGCGACCATGCCATTGGTTTGCGGTTTCCCCGGCCTGGTCAAACGAGCGCAATGCCATGCGCATCTGGTCAACCGCATGCGTTCATGGCTCGCACGTGACCATGCGCGGGTCTTGCGCGCGTGAACGTCATTTTTTCGCTTATCCGATCGACGAGTTTGCTTGTGCCGCGTTGACCTGTTGCCTTGTTCAATCTCATATGGAGACGCCAATGAAAAAACACCCCGTGATTCGTTCCCTGCTCGCCGCCTGTATCTTGGTTGGCGGACTGCCGGCGGCGCATGCCGCCAATCTGGTCGATCTCAACGTCATTGATCGCCACAGCGGACAACAGCTCGAGGTTTATCGTCACCGCGGACAGTTCTATGTCGTTGGCACTCCCGGTCATCGCTATGCGGTGCTGCTGCGCAACAAAAGCGGCGCGCGCGTGATGACCGTCTTGTCGGTGGACGGGATCAACGCGCTGAGCGGCGAGACGGCCGCCACACCGCAATCGGGCTATGTGCTCGGCGCCTGGCAAACCGCTGAAATCGCCGGCTGGCGCAAAAGCCTCGACGACGTGGCCGCGTTCTACTTCACCAGCATCGACGACAGTTATGCCGGGCGTACCGATCGACCACAGAATGTCGGGGTGATCGGCGTGGCGGTCTATCGCGAGGCAGCGCCGTCGCCCGCCGTCAGTGTCGCGCCACGTGCACGCGAGGCGACGGCGTCCGCTGATGGCAAGGTGGGTGCTGAGGCGTCTGCCGGAGCGCCGGCACCCGCATCGGCACCGGCCAGCGCCGAGCGCGGTGTGGCCAACGAGCAGGCCGCCACGCCATCGCGTCGGCTCGGCACCGGCCACGGCGAGCGACTCGTCGCACCGACGCAATACACCGATTTCCGACGCGCCAGTCAGCGACCTGACGAAATCGTCGCTATTCGTTACGACAGCTATGCCAATTTGCAGGCGCAAGGCGTCATTCCGCGCACGCAGCCGTATCCGGCGCCATCGCCCAATCCCTTCCCGGGCGGTTTCACCCCCGATCCGCCGCGCTGAGCGCTGCCGGCCCAGGCCGTAGGCGCGGGTATAATTCCAGGTTCAATCAAATTCCGGATCCCGTACCCGCCATGCAGGAAATGTATCAACCCGCGGCGATCGAAATCGCCGCCCAACAACTCTGGGAACAACAGGGCGCGGCACGCGCCGTCGAAGACGCGAGCCGGCCCAAGTATTACTGCCTGTCGATGTTCCCCTATCCGTCGGGCAAGTTGCACATGGGGCATGTGCGCAACTACACCATCGGCGATGTGCTGGCGCGCTACCACCAGATGCAGGGCTACAACGTCCTGCAGCCGATGGGCTGGGACGCCTTTGGCATGCCGGCGGAGAACGCGGCGATCCAGAATCAGGTGCCGCCAGCGCAATGGACGTACGCCAACATCGACTACATGAAGACGCAACTGAAGCGTCTCGGTTTTGCCATTGACTGGCAGCGCGAACTGGCCACCTGCACACCGAGCTACTATCGCTGGGAGCAGTGGCTGTTCACCCGCCTGTACGAAAAGGGTCTGATCTATCAGCGCCTCGGCACCGTCAACTGGGACCCCGTTGATCAGACCGTGCTGGCCAACGAGCAGGTGATCGACGGGCGCGGCTGGCGTTCGGGCGCGCGGGTCGAAAAGCGCGAAATCCCGATGTATTACATGAAGATCACCGCCTACGCCGAAGAACTGCTGGCCGACCTCGACCGTCTGCCCGGCTGGCCGGAACAGGTGCGCCTGATGCAGAAAAACTGGATCGGCAAGAGCACCGGCGTCCGCTTCGCCTTTCCCTATCAGCTCGACGGCGAAGCGGGATTGCTGTGGGTGTTCACCACCCGGCCGGACACGATCATGGGTGTCACTTTCTGCGCCGTCGCCGCCGAACATCCGCTGGCCAGCTACGCTGCGCAGCGCGACGCGCGCATCGCCGCCTTTGTCGAGGAATGCCAGCAGGGCGGCGTCGCCGAAGCCGATCTGGCGGCGATGGAAAAGAAAGGCATGCCGACGGGCATTTTCGTCGAGCACCCGCTAACCGGCGAACAGGTCGAGGTGTGGATCAGCAATTATGTGCTGATGAGCTACGGCGACGGCGCGGTGATGGCCGTACCGGCGCACGACGAACGCGATTTCGCCTTCGCCAAGAAATACGGCTTGCCAATCAAACAGGTGATTGCCGTCCCCGGCGAGACGTTCTCGCTCGACGGCTGGCAGGAATGGTACGCCGACAAGCAGCGCGGCGTCTGCATCCACTCCGGCCCTTACGACGGCCTCGATTACCCGTCGGCACTGGAGGCGATCGCCACCGATCTGGCCGCGAAAGATCTCGGCGGTAAAAAAGTGCAATTCCGCCTTCGCGACTGGGGCATCTCGCGCCAGCGCTACTGGGGCTGCCCGATTCCGATCATTCACTGCCCGCATTGCGGCGCCTTGCCGGTGCCTGACGATCAATTGCCGGTGGTCCTGCCGGAGAACGTCAGCATCACCGGCGCCGGCTCGCCGCTGGCGCGGCTGCCCGAGTTCTATCGTT
>CAYRXO010000103.1:0-4843 GCA_964428215.1 uncultured Candidatus Accumulibacter sp. | reverse complement strand
CGGCCAACCGGCGCGGCGCGAGACCGACACTCTCGATACCTTCGTCGAGTCGTCGTGGTATTTCCTGCGCTATTGCTGCCCGGACAACGCGCAGGCGATGGTCGACCCGCGCGTCGCCTACTGGTGCGCCGGCGGTATCGACCAGTACATCGGCGGCATCGAACACGCCATCCTGCACCTGCTCTACTCGCGCTTCTGGACCAAGCTGATGCGCGATCTCGGCCTGTTCGGCGAGCAGCACCTCGACGAACCGTTCGCCAACCTGCTGACGCAAGGCATGGTCGTCGCACCGACCTTCTACCGCGAGGACGCCAGCGGCAAGAAGCAGTGGATCAATCCGGCCGACGTCGACACGGTGCACGACGAACGCGGCCGTGCGATCGGTGCCAGCCTGCGCGCCGACGGCCAGCCGGTGAGCATTGGCGGCAGCGAGAAAATGTCGAAGTCGAAGAACAACGGCGTCGACCCGCAAGCGCTGATCGATCGCTTCGGCGCCGACACCGCGCGGCTGTTCATCATGTTCGCCAGCCCGCCCGACCAGTCACTGGAATGGTCGGACGCCGGCGTCGAAGGCGCGTATCGTTTTCTCAAGCGGCTGTGGCGACTCGTCTTCGAGCATGTATCGGCCGGTATCGTTGCCGCGCACGGCGACGGCGAATTGAGCGTCGAACTGAAAACGCTGCGCCGGCAACTGCACCAGACGATCGGCAAGGTCAGCGACGATTACGGGCGCCGCAAGCAGTTCAACACCGCCATCGCCGCAGTCATGGAACTGCTCAACGCCTACGGCAAGATCAGCGACACCTCGCCTGCGGCGCTTGCGGTGAAGCAGGAAACGCTCGAAGCGGTCATCCTGCTGCTCAATCCGATCGTACCGCATCTTTGCGAAGCGCTGTACGCGGCGCTCAAGCCCGGCCAGCATGCCTACGCGCAGCGCTTTCCGAGCGTCGATGCGAGCGCGCTGGTGCAGGAAGAAATCGAACTGGTCCTGCAGATCAACGGCAAGTTGCGCGGCAGTCTGCGCGTTGCCAGCGACGCCGACCGTGCAGCGATCGAAGCCGCCGCGTTGGCCAGCGAAGCGGCGTGCAAGCAGCTTGCCGGCGGCACACCGAAAAAAGTGGTCGTCGTCGCTGGCCGTCTGGTGAATATCGTCGTCTGAGTCGAAGCAAGAAATCAAGGAATTGCCGATGCCTGCCACGCTTGCCTCCCTCCGCTCGTTTCTCCAGCGGGTCGCGCTCCTGCTGCTGGCGGCCGGGCTGCTCACCGCCTGCGGTTTTCAGTTGCGCGGCGTGTATACTCTGCCTTACGACAGCCTGTATCTCGACCTGCCCGATTACTCGGTCGTCGGTGCCGGGCTGAAACGCGCCCTGCGCAGTTCGGCAACGACGCGGCTGACGGCGACCGCTGGCGAGGCGCAAGCGATCTTCCGGCCGAACGGTGAAGTGCGCGACCGCGAAATTCTTTCCGTTTCCGGCACCGGGCGGATCAGCGAAATGCGCCTCTATTACCGCTATCAGTACCGTGTCACCGACAACCAGGGGCGCGACCTGATTCCGCCCGGGCGCATCGAAATGATCCGCGACATGACCTACGACGATTCATTCATTCTCGCCAAGCAGCAGAACGAGGAGTTGCTCTGGCAGGACATGGAAAAAGATCTCGTCCAGCAACTGGTCCGCCGTCTGGCAGCGGTCAAACCGACAGCGCCTGCCGCCACCGAATAAGCGGCGCCACATCGCGATGCAGCTTACCGGCGAACGGCTCGCCGCCCATCTCGAGCGGCAATTGTGTCCGGTCTATCTGGTGCATGGCGACGACCCGCTGCTGGTCATCGAAGCGGCTGACGCCATCCGCAGCAGCGCCCGCCAGCGTGGTTACGACGAGCGCGAGGTGCTGACCGCCATCGCCGGTTTCAACTGGAACGAGCTTTACCACGCCGCCGGTAACCTTTCACTGTTCGGCGGACGCAAATTGCTCGACCTGCGCATCCCGGGCGGCAAACCGGGGCGCGACGGCAGTGCGGCACTGCAGGATTATTGCGCCCGACTGTCTCCCGATTGCCTATTGCTGGTCAGCGTCAACCAGCTCGACTGGAAAGAGGAAAAAGCGGCCTGGGTCGGCGCGCTGGCCACGGCCGGCGCGGTCGTCAAACTGCTGGCACCGAAGCTCGCCGAACTGCCGGCATGGATTGCCAACCGCCTGCGCCGGCAACAGCAGAGTGCCGACGCCGAAGGCCTGCAATTCATCGCCGAGCGCGTCGAAGGCAATCTGCTCGCCGCACATCAGGAAATTCTGAAACTCGGCGCCTTATATCCGCCCGGTCCTCTGTGGGTCGAACAGATCCGGGCGGCGGTGCTCAACGTCGCGCGCTACGACCTCGATGGGCTGCGCGAAGCACTGTTGGCCGGCGACGTTCCCCGCTTGATGCGCACGCTCGACGGCTTGCAGCAGGAAGGCGAAGCCCCCTTGCTGATCTTGTGGGCGATCAGCGAGGAAGCACGCGCATTGGCGCAAATCAGCCGCGGACTGGCCCGCAAGCAGCCGCTGGCCCAACTGTGCAAAGAGGCGCGCGTGTGGGGCAACCGGCAAGCATTGATCAGGCAAGCGTTGTCGCGGCTGGATAATCGGCGTGCGAATGCGGCGCTGATCGACGCGGCGCGTATCGACCGGATGATCAAAGGACTCGCCGATGGTGACGTCTGGAACGAGTTCCGCCGCCTGGGACTACTGCTCGCCGCCGGCTGAAATGGCGGTCAGGCTTCAGTCGCCGGCTGTTCGGTCGCCAGATCTTCCCAGAGACAATCAGGCGACTGGCTCTGCGCGCTGAGCGCCAGGCTGGGCTGGCTGTGCGCCAGACATTCACCCTGACAATCCGCGGCCACTACCACCAGACCCAGTTCGGAATCGACGCGCCGTTCGCCGTCCCAATAACTGCAGGTGGCACATATTTTCAGTTCAGCAGGAATGATCAGTTTTTTCATCATCGACGCCCACCGGTACGCCGGCGGCAAAGAGGAAGGTTGACGGCGAAGCCGCGACTATAAATGGAAATCCAGCACATGGGACATTGACTGCTACACGCGGGCCATGCAATGAACGTCCTCGCCGTTGCCACCACAATGTGGGGAGGGCCTCGACTCACCGGCGGGCTGGCCATCGACGATGGCGCTTAGAACCTGTCGACCCGGACGAGTTCCGTTGGCGAAGCGCTGAATGAATGACCGTGCCGGTGAAGAGAGACGTCGTGCGCGGCCCGTCAACTCGCCAGGTCATGGGCTATGTCTCGCTGGCGGCGCGCTTCATATGGCTCAGCCACTATTCAGGGCCGGCTCTGTCACGTTTTTACCTCGGCGGTCATTTCAGCATTGATTGGATTGGTAAAAAATACTGTCAATGCGAATCTTGAGCGCGCTGAAAATCGGTCATCGTCGGCGCACGAGCGGTTACAAATCAGGCACGGGATAACGGATATAATCAAGGATTCTGTTGAGGATGACTCGCATGCTCAGAAACATGCTATTTATGTCCAAATTGGGTCGTCTGGGCCGCTTGACGGTTGGCGTCCTGGCGCTGTGGCATGCTTCGGCCAGCGCCGAACTGAATATCGAAATCACCGTTCCCGGTTCGAACCGCATTCCGGTGGCCATCGCCGAATTTGGTGGCGACACCGCCTCGGGACGGATCGTCACGGCGGTGATCCGTGCCGATCTGGAACGCAGCGGCCTGATCAAGATCGTCGACGCCGAGGGAACGACGATGACCGAAGGCACGCCGCCGGGTTTCGGCGACTGGAAAAATCGCGGTGCCGACGCGCTGGCCGCCGGCAGCATCGGCGACGGCGGCGAAGGTCGTCGTGAAGCGCGCTTCCGGCTCTACGACGTCAATAAGTCCAGCGTACTCACCGGTTCGGCCTTCGTCACCTCGCGCTCGATGATGCGTGCTGCCGGTCATCGCATCGCCGACATGATTTACGAAAAGCTGATCGGTGAACGCGGCGTTTTCTCGACGCGCGTTTCCTACGTCGTCCGCGTCAGCCCGACGCGTTACGAATTGCAGGTGTCCGACGCTGACGGTCAGAATCCGCAAGTGGCGCTGATTTCGCGCGAGCCGATCATTTCACCGACCTGGTCGCCGGACGGGACGCGCATCGCCTATGTCTCGTTCGAAAACAAGAAACCGGTGGTCTATGTCCATTCGCTGGCTTCCGGCAAGCGGGTGGTGGTTGCCAACTTCAAAGGCTCGAATTCGGCGCCGGCGTGGTCGCCCGATGGCCGCAAGCTGGCGGTGGTGCTCAGCAAGGACGGCGGTTCGCAGATTTTTACGGTCAATGCCGATGGTTCCGGCGCGCAACGCTTGACCACCGACAGTTCGATCAATACCGAACCGAATTTTTCTCCTGACGGACAGTACGTCTATTTCACTTCCGATCGCGGCGGCAGCCCGCAGATCTACCGCAGCAGCGTTCATGGCGGCGAAGCGCAACGAGTGAGTTTCGACGGCAGCTACAACGTGACCCCACGTCTTTCGCCCGATGGCAGGACGATGGCTTTCATCAGTCGCCGTGATGGCGGTTTCCGCCTGTCGGTGATGGATCTGGCGACTCGCCAGGTGCAGGTGCTCACCGACACGCACAAGGATGAATCGCCGAGTTTTTCGCCGAACGGGCGGATGATCCTGATCGCCACCGAAAGCGGAGGGCGCGGTGTCCTGTCGGCGGTTTCCGTCGACGGGCGTATCAAGCAGCGCCTGACGATTCCGGCCGGCGACGTGCGCGAACCGGCGTGGAGTCCGTTCAACAAATAGCCTGGCGTCACCGGACATGGGTTTAGTTCAATGACTCTGA
>CAYRXO010000102.1:0-12632 GCA_964428215.1 uncultured Candidatus Accumulibacter sp. | reverse complement strand
AGTCATCCGCACCAATCAACAGATCAGTTCAAAGAAAAACGAAGCACTACACTAGGTCGGCTGCAAAATGTGGGTAAACGGCTCATTTTCTCCGGTTCTCGGCGCGAATAGAACAACTATTCGCTTGAAACCCGTGAAAAACTGATCTCGTTTCCCACATTTTTCGCTTCGACCCATCAAGTCCGACAGGCGGCTAGTGGTGGCGAATCTTTAATATTGCTGCGAATTTCAGGAAAAGTGGGATGGTCTCAATTTATGCGCCAACACCCATCGCGCTGGTAGACCGTCGACGACGGCGTTGTCGTCATGCCGCCGCCGGCAAGGGCAGGCGTCAGCAAGTCAGTCGTCACGGCGTGTGCAGCCTGTCGGCCGACAGCGAACACCCCGACTTCAGTGTGCCTGGTCCCAGTTGACGCCGACGCCGACATCGACGACCAGCGGTACGCGCAATCGGCCGACGGTACACATCCGCTGCGGCAATTCCTTTTGCACTACCGTCAGTTCGTCTGCAGGCACTTCGAGAATCAGTTCGTCGTGTACCTGCAGCAGCAGCCGGCTGGCCAGCTTCTCACTATCGAGCCACAGCTGGACGGCGATCATCGCCGCTTTGATCAGGTCGGCCGCCGAACCCTGCATCGGCGCATTGATCGCCGCACGTTCGGCGCCCTGTCGACGAGCCGCCTGACTGGCACGGATTTCCGGCAACCACAGCCGGCGCCCGAAAATTGTTTCGACATAGCCTAGACGTTTGGCCGTTTCGCGGGTATCGGCCATGTAGCGCGCCACGCCGGGGTAGCGCGCAAAGTAGAGATCGATGTAGCTCTGCGCCGCGCTGCGTTCCAGGTCGAGCTGGCGTGCCAGACCGAAGGCGCTCATGCCGTAGATCAATCCGAAGTTGATCGATTTGGCAACGCGGCGCTGACCGGCAGCGACCGCTGCCGGCGCGATGCCGAAAATCTCGGCGGCGGTGGCACGATGCACGTCCTCGCCGGCGGCGAAGGCGGCGAGCAGACGCGGGTCTTGCGACAGATGGGCCATGATCCGCAATTCGATCTGCGAATAGTCGGCGGAGACGATGCGCGCCCCCAGCGGCGCGACGAAGGCGGCGCGGATGCGCCGGCCCTCGGCGCTCCGTACCGGAATGTTCTGCAGATTCGGATCGTTCGACGCCAGCCGGCCGGTCACCGCCACCGCCTGCGCGTAGCTGGTATGCACGCGGCCGCTGCGCAGGTTGATCATTTTCGGCAGCTTGTCGGTATAGGTGCCTTTCAGTTTGGCCAGTTGCCGCGCTTCGAGAAGGATTTTCGGCAAGGGATAGTCGAGCGCCAGATCCGAGAGCACCTCCTCGTCGGTCGACGGCGTTCCCGACGGCGTCTTTTTCCTGACCGGCAGGCCGAGGCGGGTGAACAGGATGTCGGCCAGCTGCTTCGGCGAGTTGACGTTGAACGGCTGTCCGGCCAGCGCATGCGCCTGTTGTTCCAGGGCGAGCAGGCGCTTGCCGAGTTCATGACTCTGCTCGCCGAGCAGCGGCGCGTCGACCAGTACGCCGACGCGTTCCATGCGGAAGAGCACCTCGCGCACCGGCATCTCGATTTCCCGGTAAATGCGTGTCAGACCGGCGTCGGCGGCGATGCGCGGGTAGAGCACCTGGTGCAGACGCAGACAAAGGTCTGCGTCTTCCGCGGCGTAGGCGGCGGCCTGATCGATGGCCACCTGTTCGAAACCGATCTGGCTGGCGCCTTTGCCGCACAAGGTTTCGTAGGCGATGGTCGCCAGACCGAGGTGACGCACAGCCAACTGGCCGAGATCGTGCCCGCGTACGCCCTCCTGACCGGATTCCAGCACGTAGGATTGCAACAGCGTGTCGTGCGCCACGCCAGCCAGCGCGATGCCGTGATTGGCGAAAACGTGCTGGTCGTACTTCAGATGCTGGCCGATCTTGGCGTGCTGCGGCGACTCCAGCCAGGGCCGCAAACGGGTGAGTACCGCGTCGAGCGGCAGTTGCGCCGGTGCGCCGGGATAAACGTGCGCCAGCGGCAGATAAGCCGCCTCGCCCGGCGCAACGGCCAGCGATATGCCGACCAGACGTGCCGCGAGCGGGTCGAGACTGGTCGTTTCACTATCCAGCGCAGTCAGCGGGCATTGCTCGATTTTCGCCAGCCAGCGCTCGAAACTCGGCCAGTCGAGAATCGTTTCATACGCCTGGCGATGGGCGCCATCGTCGACGGGCGGAGCCGGAGACACTGTTTCTTTGCTGGTCGCGGCGCCTTTCTTCGCTTCCGATTGTTGCGCCTCCCTGAGCCAGCTGCGCATTTCGAAGTGGGTGAACAGTTCGATCAGCCGCGGCGAATCGATCGTCCGCGGCGTCAGCTCGGCGAGCGACAACGGCAAGTCGACATCGCAACGGATGGTCAGCAAGCGCCTGGCGAGCGGCAGAAAGTCGAGCACCCGGCGCAGATTCTGTCCGACGACACCGCCGATCTCCGGTGCGGCGGCAACGACACCGTCGAGCGAGCCGTATTGCGTCAGCCATTTCACCGCCGTCTTGGCGCCGACCTTATCGACCCCGGGAACATTGTCGACCGAGTCACCGACCAGCGTCAGGTAATCGACGATTTGCTCGGGCGGCACGCCGAATTTCTTGAGAACACCGTCTTCGTCAAGCACTTCCTCGCTCATGGTGTTCACCAGGCGCACCTGTGGCGAGACCAGCTGCGCGAGATCCTTGTCGCCGGTCGATATCACCACGTGGCAGTCCTGCTCGGCGGCCTGACGCGCCAGCGTGCCAATCACATCGTCGGCTTCGACACCCTCGATAGACAACAGAGGCCAGCCGAGCGCGACGATCGCCTGTTGCAGCGGCTCGATCTGCCGCGCCAGATCGTCGGGCATCGCCGGTCGGTTGGCTTTGTAATCGGCGTACCAGTCGTCGCGGAAGGTCTTGCCCTTGGCGTCGAAGACGCAGGCTTTGTATACCAGCCCGCTCTCCCGGAAATCGCTTTCCAGTCGGCGCAGCATGTTCAGCACGCCATGCAGCGCACCGGTCGGCTCGCCTTGCGTCGTACGCAAATCGGGCATGGCATGAAAGGCACGATAGAGATACGACGATCCGTCAACGAGCAGCAATAGCGACATGTGAGCGAAAACCTGGGCGAATTGAACGAGCTGGCCGAGCGCCCCGATCGTTGACATCGCCAGCCGGGGATGTCGATGAGGCGTCGAAGGCTGACGGGATTATCGCAGACTTGCTTGCAGCTCGCGGCAACAGGCTGCAGCACGGGAATCCTGTCGCATCCCATAGGATGCTATTCAATCAATCGCTTTCCCTTATTCTTTGCCCGCCAGGTCGAGACAGGTTTGATCGAGCAACTGGCGAACGGGTCCGTGGTGGCAGGGAAACGGCGTCGGAAGACGCCGTCTTTCACCGAGCGCCACCCCCATGTTGATTGCCCTGCACAAGCAAGCGCGTACCACCCCGGCCATAGGCGCCGAAATCGCGGCCAGTTCGGAACCGATTTCGAAATTGGCGCGGCGCGACCAGGTCACGGCTGCCACCCTCCGCAAGTGGCCGTCGCGCACCGATTTCCAGGGCCGCTCGCGTGCATCACCTGCAGACGACCTTGACCCCAGCGCAGGAGACGATTGTCGTCCATTTGCGCAAGACGCAGCGGTTGTCTCTGGATGACCTGCTCAACGTCAGCCGCCAGCACAAGATAAGTTGCGTCTTGCCGGTTGCTCGATTTCAAAAGGTGCCATCTTCGCCCGGGCAAAGCAGAAAATCGTATAAAAAAATTAAATTATTCGATTAAATCGCAAACCGACTGGCCGCGACACAGGCTATATAATTATTTACGTATTAATTCATGTCATTATTTTTTATACTTAATTAATGACCATTTTAATAGTGATGACAATATTCATGGCTTACGAATAAATGCCGGCCTTTTTTATACTAATAATAAAAAATCAACGCAATAAAAATGCGCATTCATTTTTTCGTCTTTTAAATCGGTTAATAATTTTTTTGGCTCGAATCTTGCTCGAAATTAGTGTCGAAGTGCCAACTGGGAAGGGTAAAACATTTCGATTCGTAGTGTCATCGATTGCGAAAGCAATCGGATTTCAAGCACTATTTTTCGTGCAGAGGAGAGAATCGTGATTTCAAATAGAGTATTAATAGGGGCCGTCGCCGCACTGAGCGTGCCGTTTGCGGGAGCGGCAACAATCGATTTGACCGGCGCGCCGTATGTCACTTACGGCGACGCCAATAGATACTCGCTACCGATTGCCAACCAAATCGCCTGCGGCAGCCCGACAAGCACAAGTTGCAAGTATTACCTCAGTGGCAATCCACCGGCCAATTCAGTGACCATTGTCGAGCAGACGGGTCAATACGACAATCAAAGCGCATTTATTGACAACGGATTCCAGCCGGCATTGAACGATCTGTATTTCACAACCAATTCCAGCAGCGAAACCAACCCCACTTTTACCGGCGATCAGAATAATACCTGGGACGCCACTTTGGCCGGGTTGAATGCCAAGCTCAACCTGACGACGAACAACATGGTTTTTTTCTTCGTCAATAATGAGCCGAACAGTCAGAGTGGCCTGAGCCAATCTCTGGCTGTCTGGGCACGCCTGACGCTGACGCAGATATCGACCGGCGCTACCGTCGGAAAATGGGATCTGACCAATGACCCTAAATTCCAGAGAATCAAAGGAACCAGGGTCAAAAATGAAATTTTAATTCATGCGCCTGTTGGCCGAGAGAATTCAGTTGCCTCAAAATAGGGTTTTTCTACCCTTCCAGCAGGAGTTCCGCGATGTCCGTGCAGCGCATAGCCGTCATTCCCGGTGACGGAATCGGCAAGGAGGTCGTTCCCGAAGGTTTGCGCGTGCTGCAGGCGGCTGCTACCCGTTTCGATCTTGCTTTCCAGTGGGACGAATTTGACTGGAGTTGCGACTACTTCCTCGCGCATGGCCGGATGATGCCGGAGGATTGGCAGGCGATGATCGGCCAGCACGACGCGATCTTCTTTGGCGCCGTCGGCTGGCCGGCGACCGTGCCGGATCATCTTTCGCTGTGGGGCTCCTTGCTCAAGATTCGCCGCGAATTCGATCAATACGTCAATTTGCGGCCGGTGCGACTGATGCCGGGGGTGCCGACGCCGCTGACTGGTCGCCAGGTCGGCGATATCGATTTCTACGTCGTGCGCGAAAATACCGAAGGCGAATATTCGAACGTCGGCGGGCGTTTTTTCGCGGGCAGCGACCGTGAAATGGTCTGTCAGGAAAGCATTTTCACCCGTCGCGGCGTCGACCGGATCCTGAAATTCGCTTTCGAACTGGCGCGGCAACGGCCGAAAAAACATCTGACATCGGCAACCAAATCGAACGGTCTGGCGATTTCGATGCCGTATTGGGACGAACGTTTTGCGGCCATGGCGGCGCATTATCCGGACGTGCGCAACGACAAATACCATGTCGATATTCTGTGTGCCCATTTCGTCGCCCATCCGGACTGGTTCGACGTCGTCGTCGCTTCGAATCTGTTCGGCGACATCCTGTCCGATCTCGGGCCGGCCTGTACCGGGACGATCGGTATCGCGCCGTCGGCGAATCTGAATCCCGAGCGTGTTTTTCCGTCGTTGTTCGAGCCGGTGCATGGCTCGGCGCCGGACATTTATGGCCGTGGGATTGCCAATCCGGTCGGCCAGATCTGGTGCGCGGCGATGATGCTCGAACATCTCGGTCATCCGAAAGCGGCAACGGCAGTTATGCAGGCGATCGGCCGCGTGCTCGCCGTAGGTCCGCGGACGCCGGACATGGGCGGCCGTGCCAGCACGCGCGAAGTCGGGCAGGCGATCGCCGAGGTGGTGGCCAGCAGCAGCGATTGACGCTCGCCGCCTGTGCTGTCATTGCTCTGCTCGCTGATTTCTGCGCCAAGTCGATGCCTTCGTCGATGCACGATCCGACACTGGCGCCGTGGCGAGACATCGTTCTCATCGGGGGCGGGCACAGCCATGTCGGCGTCTTGCACGCTTTTGCCAGGCGTCCCTTGCTCGGCGTGCGCCTGACGCTGATCTGTACCGATACCGACACGCCGTATTCCGGCATGCTGCCCGGCTACGTCGCCGGACATTATCGCTTCGACGAGGTGCATATCGATCTGCGGCGGCTAGCGGCCCGAGCCGGCGCCCGTTATGTGCTCGACGAGGTGATCGGCATCGACCGCAGCGCGCGTCGGGTGCTCTGCCGGCGGCGGCCGGCGCTGGCGTATGACGTGTTGTCGATCAACATTGGTTCGACGCCGGACTGGCGAGCGATCGCGGGGGCGGCCGAGCAGGGCGTTCCGGTCAAACCGATCCGTCAGTTCAACCAGCGCTGGCTGGCGCTGCTCGAACGCGTCCGCCAGTCGCCGGGCGGACAGACGATCGCCGTGGTTGGCGCCGGCGCCGGCGGCGTCGAATTGACGCTGGCCATGCAATATCGCTTGCGCAAGGAGAGGCTTGCCGCCGGCCGCGATCCGAGCGAGTTGAAATTCCATCTCTTTTCGGCCGATGAACGCAT
This sequence comes from uncultured Candidatus Accumulibacter sp., assembly GCA_964428215.1. Taxonomy (GTDB): domain Bacteria; phylum Pseudomonadota; class Gammaproteobacteria; order Burkholderiales; family Rhodocyclaceae; genus Accumulibacter. The sequence continues at coordinate 6,059 of CAYRXO010000102.1, read as the reverse complement.
TCTGGTGACGCATAACGCGGCTGTGCAGCGCGCTTTCGAGTCTGTCCTGCAGCGGCGTGGGGTGGTGGTGCATCGTGCGGCGCCGATCGAGCGGGTCGTCGCCGGCACGCTGATGACGCGTGCTGGCGAATCGCTGGCGGCCGACGAAATCGTCTGGGTGACGCAGGCCACTGGCGCGGCCTGGCTGCGCGACAGTGGGTTGGCGCTCGACGAGCGCGGCTTCATCCAGGTGCGCGCCACCTTGCAGAGCGTCAGCGACCCGTTGATTTTCGCCGCCGGCGACTGTGCGACGCTGATCGAGCGGCCGCTGGAAAAAGCGGGGGTTTTTGCGGTGCGCATGGGGCCACCGCTGGCAGAGAATCTGCGCCACTCGCTTTTGCAGCAGCCTTTGCGTGCTTATCGTCCGCAACGCCGCTGGCTGGCGTTGATCAGCACCGGCAATCGGCAGGCCGTCGCTTCTCGCGGCGCCCTTTATGCGCGCGGCAAGCTGCTCTGGCTTTGGAAGGACTGGATCGACCGGCGTTTCATGCAGAAATTCAGCGTGCTGACGGAGGCGTCGGCGGGGCGATACTTTCCAGGCTGTCGTCAAGCGCCGATCGCGCTGGACGAAGCCGAACGGCGGCAACTGCGAGCGATGCAGGCGCAAAGCCGTGACGAAGAAAGCCGCGCCATCGACGCGGCGCTCTGGTCGCGCGCCTCGAGCAATGTGCGGTTGCTCGCTTGCAGGGCTGCCAAGGACGAGGCGATGGCGCAGCCGCTGGCGATGCACCGTGGGCCGTTCAGCGAGGTGCGGGTGAACGTGTCCTTGCGCGCATGCATCGACGATCCCTGGCTGTTCGGATGCATCGCCGCCAATCATGCGCTCGGCCATCTGGCAGCGCGCGGTGCGACGGCAGGCCGCGCGACGATACGGCTTGACGTACCGCCGGGTTTCAAGCGCCAGCGCGAAGAGGACATCGCGCAGCTTCTCGCCGGCGCGATGTCGATCTTTGACGCGAGCGACTGCGTGCTGGAAGGCGGCGATATCCGTATGGGAAGCGAATTGACTGTCGGCTTGAACATTACTGGGCGGAGCGAACGAACGTCGGCGATGGCTCCGGCGCCGCGAGTGATGAGCCCCGGTGAGCGTTTGTTGCTCAGCAAACCCTTGGGCGCGGGCGTTCTGTTGCGCGCTGCGGCACGATTGCAGGCACGCGGACGCTGGGTGGATGCCGCGCTGGCCACGCTGCGGTTTGCCGATCAGGCCGCCGCCCGTTGCCTGTTGGCGCACGGAGCGACGACCTGCGCGGTGCTCGGCGAGGTTGGCCTGGCCGAGCATTTGCTGGCGCTCTGCCAGGACTCGAAGGTCGCCGCCGAACTGTTTCTGGACAATTTGCCTTGGCTTGCTGGTGCGGCGGAAACGGCTGCGGCCCTACGGTGCGGACCACTCTCGGCGAGCGCGTCACGCCTGTCGTTGCAGGAGCGGGTGGCGGAACATGTGGCTTATCCCTTGCTGTACTTGCCATCGATCGCGGGTGGTCTGCTGGCCAGCGTTCCGGCGGCAAATGCTGACGCTTGCCTGGCGGAATTGCAGGTGCTTGGCTACGTGCAGGCATCAGCGATCGGCCGCTGTCTGCCAGTGAACGATCCGGCGCGGCCGATCCGGGTGTCGATCGCTGGCGGAAGGCCAAATGACAGCGCTGGACAGCACTGAGGACTGCCGCAACGTTCAAACGGTGGCCGGCTTGGCGACGCCGCGCATCCGCTCTTGCCAAGTGCGCAACCAGCCCAGCCCAGCCGACGTATTTCCCCGCGGACGATATTCGCAGCCCACCCAGCCGCTGTAGCCGCTGGCGTCGAGCAAAGCGAACAGATAGGGGTAATTCACTTCGCCGTCGTCCGGCTCGTGCCGTCCGGGAACGCCCGCGATCTGGATGTGTTCGACCAGTGCGCGCAAACGCTGGTAATTGACGCCGAGGTCGCCTTCGGCGATCTGCAAATGATAGAAGTCGAGTTGCAAGCGCAGGTTGGGCGCGGCGACCGCCGTGATGACCTCTTCGGCCTGTCGTTGCCGGGAGAGGAAATAGCCGGGCATGTCGCGGGTATTGATCGGCTCGATCAACGCCGTGCGGCCGGCAGCGGCCAGCTTGGCGCAAGCCAGACGCAAGTTTTCGCGATACGTCTGCGCGCAGCGCGCTGCCGACATGTCGGCGGACGGAACGCCGGCCATGACGTGCAGACGGTGGTTGCCGAGGATGGCGGCGTATTCCAGGGCTCGGTCGATGCTGTCGGCGAATTCGGCCTCGCGGCCGGGCAGACAGGCGATGCCGCGTTCGCCGGCAGCCCAGTCGCCGGGCGGCAGGTTGAACAGTACCTGTTCGAGACCGTGTGCCTGCAACCGGGCAGCGATTTCTTGCGCCGGATAATCGTAGGGGAACAGGTATTCGACGCCGCTGAAGCCGTCGGCCGCTGCGGCAGCGAAACGGTCGAGAAAGGGCAATTCCTGGTACATGAAGCTCAGGTTGGCAGCAAAGCGGGGCATGACGCTTCCTCTTCTTGAACGCGCATCTTGCAGTCGCTGGGTCAAAGATGCGAGAGATGAACGAGGCTTGCATTCTGCTGAAAGATGCCAACAAAGGGCAATCGATCCTTCCCGTCGTCTGATTAGTGCTCGGTGGCAGCGGCGGTTGCGTGTGCCTGTAACGTCGGGGCGTCTGTTTGTTACGGCGCCAGCCGCTGACAGGCGTGGACTGCTGACGCGTTCATCGTCGCCGGTGCAGCGGACGCATCGCTTACAATCGCCAGTTTTCCATTTCCTGTTTGGACTGTTTGTCATCGAATGAGTGCGAAGAGCGGGCTTTGTCAGCATGACGATGCGTCACACGCGGGTTTTGAGCGGCGATGGCTGCGGTGAGCAGTGTGCCAACCAGCGCGCGTACCGCCAAGCGCCGGGAACTGCTGGCCGGCATGCGCGACACCTTGCCGTTGCTGTTGGGCGCTTTCCCGTTCGGCCTGATTTACGGCGCGCTGGCCGCTTCCTCCGGTTTGTCGAGCGCGGCGGCGATCCTGATGGCCGTTTGCGTCTTCGCCGGTTCGTCGCAATTCATCGCCGTCGGGCTGGTGGCTGCGCAAACCCCGGTGGCGATCATCGTGTTTACCACCTTGATCGTGAACCTCCGTCACATGCTGTACAGCGCGACCTTGCTGCCCTATCTGCAGCATTTGCCGCAAAAGTGGCGCCTGCCGCTCGCTTTCTGGCTGACCGACGAAACTTTCGCCGTGACCATTCACCGCTTTCAGCAGGAAGACGCTTCGCCGTACAAGCATTGGTACCAGCTCGGTTCTTCGCTGGCGATGTATGTGAACTGGCAGTTCTGGTGTCTCCTCGGTCTGCTGCTCGGCAAGCGCATTCCGGATGCGCAGGCCTGGGGGCTCGACGTGGCGATGCCGGTGACTTTCATTGGCATGCTGATTCCTTTCGTGAAGAGCAAGCCGATCGCCGTTTGCGTGTTGACCGCCGGCGCGGCATCGCTGCTCACTTGGCAATTACCGTATAAATCGGGGATTCTGCTGGCGACGTTCATGGGCATCGCCGCCGGTCTGCTGGCGCAGCGCTTGAGTAAGCAAGCGGCGGATGAAAGTCGGCGCTGATGCGTGGCGAAGAGTGGCTGATGATCGTCGGCATGACGGCCGTCACCTTCGGTATCCGCTATTTGCTGTTTGCCTTCGCCGATCGCTGGCAATTGCCGCCCTGGTTGCTCGGCTCGCTGAAATTCATTCCGCCGGCGGTGCTGACGGCGATTACCGTTCCCGCCGTGCTCATGCCGAACGGCACCCTGGACGTGTCGCCGGCGAACGCCTATCTGGTCGCCGCCGTGTTCAGTCTGCTGGCCGGTCTTCTCAGTCGCAATTTGCTGGCCACCATCGCGGCCGGGCTGCTGGCATTTTTCGCGCATCGTCTGTTGTGGTAGAGGGGCATTGGCGCGAACGAGTCATTCGCGTCATCAAGTTGTCACAATTGCCGGGCATTCTGCCTCCTTGGTTTTAATTTATTGTCTACGGAGAAAGAGAATGTCTGCCAAAGCGTTGTCAACGGATTGCCGTGCAATTTTTTCCCCTTTGCTTGTCGCCGCTGCTTTGGCCGGCAGCCCGCAGGCTTTCGCCGCGACAGCTGCGGTAGTCAAGATCGATGGCTCGAGCACCGTCTATCCGATTACCGAAGCCGCCGCGCAGGAGTTCCAGCGCATCAAGCTGCATGAAGTGCATGTCAATGTCGGTGTGTCGGGGACCAGCGCCGGACTGGCGAAATTTTGCCGCGGCGAAAGCGATGTCGCCAGCGCTTCGCGCCCGATCCTGAAGAAGGAAATCGACGATTGCAGCAAGACGGGAGTGCGTTTCTATGAGATGCCGCTGGCTTACGATGCGCTGACCGTGGTGGTCAATCCGCAGAACAGTTTCGTCAATACGATCAGCGTTGCCGAGTTGCAGAAATTGTGGGAGCCGGCGGCGCAAGGCAAAGTGAACACCTGGAAGGACGTCAACCCGGCCTGGCCGGCGCAAAAAATCACCCTCTTCGCGCCCGGCGCCGATTCCGGCAGCTTCGAATCCTTTACCGAGGTGATCGTCGGTACGCCGAAAGCAGCGAGAAAGGATGTCAGCACCGCCGAAGACCACGATGTTCTCGTCGAACGCATCGCGGCCAACAAGGACGCGCTCGGTTATCTGGGGCTAAGTCATTACGTCGATAACCAGAAGCGCTTGAAGGCGCTGGCCATCGGTAGCGGCAAAGCGGCCGTATCACCGACGGTCGATAATATCCGCAATGGCAGCTATCAGCCGCTGTCCCGCCCAGTGTTTCTTTATGTCAGTGAAAAATCGCTCGAAAAACCGGCGGTCAAGGAGTACATCGACTATTTGATGAAAAACGCGCCGCGGCTGGTCAAGGAGACGAATTCGCTGCCCTTACCGGAACGTGCCTACGCCGAGAACCTGGAGCGCATCCCGGCGAAAAAGGTCGGCAGCGTGTATGGCGGCGAAAACAAGGCCCGCCCGCGGCCCGTCGATATGTTGAAAATCCTCGATGCCTTGATGCACGGTTCCTGATCGTCACCGTTTTTTTCCCGCGGAGTGCTGCCTACGCCGTCCGCCATCCATTTGAAGGAGAATGAAAATGTCATCGCATGCCTCTGCCGAACACGCTGCGGCAATCATCGCTGCCGCGCACGAACTGAAACGTCGTCGCTTGGCAGCGGGCGTCAAACTGGCTCCGCCGGAACTGACGCCGCCGGAGAAAAGGTCAGGAAAAGCAAAGAAGGTGCTTCTGAAGCTGCGCCTGTCGAAAAGTGAGTGCCGTTGTCTGAACGAATTGAAACGCGAGCTGGCCGATTGTGGCTTCAAAGCCGGAAAAAACGACATCGTGCGCGCCAGCCTGTTGCTATTGTTCAACCTCGACCGCGCCGAGATCAAAGTGGCTTTGCGCAAGATTATCGCTCCCGAGTTGCCGGAAAGCTCTGTTTTGGCAGCGGATTCGCCTGCGGACAAAAAACAGGCGGCGTAGCGACGCCGCTGCGCATCGATAAGCGTCGGCTGCGCTCTTGAACAGATTGCTTTCCCGCTGTCCGGGACGAGCCACTCTTCGATCTCGGCAGGACGATCATGAATGCTCGTCATGGCGGGAATCGAATTCATCCGGGCAGTGCAACCATCTTTCTGTAAATTTTCCGAGGCGAAGCCATCGGGCCGTTGAGATCAGATGCAAGTCGAGATAGACCTTGCTGGTCATCCAGTCCTCGTCGCACTCGGCGAGCCGTGCCGAAACGAGGCGCAGGCAGGACGCGGTGTTGGGGAAGATCGAGGCGACGCGGGTGCGGCGCTTGATCTCGCGGTTGAGGCGTTCGAGGCCGTTGGTGGTGCGCCGCTTGGCGCGTTGCGTCTGAGGCAGGCCGAAGACGGTGAAGCCCTCGGGAAGGTTCTCCTCGGCCCACGGCGCGAGTTTGGGCGCCTCAGCCTCGGACGGGGTCACCGGTACGCCCAGTCGGCGGCGGCGCCCGTCCGGGGTGATGCCGACGGCCACCCGCACG
>CAYRXO010000101.1:0-12655 GCA_964428215.1 uncultured Candidatus Accumulibacter sp. | reverse complement strand
TTGTCCACCTGGCTGCGTTATCTGTATCTCGAACCGACCGCAGAAGGCGAAAACATACCCTTTCCGCCGAATGCCTACCAAGGCCGTTACGTCCGCGAGATGGCGCAGCAGCTGTTTCTCGCGCACGGCTCACGCTTCCGGCGACCACCGGCGGACGTGCTCGCTGGCATACCCGTTCTGCCCGATCCGCTGCGCAGCGACCCCGAAGCGGTCCGGCAACGCGAAGCCCATCTCGACGGCCTGATCGAGCGCGCCAAGGCATTGCTCGGCGAGGATTGGCGCTACGTGCATGCTTTCGTGCTCACCGAGCAACTGGCCGACTGCCGCAACGATCTCGAGGAATCCGGAGTGCATTACGACGTCTGGTTTTCCGAGCAGTCGCTGTTTGCCACCGGGCTGGTCGAACGCTGTGTCGAACGGCTGCAGGCGGCGGGCCATCTCTATCGCCAGGACGGCGCCCGCTGGTTCCGTTCGACGGCTTTTGGCGACGAGAAAGATCGCGTCGTGCAGCGCGAAAACGGGCTGTATACCTATTTCGCTTCCGACATCGCGTATCACCTGAACAAGGTCGAACGTGGTTTCGATCGGCTGATCAACGTCTGGGGCGCCGACCATCACGGCTACATTGCGCGCGTACGCGGGGCCTTGCAGGCCTTGGCGATCGACCCGCAAATGCTAGACGTCGCTCTGGTGCAATTCGCCGTCCTCTACCGCTCTGGTGTCAAAGCGCAGATGTCGACGCGTTCCGGCGAATTCGTCACCTTGCGCGACCTGCGCGCCGAGGTCGGCAATGACGCCTGCCGCTTTTTCTACGTTCTGCGCAAATCCGATCAACACCTTGATTTCGATCTCGATCTGGCCAAGAGTCAGTCGAACGACAACCCGGTGTATTACATCCAGTACGCGCATGCCCGCTTGTGCTCGGTCATGGCGCTCTGGGGGGGCGAAGCGGCGAAGCTGACGAACGGCGACCTGTCGGCGCTCGAAGGAGCGCAGGAGTTGGCGCTCGCCGCTCGCCTGGGAGAATTTCCGGAAACGGTCGAACAGGCGGCGAACGAACTGGCACCGCACCTGATCGCTTTTTATCTCAAGGATCTGGCTGCGGATTTTCACAGTTATTACAATGCCGAGAGGATTCTGGTCGACGATCCGTTGCGCAAAGACGCGCGTGTTGCGCTCGCAGCAGCGGTGCGGCAGGTCATCCGCAACGGAATGGAGATTCTGGGCGTTAACTGCCCGGATTCGATGTAACAACAGAGGATTTCGATGAGTCGCGATATGAAACCCCGTAAAACTCCGCCCGCAAAAAAATCGTCTGGCGGGACCCTGATTGGTCTGTTCATCGGGCTGGTGATCGGTATGCTTGCCGTTGCCGGCGTCGTCTGGTATGTCAACAAGGCGCCATTGCCGTTCACCACCAACGGTCAGCAGCCGAAACCCGCGGCACCGGCGGCCGCCGCGACTGGCAAGCCGCCCGCCGCCCAGGAAACGCCGCCGATGGCGGCCGCATCGCAGCCGCTGTCTTTGCCGGGCAAACCCGGCGAACCCGGCGGCGACAAGCAGCGTTTCGATTTCTACAAAATCCTGCCGGGCAAGGCCGAGGCCATTCCCGATCCGAAACCGGAGGAACCGAAACCGGAAGTCGCCAAGCCGGCGGAGGTGAAACCACCAATCAGCAAGCCGTCCGAGAGCAAACCCGTCGACAGTAAACCGACCGAAAGTATGTCGGCGGAAAGCAAACCTGCCGACAGCAAACCGACGAAATCGGCTGCCAGCAAAGCAGCGGAAAGCAAGACGAGCAAGACGAGCGAGGGGAAAGCGGGCGAAAGCAAAACCGCTGACAGCAAGCCGGCGGAAAGCCGCAGCAAGCCAGAAAAAGACAACACGCTGAAAGAACCCATTTATCTGCAAGCCGGTTCCTTCCAGAATGCCAGCGAAGCGGACAACCAAAAGGCGCGCCTGGCGTTACTCGGCGCGGAAGCGCGTATCCAGCAAGTGATGCTGCAGGACAAGGTCTGGTACCGCGTTCGGATCGGGCCATATCACAAAATGGACGAAGTGACGCATATGCGTTCCGATCTGGCCAAACAAGGCATCGACGCCAACGTCGTCAGAAAAGACTGAAAGAGGAGCAAGGGATGAATCTATCGCTTAAGAGCGGCTTGCTGGCAGCCGCATTGGCCGTCATCAGCGTCAGCCTGCCGGTGTCGGCAGCGACCGAGCTGGCGGTGGGCCGCGATTATGTGCCGATCGTTCCGGCGCAGCAGACCGACAATGCGGGCAAAATCGAAGTGCTGGAATTTTTTTCCTACGGCTGTCCGCACTGCAACGACTTCAACCCGATCATCGGCAAATGGAGCAGCGCCTTACCCGGTGATGTCGTCTTCAAGCGTGTCCCAGTGACTTTTGGCCGCCCGCAATGGGCCAGCCTCGCCAAGTTGTACTATGCCCTCGAAGCGACCGGCGATCTGGCGCGACTCGATGGGATGATTTTCAACGCCTTGCACAAAAGCGGTGACCGGCTCTATGACGAGCAGAGCATCACCGACTGGGTCGCCGCACACGGAGTCGATAAGAAGAAATTCAGCGAGACTTACCAGTCCTTCGGCGTGAACAGCAAAGTCAAGCGCGCCGACCAGATGGTCCAGGCGTATAAAGTCTCCGGGGTGCCAGCGATGACCGTCGACGGGAAATACCTGGTCACCGGCAAGGAACTCGCTGGCCTGCAAGACGTTCCCGGGCTGACCGACCGGGTGATCGACAAGGTGCGCGGCGAGCGGAAAAAGAAATAACCCGCCGGCCGCAGAGCCGCAAAGAACCAAGCGCGGGTCGCTCAGTCCGCCGGGAGAGCCCGTGTCGCAGCCGTTAAAGGTTTTCATCACCGGCGCCTCTTCCGGCATCGGTCAGGCCCTGGCCGAGTTCTATGCCGGACAAGGCAGTCAGCTTGCCTTGTGTGCCCGACGCGCTGAGCGGCTGGAAAGTCTGGCCAGCCGCTGGCCCGGACAGATCGTCTGCTACCCGCTCGACGTGACCGACGCCGACGCCCTGCGCGCCGCGGCAGACGATTTTGTCAACCGTTTTGGCCTGCCGGATGTGGTGATCGCCAATGCCGGCATCTCGGTCGGCACGCTCAGCGAGCACGCCGCCGATCTTGACGCGATCCGCCGGGTGATGGACACCAACTTTTTCGGCATGGCGGCGACATTTTCGCCGTTCATCGCCGCCATGCGTCGAGCCGGTCGCGGGCGGCTGGTCGGCATCGCTTCGGTGGCCGGGATGCGCGGTCTGCCCGGCGCGGAAGCGTATTGCGCTTCGAAAGCAGCGGCGATCAGCTACCTCGAGAGCTTGCGCGTCGAACTGCATGGCAGCGGGGTAAAAGTGGTGAGCATCTGCCCCGGCTACATCGATACACCGATGACACAGGCCAACCCTTTCTCGATGCCATTCCTGATGCCAGCGGATGCGGCCGCGCGCGCATTCGACCGCGCGATCCGTCGAGGCGTCAGTCAGGTGGTCATACCCTGGCCGATGGCCATCGTCGCCCGGGTTTTGCGCTGGATACCCAATCCGCTATATGACTGGGTATTCGCTCGCGCACCGCGAAAACGGCGCTGACGGACAAAACTTTCTTGAACCAGCCCGAATAGCAATAAACTGCAGCCGCGCCCTTTTCCCGCAACAATTGCGGGGAAATTCTTGCGTCGCCGGCTGACTTGCACATTTGGCCATCGCGGGCAGCGCCAGTTTGCGAATCGACAGAGGAGGGCATCACATCAACGGCCTGTATTTTCTCCCGCCGAAAACCCGGGTTGATCTGTGTGTGCAAAGTCCGGACAGTTCCTTTTTGCTTCCGGTTCTGCGCCAACGACGGACACAGCCGGGTCAGACGCTTGCCGGGCAAATTTCATGTTCAAGGCTTGCCGTGCCTCGCCGTTATGACTCCCAGGTTTGCCTCCACGGTTGCCTGCCGGTATCCGGTTGCAGGAAAGCCGGCGATCCAGCGACTCCACCGCTTTGAAACGGCCAGCGCTGCTCAAGCCAATAAGTAATCAATAACAATCCTCTCGGGTTCGTCTGCCGTCGCCGGTGATGTTGGCATGCTGTCAGAAAAATCTGCAGCAAGACCGGGTTGCGCTTCCTATGATGAGTGGGACACGTTTGTTTAACCCAGTGGCGACCACCAGTATTTCTGTGACTGGGCGCAAGGATCACGTTGATGGCCAAAACAATTTTTCTCGTCGACGATTCGGCGACCATCCTGCTGAGCGTTTCGAGCATTCTCGGCAAAGCCGGTTTTGCGGTTGAAAAGGCAGCGAACGCTGAAGAGGCGCTGAAAAAATTTGCCAGCGGGCCGAAAGTCGACCTGCTGATCACCGATTTGAACATGCCGGGAATGAACGGCATCGAGCTGATCAAAAAGGTGCGCGGCTTGAGCGCGTACCGCTTTCTGCCGATTCTGTTCCTGACCACTGAATCGCAACAAAGCCGCAAAGCCGAAGCACGAGCCGCCGGCGCTTCCGGCTGGATCGTCAAACCGGCGACCGCCGACGATTTGTTGAATACCATCAAACTGGTGATCAAATGAAGAGGGCGAGATGAGTGGGGTCGTCAACGAACTGTATCGCCAATACCGGCGGCGGACGCTGGTGACCGGCCTGTCATCGATCAGCGTGCTGGTGCTCATCGAATACCTGTCGCATGAATATCACGTTTATTTCCTTTCCAGCATCCTGGGGCTGTCGGCCCCCAGTGCGCACGCAGCGCAAGCAATGCTGAGTCTGCTGACCTTCATGATCGTCCAGCGCGCCTTTGGGAAAATGTTCTACCGCGACGCCCGGCTGGGACTGGACAAGATGACGGCGACGGCCGTCCCGCGCTGTCCGGAAAGTGGCATCTGCCGGACGGTGGTGTTGCCGGAAATCCAGGAAATACCGCAATACAGCCAGGTGCTTGTCGGCCAACTGCAAAGTGTCGTCGAACAGACCGAGAACGCCGCTTTCGCGATCACCTCCCGCTTGCAGACCATTGATGGCGCAGTCAGCGAAATGAAGGATTTCGTCGCCGGTGCGATTGCCGAAGCCAATCAGATGGCCCAGGTTTGGCAAGAAACAATCGCCGATAACCGGCAGCAGATCGATAAGCTGCGTCAATTGATCGCCCAGTGGCTCGACGAAAGCCACGCCGATGAAAAGCGCAGCGCCGAAGCCTACAAACAGGCGCAGTCGTTGAAGTCACTGGTTGACCTGGTGCGCTCGATTGCCGGGCAGACCAATCTGCTGGCGCTGAATGCGGCGATCGAAGCGGCCCGCGCCGGTGAAGCCGGGCGCGGCTTTGCGGTGGTGGCCGACGAAGTGCGCAAGTTGTCGCAACAGACCGAAAAAGCGGTCCAGAAAATCAATGAGGGCATCGGCGGCGTCGCTGCCCTGATCGAACAGCAATTCAACAACCAGGCAACGCATTCGGAGGCGAAGGAAGAGCGCGACAGCCTCGAACGCTTCGCCGAGCAGATGGAGGCGCTGAGCTACGGTTACGAGCAGGTGACCGCGCGCGAACACGGCATTCTCCAGTCGATCAACGCCAACAGCGACAAACTGACGACGATGTTCATGGAAACCCTGGCCAGTGTGCAATTCCAGGACGTGGTGCGTCAGCAGATCGAACAGGTCGTCCACGCCTTGCAGCGCCTGGACGCGCACGCCCGGACGCTCGTCGGGCAACTCGAACACCGCAATGACGCTGGTCCGCCACCGACGGTCGAACCGCTGGTCGAGCAGTTGCAACAGCTGTTCCGCAATTATGTGATGGAGAAACAGCGCACTACGCACCACCGTACCGTCTCTGCGTCACTGGCGGCGAACAAGTCGGCCAGCGTCAGTTCGCTTGCCGCCAAACCGGCCAGCGCAGCGAATATCGAGCTGTTTTGACGCCGCCATGTCGAGAGGATGCATCGCATGACACACCCGGACTCCGCCCGCCTGTCGATCGAAGAGGAAATGACCATTTATCAGGCCCCCGCGCAAAAGGAACGACTGCTCGCGGCATTGCAGAATACGGATCGACTCGAACTCGACTTGTCGGCGGTGAGCAATATCGACAGTGCTGGTTTGCAACTGCTGATTCTTCTGAAACGCGAAGTCCAGCAACACGGCAAACAGCTGGCGATCGTTGCACATAGCGCTGCCGTGCAGCAAGTGCTCGATTTCTGCAATCTGGCCGGCACTTTCGGCGATCCGGTGGTGATCACCGCCGGAAACTGACGCAGATGAAAAATCCCATTTCAGATGCTTCCGGCAACTGCCGGACCTTCTATTTGTGAGATAGGCCGATGGATGAAGAGCTGACCAGCCTGTTTGTCAATGAAAGCCGCGACCAGTTGCTGGCCATGGAAGACGGCTTGTTACGGCTGGAGCAGGCGCCCGAGGATGCCGACAATCTCGGCGCCATCTTTCGCGCCGCACACACCATCAAGGGCGGCTCCGGGGTCGTCGAGTGTCATTTCATCGAATCGTTCACCCACAAGGTCGAAAACGTGCTCGACAAGCTGCGCAACGGCGAAATTCCGGTCAGCGGCGAGCTGTGCACCCTGTTGCTCGAATGTTGCGATCACCTCGGCGCTCTGCTCGAGGTGTTCGCCAACGGATTGCCGCAGCCCGAGCCGGAAGTGCAGGCACGTGGCGAAACCTTGCTAGCCCGCCTGACCGAAAGATTTCTCGGCAAATCAGCGCCTGGTAGCGCACAATGGCCGGTCGAACGCGCCGACGAGGTCGAAGCCAGCGGTGGCGGAATCGTCAATAGCGATGCCTGGCACATCTCGATCCGTTTTGGCAGCGAGGTGCTGAAGTTCGGCATGGACCCGCTGTCTTTTCTGCATTTTCTGAGTTCGCTTGGCGAGATCACCGCCATTGAAACGCTGTCCGACCACATGCCGCCGGCCGAGACGATGGACCCGGAGTGTTGCTATCTCGGCTTCGAAATCCATTTCCAGACCCGGGCGTCGAAAGCCCAGATCGAACAGGTTTTCGAGTTTGTGCGCGACGACTGCACTTTGCACATCCTGCCGCCGAATTCAAAAATCGACGAATACCTGCAGCTGATCGACCAACTGCCCGAAGACAATATGCGTTTGGGCGAAATCCTCGTCCGTGCGGGAGCCCTGACACAAACCGAACTCGATGAGGCTCTACGCGCGCAGTACCGCGCCGTGGAGTCGACCGAAGCACTGCCGTCGCTGGGCAGTGTGCTGGTCGAACAGAAAGTGGTCCACCCGGCCGTCGTCGAAGCGGCGGCTACGCGGCAAGCTGCCGTCGGGGAGAAAAAAGCCGTCGAAGCGCGCATGATCCGCGTACAGGCCGACAAGCTCGATCATCTGATCGATCTGGTGGGTGAAATGGTCATTGCCGGTGCTGGTGCCAATCTGCTGGCGCAGCGCAGCGGGCAAACCGATTTGCTCGAAAGCACTTCGGTACTCTTGCGATTGGTCGAAGACATCCGCGATGCGGCCTTGCAGTTACGCATGGTGCAGATTGGCGAAACCTTCAACCGCTTCAACCGGGTCGTGCGTGACGCGTCGCATGAACTCGGTAAAACGATCGATTTGGTGATTACCGGCGCCGAGACCGAACTCGACAAATCGGTGGTCGAAAAACTCGGCGATCCGCTGATGCACCTGGTGCGCAATGCTCTCGACCACGGCATTGAAGCGGCGGAGGTTCGCCAGGCGCGTGGCAAACCGCCGACAGGCACCCTGCAGCTCAATGCCTACCACGATTCCGGCAGCATCGTCATCGAAGTGAGCGACGATGGGAGCGGCTTGCCGAAAGACAAGATTCGTCAGAAAGCGATCGACAAAGGGCTGATCGACGCCAGCGCGTCCCTTACCGACCACGAGTTGATCAACCTGATCTTTGAAGCCGGTTTTTCGACAGCCGAGAAGGTGAGCAACATTTCCGGCCGTGGTGTCGGTATGGACGTCGTGCGGCGCAATATTCAGAGTCTGCGCGGTAGCATCGACGTCGATACCGTCGAAGGCAAGGGTTCAACCTTCACCATCCGGCTGCCCCTGACCCTGGCGATCATCGACGGCTTCCTGACCGGTGTCGGCAAAGCTTCCTATGTCGTGCCGCTCGAGTCGGTGGTCGAGTGCATCGAACTCACCGAAGTCGGCGACAAACGCAACTATCTCAATCTGCGCGGCGAGGTGCTGCCCTTCGTCCGCTTACGTGAATTGTTCGCCATTCGTGGTGAATTGCCGGCACGCCAGAACGTGGTCATCGTCCAGTATGCCGGCCAGAAAGCGGGACTGGTGGTCGATACCCTGCTCGGCGAATTCCAGACGGTGATCAAGCCGCTCGGCACGCTGTTCAAACATCTGCGTGGCGTCGGCGGGTCGACGATCCTCGGCAGCGGCGAGGTGGCGCTGATTCTCGATGTGCAGGCGCTGGTCGGCCGTGTCAGCCAGCTGGAAATGCAGGCGTTACCGCAACGCGCGCCGAGTCTCGCCAGTGCCTGATCTATATTGTTATTAGCGTTCAGACGTTTATTTTGTATCTGCATCAACACTCCAGGAGGTCCTCCATGTTTTCGCACCTCAAGATCGGTTTTCGCCTCAGCCTGGTTTTTGCCGTCATGCTGGCGATGTTGCTGGCGATAGCCGTGATCGCCATTAAACGTAACGGAGATCTGCAGGAGCAGATCAGAGAATTGGTCAACGACAAGGCCGTCAAGGCGAAAATTGCCAACGACATCATCGACGAAACCAATGCCATTGGCCGTTACCACCGGGAAATGCTGATCTTGCGCAGTGTCGAAAACACCAGCGAGCAAATTGACAAAGCAAACGCCATGCGCAGGAAAATCAGCGAAGACTACACTGCGCTGGAAAAAATGGATTTCAACGCACGGGAAAAGCAGTCGCTGGATGTCCTGCGCGATGAACGACAGAAAGCCGTCGCGATCCTGCCTAGATTCGAAGAACTGGTCAAAGCTGGTCAATGGGATGAAGCCGTGCGTTTTTTTGATCGCAACTATCGCCCGACGCTTGATCAGTATATCCAGGCAATCAATAACTTCCTGAACCATCAGAACGAGGCGGTCGGCGTAGTGGGCAACGAAGCCAATGCGCTGGCTTCGACGACGCGTTATCTGATTGTCGGCGTTGCTGCCGCGGCCGTGCTGTTTGGGCTAGTGCTGGCTTTCATGATGACCCGTTCGATTACCCGCCCGATTGGCCAGATGGTCGCTGCATCGAACAAGATGGCGCTTGGCGATTTCAATTTCAAACTGGCGATCGATGGCCGCGATGAAACCGGGCAACTGGCGGCTGGAATGACCGCGATCCAGTCCAGTGTCCAGCGGATGATCGCCGACGCTGAGACACTGGTCAATGCGGCACTCGAAGGCAAACTGGCGACGCGTGCCGATGCAGAAAAGCATCAGGGCGATTTCCAGAAAGTCGTCAAGGGCGTCAACGACACGCTCGATGCGGTGATCGGCCCGCTGAACGTCGCGGCGAACTATGTGGACCGCATCGCCAAGGGCGACATCCCGGCGAAGATCACCGACAACTACAACGGCGACTTCAACACCATCAAGAACAATCTGAACACGCTGATCGACACGTTGAACGGTTTCGAGGCGGCGCAGAAGAAAATCTGGGAAGAACACGCGGCTGGTGCGATCGACTACGTCATCCCGACGCAACAGTTCGACGGCGTCTATGCGCGGATTGCCGACGGCATCAACAAACTGGTTGCCTCGCACATCGCTGTCAAGATGCGGGTGGTCGAGGTGGTCAAGCAATACGCGGAAGGCGACTTCAGCGCCGATATGGATCGGCTGCCGGGCAAGAAGGCGCAGATCACCCAGGCCATCGACGGTGTGAAAGCCAATCTGCAATCGATTCAGCGCGAAATCGCGCAACTGGTCGAAGCAGCGGTGCAGGGCAAACTGGCGACACGTGCCGACGCCGGCAAATTCAGGTACGAGTTCAAGGCGATGCTGCAGGGAATCAACGACACGCTCGATGCGGTGATTGGTCCGCTGAACGTTGCCGCGACGTATGTAGACCGCATCTCGAAAGGTGACATTCCACCGAAGATCACTGACAACTACAACGGTGACTTCAACACCATCAAGAACAACCTCAACACCTGCGTTGACGCCGTCAATGCGCTGGTTGCCGACGCGGCATTGCTCACCCGAGCCGCCGTGGAGGGCAAACTGGCGACGCGCGCCGACGCCAGCAAGCATCAGGGCGATTTCCAGCGGGTGGTCAAGGGCGTCAATGACACGCTCGATGCGGTGATCGGCCCGCTGAACATTGCCGCTGGCTACGTCGACCGTATTTCGAAGGGCGACATTCCGCCGAAGATCACCGACAGCTACAGTGGTGACTTCAACACCATCAAGAACAATCTCAATACCTGCATCGATGCGGTCAATGCGCTGGTTACCGATGCGGCAATGCTCTCCCGGGCGGCTGTGGAGGGCAAGCTGGCGACGCGTGCCGATGCCAGCAAGCATCAAGGCGACTTCCAGCGGGTGGTCAAGGGCGTCAATGACACGCTCGACGCGGTGATCGGCCCGTTGAACATGGCCGCCGGCTACGTCGACCGTATTTCGAAGGGCGACATTCCGCCGAAGATCACCGACAGCTACAACGGCGATTTCAACGCCTTGAAGAACAACCTCAACACCTGCATCGCCGCGGTCAACGCGCTGGTCGATGACGCAGCGACGCTTTCCCGCGCGGCGATCGAAGGGCGTCTGGAAACGCGTGCCGAGGTTGATCGGCATCAGGGCGATTTCCGCCGGGTGGTCGCCGGGTTCAATGAAACTCTCGACAATGTCGTCGAACCGATCAACGAAGTCCGCCGGATCATGGCGGCGATGTCGAGCGGCGATCTGACGCAGACCATCGCCAGCGCGTATCGCGGCGATTTCGACGAATTGAAGATCGCGATCAATCAAACCGTCGGCAAACTGGTCGAAACGATCAGCGAAGTACGCACGTCGGCCGATAATCTGACCAGTGCCGCTGGTCAGGTCTCGTCCACCGCACAATCGTTGTCGCAATCGTCATCCGAACAAGCGGCATCGGTCGAAGAGACGACCTCAAGCATGGAGCAGATGAGCGCCTCGATCCTGCAGAATACCGAAAACTCGAAGGTGACCGACGGCATGGCTTCCAGTGCGGCCCGTCAGGCGATGGAAGGCGGCGACGCGGTCGGCAAGACGGTCGAGGCGATGAAGAGCATTGCCGAGAAAATCGGCATCATCGACGACATTGCCTATCAGACCAATCTGCTGGCGCTGAATGCCGCCATTGAAGCAGCGCGTGCCGGTGAACATGGCAAGGGTTTCGCGGTTGTCGCGGCCGAAGTACGCAAACTGGCCGAACGTTCCCAGGTGGCTGCACAGGAAATCGGCAACGTGGCCAAGGATTCGGTGAAACTCGCCGAACGTGCTGGTTCGCTGCTCGGCGAAATGGTGCCGTCGATCAAGAAAACCTCTGATCTGGTGCAGGAAATCACTGCTGCTTCGCAGGAGCAATCGGCCGGGGTCGGCCAGATCAACGGCGCAATGAGCCAGTTGAACAAGGCGACACAGCAGAACGCCTCGGCGTCGGAGGAGTTGGCGGCAACCGCCGAGCAAATGGGCAGTCAGGCGGCACAGTTGCAGGATTTGATGAGTTTCTTCAATTTCAGCAACGGCAGCCGTCAGCGTGCCGGCCGCGTCGCGCCGGTTGCCTCGGCCGGTCGCCCGGCCAACACACCGCGCGTCGTGCCGTCGGCGCGGCTGGCTGCCGCGGGTCCGGCAGTTCTTGACTTTGAGCGTTTCTGAGGAGAGCGGCGATGACAGTCCTTGCGCCCAGCCGGCCGGCCGGCACTGCCCCGCATAGCGAGGCCGCCATCCTCGCCAAACAGGCGTTCATTGACGGTCCGCAGCAATATTTGACCTTCCTGCTTGGCGGCGAGATGTTCGCCGTCGGCATCCTCAACGTCAAGGAGATCATCGAATACGGCAATCTGACCGAAATTCCGATGATGCCGGTGTTCATCCGCGGGGTGATCAATCTGCGCGGTGCGGTCGTGCCGGTGATCGATCTGGCGGCCCGCTTCGGCGGCCGCCAGAGCGAAGTCGGCAGACGCTCGTGTATCGTCATCGTCGAGGTTTCGGAAGGCGAGTTTCAGCACGACATCGGCATCATGGTCGATGCTGTTTCCGAAGTCATCGAGATCCCGGGCAGCGAAATCGAACCGCCACCGTCGTTCGGTGCGCGCATTCGTGCCGATTTCATCCACGGCATGGGCAAGGTCGCTGGCAAATTCGTCATCATTCTCAACATCCTGCGCGTGTTGTCGGTCGAAGAGATTGCCCTTTTGGCGCAAGCAGCGAGCAACGAACAGACCGTCGGGGCGTAGAACGGCATACGGGAGAAACGGCTCGGCGCTGGTGCATAAATCCAAGTCGGCGAAGTCGGGAGCAAACAACAGCGAGGTCTTGTCCGGGCCCAAGCGAGTGCGCGGAGCTTGCCATGACCCGGCGGTTGACGGATCGCCATCGCGCCCGACGCAAGCCATTGCCAAAAATAGATATTCTGCGTCCCCGTCACTCACGAACCGCGCTTTTCGGGTTGATGGATTCCTGACCGGAG
>CAYRXO010000100.1:0-12749 GCA_964428215.1 uncultured Candidatus Accumulibacter sp. | reverse complement strand
AGACCGACGCCGGCCAGGGAGTGGTCAATATCCTGGCCAGCGAGAAGCTGCTCGCTTCGCCGCGGCTGTATTCGACCTTTCTGCTCTGGTTGCTCGCCGAGCTGTTCGAACAATTGCCGGAAGTGGGCGACGCGGACAAACCGAAACTGGTCTTTTTCTTCGATGAGGCGCATCTGCTGTTCAACGAAGCGCCGCCGGCCTTGCTGGAGAAAATCGAGCAGGTGGTCCGCCTGATCCGCTCCAAGGGGGTCGGCGTCTATTTCGTCACCCAGAATCCGCTCGATGTGCCGGACACCGTCCTCGGCCAGCTCGGCAACCGGGTGCAACACGCGTTGCGCGCCTTTACGCCGCGCGACCAGAAAGCGGTCAAGGCCGCAGCGCAGACCTTGCGCGCCAACCCGCAGTTCGACGCCGAAACGGCGATCACCGAACTCGCGGTCGGCGAAGCGCTGGTCTCCCTGCTCGACGAGCAGGGCCGGCCGACGGTCGTCGAACGGGCGTTCATCTTGCCGCCCGCGTCGCGTATCGGCCCGCTCAGCGACGCCGAACGGCAGCAGGTGATTCAGTCTTCGGCGCTGTTCGGTCACTACGAACAACTGGTCGACCGCGAATCGGCGTACGAGAAATTGAAGAACGCGCACAGCAGTGCGGCGGCAGGCAACGAGACGGCGGCCAAACCCACCGAGCAGGAGAGCGGTTGGCTGGGACGCATCGGCGACATGCTCGGAGGCAGTTCCGGCGGTTCGGCGCGGCGCGGCGATTCGGTACTCGAATCGGCAGCGAAGAGCGCGGCGCGGGCGATCGGCTCACAGGTCGGTCGCGAGCTGATTCGCGGGGTGCTCGGCTCGATTCTCGGCGGCGGCCGGCGACGTTGATTGCCCGAGCGGCGATCGAACAGCGCATTGCTCCGTTACCCGCTTCGGCTAGCTGCCCATGTTTGCCAACCAGCCAAAAAATCACATTAATATTAATTCGTTGTGACGTGAACTTCCCCGGGTGACACGACACGCGCTTTGACGATGACGATTCAGGCGACGAGCTTCCGGACACTTCCAGGCAAGTGCTCAAGGCCGACGGTCGCTTAGAAGCGGACGAGATCGGGTTCAGACCGGGTCGCCTCGCGCACGTGCCGCGTACGACTGTCCCTCCGCGTAATACTGGCGGACACCCGGCGCTGCACGGCGAGCGTCTCGCGCCGTTGCGCCCAGAAGGTCGTGATGCCGTGCGTATGCAGGCATTGGCGACTCGACGGCACAAACCGATCGACCAGAAGCGAAATGAACAGGTAACCCTCGGTGCGTTCTTTCTTCGAGTGGAAGATGGGCCGCAAACCGTGTTCCCCCGGCAAATTTGAGGCCGAGCAGTTTCTAAGATTCATCCAATCGCCTGCGTGACCGCCGCATCAGGGAGCATGCCTTATAATGGCCCGTCCCAAGCAAATCAACACCGCTTTGAATCCTCTGCTCAGCAAACTGCAGCCTTACCCGTTCGAGAAACTGCGCCAGTTGTTCACCGGGATCACTGCCAACACCGCCCGGCGTGAAATCCGCCTGTCGATCGGCGAGCCACAACACGCCACGTCAGCGTTGATCAAGGAGGCGTTGATCGCCGGGCTCGACGGTCTGGCGAATTATCCAACGACGCTCGGCAGCGCCGAATTACGGCAGGCGATCGCCACTTGGCTGCAGCGTCGTTATCAATTGCCGGTCATCGACAGCGAGACACAGGTATTGCCGGTCAATGGTTCGCGCGAAGCCTTGTTCGCTGTTGCGCAGGCGGTGGTCAACGGTCAGCGCGGTACGACGCCGCTGGTCGTCTGCCCGAATCCCTTCTATCAGATTTACGAAGGCGCAGCGTATCTGGCCGGTGCCGAACCGCGCTTTCTCAACACCGTGCCGGAAAACGACTACGCCTTCGACTTCGCCGCGCTTAGCGACGACGAGTGGCAGCGTGTGCAGTTGCTGTACGTCTGTTCGCCGGGCAACCCGACCGGCAAGGTGCTGCAGCTCGCAGACTGGCGGCAATTGTTCGCCCTCGCCGACCGTTACGGTTTCGTCATCGCCGCCGACGAATGCTATTCGGAAATCTATTTCGACGAAGCGCATCCGCCACTCGGCTGCCTGCAAGCCGCTCACCTGCTCGGCCGCAGTTTCGAGCGCCTGCTGATGTTTTCCAGCCTGTCCAAGCGTTCGAATGTTCCCGGCATGCGTTCGGGTTTTGTCGCCGGCGACGCGGCGTTGCTCAGATCGTTTCTGCTGTACCGCACGTATCACGGCAATGCGATGAATCCGGCGGTACAGGCAGCGAGCGTCGCGGCATGGAACGACGAAGCGCATGTCATCGCCAACCGGCGGCTGTACCGGGAAAAATTCGCCGCCGTCACGCCGCTGCTCGCCGAAGTGATGGCAACGACATTACCTGACGCCGGCTTCTACTTGTGGGCCCGTACGCCGATCGCCGACGGCGAATTCGCCCGTCGACTACTCGCCGATTATAATGTTGTAGTTTTACCGGGCAGTTATCTGGCGCGCCCGGCTCAGGGAATCAATCCGGGCGCCAACTTCATCCGCATTGCCCTGGTGGCTCCGTTCGCCGATTGCGTCGAAGCGGCCGGGCGTATCCGAACCTTTGCCTCGACTCTTTAGGAATCACAACGATGCAGGATCTGCAGCAGATCATTGATGAAGCATGGGAAAACCGTCTGGCCATACAGCCGGGCAACGCGTCGGCAGCAGTGACCGCTGCCGTTGCCGAAGTTCTCAGCCGGCTCGACGGAGGCGAATTACGTGTCGCCGAGAAAATGGATGGTGAATGGATCACGCACCAATGGATCAAAAAAGCCGTGCTGCTCTCTTTCCGTCTGCACGATAACGTACTGATCGACGGCGGTGCGCTGCGTTATTTCGACAAGGTGCCGGGCAAGTTCGCCAACTACGACGGCGATCGTTTCGCTCGCGGCGGCTTTCGCGTCGTCCCGCCGGCTACGGCGCGGCGCGGCGCCTTCATCGCCAAAAACGTCGTGTTGATGCCTTCGTACGTCAATATCGGCGCCTATGTCGATGAGGGAACGATGGTCGATACCTGGGCGACGGTCGGTTCCTGCGCGCAGATCGGCAAGAATGTGCATCTCTCCGGCGGGGTCGGCATCGGCGGCGTTCTCGAACCGCTGCAGGCCAATCCGACGATCATCGAGGACGACTGTTTCATCGGCGCCCGTTCGGAGGTCGTCGAAGGCGTCATCGTCGGTGCCGGGTCGGTGCTTTCGATGGGCGTCTATATCGGTCAGTCGACGAAGATTTACGACCGCGAGACCGGTCAGGTCAGCTACGGTCGCATTCCGCCCGGTTCGGTCGTCGTTTCGGGCAACCTGCCGGCCAGCGACGGTTCTTACAGCCTTTATTGCGCGGTGATCGTCAAGAAAGTGGATGCCAAGACACGTGCCAAAACGAGCATCAACGAATTGTTGCGCGGCGATTGAGCGTCACCGGTCCGTGCTGAACTGACATCCCCGCCAGCGAATGATTCTCGACAAACTCTTTCAGGTGATGGCTGATCGCCAAGCCTCGGACATCTTCATTTCCGCCGGCGCGGCCATCCACATCAAAATCCAGGGAGTCACGGTTCCGGTCAATCAGCAGGTCATGGAGCCGGCGATGATCGAAAAAATCGCCAACGAGCTGATGAACGCCGAACAGGCCGAACTGTTTGCGACCACCCGTGAGCTGAACCTCTCTTTCGGCGTTCCCAAGCTCGGCAACTTCCGCATCAACCTTTTCCGGCAGCGCGGCTCGATTTCGATCGTCATCCGCTACATTCTCGGCAATATTCCGTCGCTCGAATCCTTGCAATTGCCGCCGGTGCTCGCCGATCTGATCATGGAAAAGCGCGGTCTGATCCTGATCGTCGGATCGACCGGTTCCGGCAAATCGACCACGCTGGCGTCTATGCTCGATCATCGCAACAGCAATTGCTCGGGACATATCCTGACCATCGAGGACCCGATCGAGTATCTTTTCCGGCACAAGAAGTCGATCGTCAATCAGCGCGAGATCGGCATGGACACCCTCGGCTGGAATCAGGCGCTGAAAAACGCCATGCGGCAGGCACCGGACTGCATCCTGATCGGCGAGATCCGCGACAAGGAAACGATGCAGGCGGCCATCGCCTACGCACAGACCGGTCACCTTTGCCTCGGCACGCTGCATGCCAACAACAGCTATCACGCGCTGAACCGGATGATTAATTTCTTCCCGGTCGAGAATCGCGATTCGCTGTACATGGACCTTTCGGTCAGCCTGCGGGCGATCATCTCGCAGCGTCTGGTGAAAAGGAAGGACGGCAAGCTGCTGGCCGCCGTCGAAGTATTGCTCAACAGCTTCCACGTGCAGGACCTGATCGAACGCGGCGACATTCCGGCACTCAAGGAGGCCATGGAGCAAAGCATGGCCCCCGGCTCGCAAACCTTCGAACAGGATCTCTTCCGGCTCTATCGCTCGGAAACGATTTCTCTCGAAGAAGCGCTGCGCAACGCCGACTCGCCGACCAATCTGTCGTGGCTGATCAACAACGAAGCGCCAGCGATAACGCAAATCGAAGAGAAACCGCCGGAAGATTTCGGCTTCGAACCTTCGACCAGCAACCCCGGCGGAACGTCGTACAAGGAGTTTACACTCAGCCTGTACGACGACGGGGCGTGAGCGATCATCCGCCGAGCGCCGGCGCGTCGTCAGTGAGTAGGGCGGATGCCACCGTCGCGCTGACCCGTCAGTTGATCGCCCGCCATTCGGTAACCCCCGATGACGCCGGCTGCCTGCCGCTGATCGCCGACCGTCTGCAAGCCGCCGGTTTTTGCTGCGAGTTCATCGATCGCGGCGCGGTGCGCAATCTGTGGGCGCGTCGCGGTGCCCGCCCGCCCGTCGTCTGTCTCGCCGGTCATACCGACGTGGTACCGAGCGGTCCGCCGGAACGCTGGCAGAGCGACCCGTTTGACGCCAGCGAACGAGACGGCTTTCTTTACGGCCGCGGCGCCGCCGACATGAAAGGCTCGCTGGCCGCCTTCGTCACCGCCGTCGAAACCTTCATCGCCGCGCAGCCCGACCATCGTGGCTCGCTGGCCTTGCTGCTGACCTCGGATGAAGAGGGTGACGCCGTCGACGGCACCGTCGCCGTGGTCGAGGCCCTGCGCCAGCGTAATGAAAAGATTGATTTCTGCCTCGTCGGCGAACCGTCGTCGGTCGCCCGGCTCGGCGACACGGCCAAGAACGGCCGTCGCGGCTCACTGTCGGCGCGGCTGATCGCGCATGGCCTGCAGGGTCACATTGCTTATCCACATCTGGCGCGCAACCCGATCCATCTGGTCGCACCGGCGATCTGCGAACTGGCGCAGACCGAGTGGGATCGCGGCAACGACCATTTTCCGCCGACGACCTGGCAAATCTCGAATATCCACGCCGGCACCGGCGCCGGCAACGTCATCCCCGGCAGCGTGTGCATCGACTGCAATTTCCGCTTTTCCACCGCCAGTACGCCGGAACAGTTGCAGGACCGCTTCCGTGCCATCCTCGACCGGCATCAAGTGACCTATGACCTGACGTGGACGCTGGGTGCCAGACCCTTCCTCACCGGCAACGGCGCCTTGATCGAAGCGGCACGGACAGCAATCGCCGCCGAAACCGGGCTCGCCGTCGAGTTGTCTACGTCGGGCGGCACGTCCGATGGCCGTTTCATCGCCGAAATCTGCCCGGAGATCATCGAGATCGGTCCGGTCAACGCCACCATTCACCAGATCGACGAGTGCGTCGCGCTCGCCGACCTGCCCAAACTGGCCGCGATCTATCGTCGGATCATCGAAAGCTTGTTGCATGCCAAACTTTGAGCAAGCCGGCGCGGAACTGCGGACGCTGCGCGACCTGCTGCGTTTTGCCGTCAGCCGCTTCAATGCCGCCGGACTGTTCTTTGGCCACGGTTCGGACAACGCCTGGGACGAAGCGGCGTATCTGCTGCTGCACAGCCTGCATCTGCCGCCCGACCGGCTGGAACCTTTTCTCGACGCCCGCTTGACACTCGCCGAACGCGCGCAATTGCTGCAAATCATCGCCCGGCGGGTCGACGAGCGTCTGCCGGCGGCGTACCTGACCAACGAAGCCTGGCTGGGCGATTACCGTTTCTATGTCGACCCGCGGGTGATCGTGCCGCGTTCTTTCATCGCCGAGTTGCTGCGCGAGCAGTTGGCGCCGTGGATCGACGATCCGGAAGCGGTGCACCACGTGCTTGACCTGTGCACCGGCTCCGGCTGTCTGGCGATCGTCGCGGCGCATGTTTTCCCGGCGGCGCAAGTCGATGCAGTGGACATCTCTGCCGACGCGCTGGCCGTCGCGGCGCGCAACGTCCACGATTATCAGTTAGACGATCGGGTGCATCTAATCAGTAGCGACGTTTACGCCGCACTGAAAAACCGCCGCTACGATCTGATCATCGCCAATCCGCCGTACGTCAACGCCGCGGCGATGACGCAACTGCCGGACGAATATCGCCATGAACCAACACTGGCGCTGGCCAGCGGCGACGACGGTCTCGCGCTGACGCGCACGATCCTCGCCGGCGCCCGTCGGCATTTGCAAGCCAACGGCTGGCTGGTCGTCGAAATCGGCCACAACCGCGCGGCGCTCGAAGCCGCCTTTCCGGAGACGCCGTTTACCTGGCTCGAAACCAGTGGCGGCGACGAGTATGTCTTTCTGCTGCCGCGCGACGCTCTGCCCTGAGCGCCGCGCCGGCGATCGCCCCGTGAGCCACCGATGAACGCCGAACGAGCGCCGACCATCCACCGCCTGGATTACAGCCCACCATCGTATCTCATCGACCACGTCGACCTCGATGTCGAGTTTCTGAGCGGCGAAGTACAGGTACGGAGCACACTGACGGTACGTCGCGCGCCGGCGACCGCGCTGGGAACACCCTTCCGGCTCGACGGCCAGCAACTGGAAACGCTGGCGCTGGCCATCGACGGACAGCCGTTGGCTGCCGAAGCGCATCGTCTCGACGCGCAAACGCTGACGCTGTTCGACCCGCCGGCAGACTTCGTCCTGTCGACCCGCGTGCGGATACGGCCGGATGAAAACACCAGCCTCTCGGGTCTCTACGCTTCGCAAGACGGCTATTGCACGCAATGCGAAGCGCAAGGCTTCCGCCGCATCACCTGGTTCCCCGATCGCCCGGACATCATGGCCCGCTACACGGTCACCTTGCACGCCGACCGCGAACGTCTGCCGGTGCTGCTGGCCAACGGCAACCCGGCGGGGCATGGCGACGAAGCCGGCGGACGCCACTGGGCACGCTGGCACGATCCGTTCGCCAAGCCGTGTTATCTCTTCGCGCTGGTCGCCGCCCGTCTGGACGTGTTGCGCGAGCGCGCACGCACCAGCGACGGACGCGAGGTCGAGCTGGCGCTGTTCGTCGCTCCCGGCCAGCTCGATCAGTGTGCGCAGGCGATGGAAGCGCTCAAACGCGCCATGCGCTGGGACGAAGCGGTCTTCGGCCTGGCCTGCGACCTCGAGCACTACATGATCGTCGCCGTCAGCGATTTCAACATGGGGGCGATGGAAAACAAGGGGCTGAACATCTTCAACACCAAATATGTGCTCGCCCGCGCCGATACCGCCACCGACAGCGATTACCAGAACATCGATCGCGTCGTCGCGCACGAATACTTCCACAACTGGACCGGCAACCGCGTCACCTGCCGCGACTGGTTCCAGTTGTCGCTCAAAGAAGGGCTGACCGTCTTCCGCGACCAGGAATTCGGCGCCGACACGCACGGCCGCGCGCTGACGCGTATTCGCGCCGTGCGCACCTTGCGCGCCGTGCAGTTTCCCGAAGACGCCGGTCCGATGGCGCACCCGGTCCGCCCTGAGGCGTACATCGAGATCGACAATTTCTACACCAGCACGGTGTACGAAAAAGGCGCCGAGGTGGTGCGCATGCTGCGCACGCTGATCGGTCGTCCGGCGTTCCGCCGCGGCATGGATCTCTACTTCGCCCGTCACGACGGGCAGGCCGTCACCTGTGACGATTTCGTCGCCGCGATGGCCGATGCCTCGGGCGTCGACCTGCGGCAATTCATGCGCTGGTACGACCACGCTGGCACGCCGCGCCTGCGCGTCGAATCGCAGCATGACGCGGCGACGCAACGCTACTGCCTGACGCTGCGCCAGTCACGACCGGGCAACGCACCGGACAAAGATCAGCCTTTTCATATCCCGGTGGCAGTTGGTCTGCTCGACAGCGACGGCGTCGACCTGCCCTTGCGCCTAGTTGGCGAAAGCGGCACGGCCGACACGCCGACGACGCGCATCCTGTCGCTGACCGACAGCGAACAGCGCTTCATTTTCGCGAACATCGCCCAAGCACCGGTACTTTCGTTGTTGCGCGACTTCTCGGCACCAGTCATCATCGATTACGACTGGCGCTACGACGAACTCGAACATCTGCTGGCACACGACAGCGACGAATTCAATCGTTGGGACGCCGGCCAACGCCTCGCCAGCCGCTTGATTCTCACTGCTGCCGCCGAAATCGCTGCCAGCCGCAACATCGAATGGCCCACCAGCTTTGCCGAAGCCATGCGTCGAGTGCTGGCACACGGCGGCGAAGAGGCCGCCTTCGCTGCCGAAGTGTTGACCTTGCCCGGCGAAGCAACGCTGGCCGAAGAAATGACGGTCGTCGATCCGGACGCGCTGTACGCCGCACGCCGCGGCTTGCGCCGTTTTCTCGCCGAAAGACTGGCCGATGACTGGCGGCAGCGCTATCACGCGCTGTCAAGTGCGAGCGTCTATCAACCGACGCCCGCCGAAGCCGGCCGTCGCGCCTTGCGCAACGTCTGTCTCGGCTACCTCGGCGAACTCGACAGCGCCGACAACCGCCAGCTGGCCTGGCAACAGTTTGCGACCGCCGACAACATGACCGACCAGTTCGCCGCACTCGCCGTGCTGGCGCAAATCGATTGCCCGCAAAGAAGGCAGGCCCTCGACGCCTTCCATTCGCGCTGGCAGTCGCAATCGCTGGTGGTCGATAAATGGCTGGCCGTCCAGGCCGCCAGCCGACTGCCGACAACCTTACAGGTGGTCAGCGACTTGCTCAGCCACCCGTCCTTCGATCTCCATAACCCGAACAAGGTCTACGCCCTGCTCGGCAGCTTCGGCAGCAATCACCGGCACTTCCACGCCGCCGACGGCAGCGGCTACCGCTTCCTGGCCGAACGGATCGGCGAACTCGATCCGCTCAACCCGCAGGTCGCCGCTCGCCTGGCGCGGCATTTCGACCGCTGGCGGCGCTTCGACGTCGGCCGGCAGGCACACGCCCGCGCCGCGCTGACGCGGCTGCGCACAGCCGGCAATCTGTCGCCGGATGTCTCTGAAATCATCGACCGCGCGCTCGGCGCATAGACTTTTCCCCGCCGGCTACAGCACTTGCCGTATAGCAGCAGGACATCGCGCATCGTCTGGCTTTCGCTATCTGTCGTGTTGTTTCGTTTCTTACAGAATATTTTTATAATTTTCTAAAAATACGAAAACGAACAAGAGACAAAATCTGCCGCATCTACGTGGCATTCCCTCTTCGCCAGCCGGGCCAGCTTACAAGAGGGAGCCAACTGAACGAATGTCATTCCAGAGCAGTCCAGACCGTCTTCGATCTGTCGCATGCCACGGCAGCGTCAAAAGTATGTCTGTCAAACTGCGCGTACTCATTCTTCAACCGATCAGTAAAGGCTGAAAGCATGCGCGAGAATCGATGGCTGCCATTGCAGACGAAAACGTTGAAATACAAAGTGAGTTCTCTGTACACGGTTCTGCTGTCATTGGTTTTGATGTTGACACACGGCAGCACCTTTGCCGCCGATGCACCCATTTCAGCACCGACGGTTAAGAAGAGCCAGTCGACAGCAGATCACAGCAAATTCGAGGCATTGAAAGGACCGTTCGCCAGTGGCTCCGAAGTGACCAAAGCCTGTTTGAGCTGCCACACCGAAGCGGCCGGACAGATCATGAAAGACAAGCACTGGACCTGGGAACATCTCAATCCGCAGACCAACCAAAAGCTCGGCAAGCGTCACGTGATCAACAATTTCTGCGTCGCCGCGCCGTCGAATTACGCTACCTGCACCAGTTGCCATATCGGCTACGGATGGAAGGACGAGAATTTCGATTTCGCCAACCAGGAAAACGTCGACTGTCTGGTCTGCCATGAGAAAACCAGCGGCAAATACCGCAAATTGCTCGGTTCTGCCGGTTACCCGGTGCTGCAGGACACCGAGTTTCCTCCCGGCTCAGGCAAGATCGTCAAGGGGGCCGATCTGGCTGAAGTGGCGCAGAGCGTCGGCAAAACTGCACGCGGCAACTGCGGCGCCTGCCACTTCACCGGCGGTGGCGGTGACGGCGTCAAGCATGGCGATCTCGATACCTCGCTGAAAGCACCGGATAAGGCGCTCGACGTGCATATGGACAGCAGAGGGCTCAATTTCGCTTGCGGCACCTGCCACAGCACGAAAGGACACCAGATTCCTGGCAGCCGCTATTCGCCGCTCGCCCGCGACAGCGAGGGCGCCCACATGCGCGGCAAAAAGGATGATACGAATCCGGCCACCTGCGTCTCTTGCCACGGCAATGAACCGCACAAAAAAGGAGCGTACGCCGTCAAGACCAACCAGCATACCGACAAGGTCGCTTGCCAGACATGCCACATTCCGACTTTCGCCCGCGGCAATGTGCCGACCAAGATGTGGTGGGACTGGTCGACCGCCGGCCAGCTCAAGGATGGCAAGCCGTTCGTGCAAAAGAACGACAAGGGTGAAGTGGTCTACGACTCCAAGAAAGGCGATTTCGTCTGGGCCAACCATGTCGTACCGGACTACCTCTGGTTCAACGGCCGTTTCGACTACAACCTGATCAACGACAAGGTCGAAAAGCGCGAGGATTTCCTAACGTTGAACAAACCTGGAGGCGACTTCGCCGACGGCAAATCGCTGATCTGGCCGTTCAAGCTGTTCAAAGGCATACAGCCATTCGACCCGGTAAACGGCCTGCTGGTGGTGCCGCACGTCGCCGGCAAGGATGACGCGGCGTACTGGAAGTCATTCAACTGGCAGGCGGCGATCGAAGCCGGCATGCAGGAGGTCGGCGTGCCTTTCTCGGGCAAAGTCGATTTCATCAAGACGCAGATGTATTGGCCGATCACGCACATGGTCGCGCCAGCAAAGGACGCGCTGGCCTGCAGCGAATGTCACCGCAGTGGCGGCCGACTGGAAAAAATCCAGGGCGTCTACATCCCCGGCCGGGATCACAACCGGCTGATCGACAACATGGGTTGGCTGCTGGCCGCCGGCACCTTGCTGGGCGTGCTGGTGCATGGTGCGCTGCGCATCGTCCGTCGCAAAAACTGAGGAGTCAACATGGAACGCATTTACATTTTCAAGCGTTTCGAACGCTTCTGGCACTGGTCACAGGCGCTGCTGATCATGATCATGCTGCTGACCGGCTTCGAAATTCACGGCACCTACCACCTCTTCGGCTTTGCCAGCGCGGGAAGCATTCATACGACGGCCGCCTGGGTGCTGATCACATTGTGGGTCTTCGCCATTTTCTGGCACTTCACCACCGGCGAGTGGCGGCAGTACATCCCGACTGGCGAGAATCTGACGGCAATGATTCGTTACTACCTGACCGGTATTTTCCAGAATGCACCGCATCCCTTCCGTGTCAGCCAATTACGTAAACACAATCCCTTGCAGAGACTGGCCTATCTGGGAGTCAAGGTGATCATCAATCCGCTGATCTGGATCAGTGGTCTGGTCTACCTCTTCTATAACGAACTGGACACTGCCGGGCATGCCGTTTCGCTGGAGGCGGTCGCGCTGTTGCACACCGTCGGCGCTTTCATGATGTTGATTTTTCTCATCGGGCATCTCTATATGATCACCACCGGTCACACCTGGAGCAGCCAGATCAAGGCAATGATCACCGGCTGGGAAGAGATAGAACACGAAGGTAAATGATATTTATTGAATAAATGCGTGCCTGCAAGGAGTCACCGCAAGATCCGAGCACAATAGCAACACGTTCCCTCTGGCTCGCTGTAAGCGCAAGACAACAGATTGAAGCTGTTCTCAGATAATGCGCCGGGTACAAATTTCCAGCGACAATCTGAATAAGATTGAACGACTGCGGTCTCCAGGTGCAAGCGAACGCATTTGTTCCAGGCGCATACCCAACAGATCAGTTCTAACCCAGGTTTGACACCGCCGAAAAAATCTTCTCTACGATCGCCCCGTTACGGCACCTGATTTTTCCGAGTGGCACTACACGCGTGTCGATCGGCGTCAGATCACCATCTTCTGTACCCCGCCCGGTGTCGGGTCAATATTCAGCGCCCAATAGATCGCCGCCAGTTCCGGTTCAGGTCGGGTCGTCTTGCGCACGTGCAGCGCACGGCCATCACGCTGGAAAAACCGGGTGGTCACCCGGCGCTGTACCGACAACACCTCGCGCAGCCCGCCCCAGGACATCGTGATGCCCTGCATCTTCAAGCGTCTGCGGATCACCTGGACGAGCTGATAGGCCAGCACCAAGATGAACAAATGTCCGTCCGTGCGCGCCTCCTTCGAATGGAAGATCGGTCGTAGCCCCAATTCCCCCTTCAGACTGGGGCTGTCAGATTTTTTGTGTGTGAGGCGAGAGGAGACTTTTCCACAGTGACGG
>CAYRXO010000099.1:0-12845 GCA_964428215.1 uncultured Candidatus Accumulibacter sp. | reverse complement strand
GACCTATGCCGCCTGGAGCAAGGAATCCGATCTGGCCATGAAAAAGCAGAAGAAGCGCTGGTGGAAATTCTGGTAAGCCATTCGCCGACCAGATGGTGTTCGGCAAGATGGTCTTGCCCGCCAGGCCGCTTCGAGACGGATCGGCCGCATCGGCTATAATCGGCGCTCTTGTTCGAGGATTCAGACATGGGTAATCGGCTATCGAAAATCGTCACCCGCACCGGCGACGCAGGGACGACCGGTCTTGGCGACGGCACACGGGTCAGCAAGGACTGCTTGCGCATCGAGACCATGGGGCAGGTCGACGAATTGAACTCGACGATCGGTGTTCTGCTCACTGAAACGATGCCGGAAGACATTCGTCAGGCTTTGACCGGCATTCAACACGACCTGTTCGATCTCGGCGGCGAATTGTGCATTCCGGGGATGACCATGATCAACGAGTCGCAAATCGAACGCCTTGAGGAACTGGTTGAACACTTCAATGCCGATCTGAGCCCCTTGAAGGATTTCATTCTTCCCGGCGGCACGCGCGCGGCAGCCCTGGCGCATCTGGCGCGCACCGTCTGCCGGCGCGCCGAACGACAGATCGTGCAGTTGGCGAACAGTGAAACCGTTGCCGATCATGCGCGCAAATATCTGAATCGTCTTTCGGATTTGCTGTTCGTTCTCGGGCGGGCGTTGAATCAGGCGGCCGCTTGTGCCGACGTATTGTGGGTGCAGGGAAAGAACCGCAATCAGGTCTGAGGGACAGGGCGTTTTTCATCTGTCGGCAATACCCCGCAGCCCGCGTACCTTTCCAGTTCGCATTCGCGACGCCTGCAAGAGCAGACTTGGAGTCTGCTTGGCAGCTTTCTGCTTATAAGCTGCGACCGACCATGACCGTCAGTTGACTGATCCCGAAAAGCATCAGCAACCAAAGGCTCGTTGCCAGCACGGCCTTGACCAGGCTGCAGCCAAAACTGATACGAAAAGCGCCCCAGGCGACCACCGCCCAGGCGGTAGTCACCGCCCAGATCAGGCAGGCAATGAAAAACATGGCAGCGGCAGCGCCATGCAGGGCGTTTTCGAGAAGAACACGCGCGGTAGCCATCCGTTGCGGAAACGGCTGCTCAGCACGCATGATCGCCAGATATTGGCTGAACGTGTCCGGAGCGATCAGTTGTATACCCATCACCGCCAACAAGGCGCCGGCACAAAAGCCGATCCAGGTGCCGGCGTAGAAATAGGACAATATCAACGTCACCTGACGGAATTCGATACGCACAGCGGCAATACGCCAGGCGATGGTCAGCAGGATGGCCAGCACGGTGACCGTTAACAGGCCGAGAATCACCCCAGCGACCGTCCACTCGATCAGCGTGTCCGTAGCCAGCGCCTGTAGAAAAGCGAAATTGCCGAGCAGCAAGGCGGCGAGCAGGAAAGTGAAGGCACGCACGTGGTCCAGGGCGTGACTGGTCTGCTGGCGGGCGATCAGGCGTGTCGGATGCGCGGCGAGTTCGAGCAGATCGAGCGCCAGGCGGGCAAAGAGGTTGATCTGCGCGTCGCTGCCGGGGGATGTCAAAGGGTTCGGCAGGTCTGATTCAATAGCAAAGCGCGCCTGCAAGGTGGCGACCAGCCGGTCGACATCATATTGCCAGCGGGTTTCCGAGAGTTCGATGGCTTGACAGCGGGTAAATTCGGCCAGGGTGGCGGGAACGGCATGGTCGGCAGGCATCACGGCCCCTTCGACCAGTAACGGAATGGTCGGCACACTGCCAGCCAGTGCCGCTTCAATCTCCTGTCTGACAAAATCGTTCGGATCGTCGAGACGTCGACGACCTTCAGCATTGCGCGCATCCAGCCAATCCGGTCCGATGACCACCAGCACGACGACCGAGGTGCCGATGGCGCGCCGGATTGCTTCAGCAAAATCATCTCCGGAAACGATCGAGTCGTGATCGAGGAAAACGCGTGCCGCACCAAAATGGGCAGTCAGCCGATCAGCCAGACGACCAGTCGCGCTTTGACTGTCACGGCGGCGATAGGAAAGGAATATATCGGCCATCTTTTTCCCCGGATTGTCAGCCATTTGCCGTTTCGAGCGCTGTTGGTTTTGTACTGGCTGACTTTTCTCGTCCCTGAATAGCGTGCAGGTTACCGCGAATTCTGCTGCTGAAAGCGAATTTGCCAGACGTGAAACACAATACGGCGCAGATTTCGCGCTTGACGCAGACGGTTGATACAGGCTAAAACGAGGTTGTTGTATTTTCGGCTGCGACCGCAGTCTTTTTTCTCGGAGGACCCACATGAAGCAACTGCATCGATTTGCCGTCATTTCATTGACTGCCGTGGCGCTTGCCGCCTGTAATACTGTGCCGCAGCAACAGGCGTCGTCCACCGGACCGGGCGGCTGCAAACCATTGGGTGGGACACAGACCACCTCGGCCAATAGCAATACCACCAATGCGGCGATCGGCGCCGTTGCCGGTGGTGTGTTGGGCGCGGTGGTTGGCCGTAGTGTCGCCGACCGTTCGTCGGTAGGTACGCGCAATGGATTGCTGCTTGGCGCATTGGCCGGTGGTCTGGCCGGGTCGCAATATAACAAGATGATCGGTATGACCGAGCAGAACGACGGATCGGTCAAGCTGAACATTCCCGGCTCGGTGATGTTCAGCACCGGCAGCGCGACCATCAGTCCTGCGTTCGCCAGCACGCTCGATTCGGTGGCCGGTACGATCAAGGAATATTGCGGCCTGACCGCGACAGTGACCGGCCATACCGACAGCACCGGAACGGCCGAGGGCAACCGCCGACTTTCCGCAGAGCGAGCCCGTTCGGTGGCCAATTATCTGGTCAGCCGTGGTGTCGATCCGATGCGTTTGCAACAGACGGGCCGCGGTCAAGACGAACCGATTGCATCAAACGCGACGGAAGAAGGACGGGCGCAGAATCGTCGCGTCGAAATCTTCGTACGTCCGCCGGCCTCCTGAACCTTCAGAGTGGACATGAAAAACGGCGCCGCGGCGCCGTTTTTCATTACACGATCTGACAAGTTTCCTCAAAAGCCAAGCGCGGTCCGCGCGGAAAAAGTTTGTCCGGATCGCCGATACCGAGATTGCACAGGAAATTGACACGGAAGCGTCCATCGGGAAAGAACGCTGCATTGACTTTCTCGGCGTCGAATCCCGACATCGGACCGCAATCCAGACCCAGGGCGCGCGCTGCCAGAATCAGGTAGCCGCCTTGCAACGAACTGTTACGCATTGCCGTGTCGTTTGCCAGTTCGGCATTGCCGGCGAACATCGGTCGGGCGTCGTAAGCGGGGAACTGCGTCGGCAGGTGGTCGTAGAATCGGCTGTCACTGGCGACGATGACCGTCACCGGAGCGGCCAGCGTCTTCTCGACGTTGCCAGGTGAAAGTGTTGCCGTTAGCCGTTGTTTCGCTTCCGGAGATACGACGAATACCAGACGTGCAGGTTGGCAATTCATCGACGTCGGACCCCACTTCATCAGGTCGTAGAGATGGCGTAGCGTGGCCTCGGGAATTGGTTCGCTGGCAAAGCCATTGTGGGTACGCGCCAAAGAGAAGAGTTGGCCCAGCGCATTGGAATCAAGAGTGTTCATGACAATTGCCTGATTGAAAGAGGGGTGGCAGACGAGAGGTTGCGCCTGCCCGGATTATTGTTTGAGCGCCTCGACGGCAAAGGTCAGCGTCAACTCGTCGCTGACGTATGGGGCATGCTTGCCGGCGTTGAAATCGGAACGCTTGATTTTGGCAACGGCGTTGGCGCCGATGGTGTCCTTCTTGAACATCGGATGCGGCATTTGCTGGAACGAGGTGATCGTCAGTGTGACCGGTCGGCTGATGCCCTTGATCGTCAGATTGCCGTCGATGCTGACCGGTTTGTCGCCCTCGAATTTGACAGCCGTCGAGCGGTAGGTGATCGTCGGATAACGCGCCGTATCGAGAAAGTCTTCCCCTTGCAGATGTTCGTTGAACAGGCTGTAGCCGGTATCAACCGAGCGGGCGTCGATGCTGATGTCAACCGATGCGTTGCGTGCCGCGCGGTCGAGAACGATGGTGCCGGAAGTTTTGTTGAAACGTTGCACCTGATTCGAAAAGCCGAGGTGGCTGTATTCGAAACGCGGGTAACTATGGGTCGGTTCGATGACGTAAGTGACCGGTTCGGCAAAAGCAGGCGCGTCGAGCAGCATCAGCGCAGCGAGCGAAGCGAAAGCGATTTTTTTCATGGGGCTCTCCTGTGGTTGGTGCGGGTTATTTGCGCGTCGCGGTGGCGACCAGGTGGAACTTGATATTTACTTCGTTGGCGACCGTGGCGACGTCCGACCAGATGCCGTCACCGACGGCGAAATCGAGCCGTTTGAGGATGAATACGCCGTCAAAAATCCCCGAATTACCTTCCTGGCGGAATGTAAACGGTGTCACGAGATCCTGTGTCTTGCCCTTGATCGTCAATTTGCCGGAAAGTTCATAGCGATCGCCAGACAATGGGCGGACGGCCGATGAGACAAAAGTGGCGGTCGGAAAGGCCTTGACGTTGAACCAGGGCTTGCCGACCACTTCGTTGTCGGCATCGCTCGAGCCGGCATCGACGCTGGAAAGATCCAGTTCGAATCGGGCGCTGGCAGCGGTCGGCTTCGCCGTGTCGAATGCGATGTTGGCGCTGAATTTCTTGAATCGGCCGTCCATCGGCACCCCCATCTGTTTCGAGACGAAGGTCAGACTGCTCTTCTCCGCCTGCAAGGTGCCGAATTCGGCGGCATTCGCCGAGCTGAGAAAGACGATCACCAAGGGGCTCAGCCAGAAGGCGCCGCCCGGCAGATTGTGCAAGATGCGCATTGCGGTCTCCTGAGACGAGGATCAGCGGTTACGGGCGAGAAAAGGCAGCATCCGGGACAGAACGTCGTCGCGGTCGAGAAAGTGGTGCTTCAAAGCCGCCGCGATATGGGCAAGGACCAATAAGGCCAGCCCGTTGGCCAGGATTTCGTGCACCTCCTCAAGCGTCTTGCCCAGATCCTTATTCTTGGCCAGCAAATCCGGCAGAGGCAGTACGCCGAAATAGACGGTCTGAAATCCCTTCGCTGAACTCATCAGCCAGCCGGAAAGCGGAATGGCGATCATCAGCAGGTAAAGCAGGTGGTGCAGGCCATGCGCGGCCGATTTCTGCCATCTGGGCATGCTTGCTGGCAAGGTTGGGGCCGGATGGCCGATACGCCAGGCCAGCCGCAACAGCACCAGCAGAAAGGCGGTGACGCCAGCCCATTTATGCCAGGAATAAATTTTCAGTTTCTGTGGTGACAGGGGCAGATCGACCATGTACAGCCCGACGACGAACAGAGCGGCCAGTAACAGGGCCATCAGCCAGTGCAACCACAAGGCGGTGCTGGTGTAACGCGGAGCAAACATGAGAGATTCCTTTATCGACGATGTACAGGCAGCAACTGGTCGGCAAAACGTGTCGCTGAGTCGACACCACGCGACCTGTTAAACGAAAGCCGTTGAATTATCCGCCAGAAGCTGAATGACGGAAACCTTGACTGTTACCGGCTGTCTGAACGGACGAGATTGATCAGGAAATGTGGACTGAGTGGCTGCGCAGGCGGGTTGTGGCGTTGCGCGCTGCCCGCCACATTGTCCATCAGGATTGTGCGCCCAGCGCTTTGGCGCGTAGCGCGCTTAATTCGAGCTGCGCCGGATCTGCGACGTTTTGCGTCGGCCAGCCTTGCAGATGCGTGCTGACCAGATCGACCAGCGCGCGCAGCCAGTCGTCGCGTTCATTCAGGCAGGGAAGATAATGGAATTCGCTGCCGCCGGCCTGCAGATAGCTTGCTTTGCCGGCGATGGCGATTTCTTCGAGGGTTTCGAGACAGTCGGCGGTGAATCCGGGGCAGATGACATCGACGCGCCGGACGCCGTTGCGCGCCAACGTCTGCAAAGTGACGGCCGTGTCCGGCTGCAGCCATTCGGCGCGGCCGAAGCGCGACTGGAAACTCAACTGATACGCTTCGGCGGGCAGTTGCAGCGCTTCGGCGAGCAGGCGGGCGGTTTTCTGACACTCGCAGTGATACGGGTCGCCTTTGTCCAGCGAAGCGCGTGGCAAACCGTGAAAGCTGATCAGCAGTCGATAGGTGTTTGCCGGCCGGCCATGGCGTTGCCAGTGTTCGCGTACGCTGTTCGCCAGAGCAGCGATATAACCCGGATGATCGGCAAATGAGCGGATGCAGCGGATCTCGGGCGTATTGCGCGTGCTTCGCAGCCAGCGGCCGACGACGTCGAATGCGGTCGCCGTGGTACTGGCCGCGTACTGCGGGTAGAGCGGCAGGATCAGGATGCGCGCGCTGCCTTGCACCTTGAGCCGGCTGAGCGCGGTGGCGATCGACGGTTGGCCATAACGCATGGCGTGATCGACCAGCAATCGGTGGCCGGCGTGGCCGAGAAAACCGCGCAACAGCTTGCTCTGTCGTTCGAGATGGCATTTGAGCGGTGAACCCTGCTCGGTCCAGATGGCGGCGTATTTTTCCGCCGAGCGTTTGGGTCGCACGTTGAGGATGATGCCGTTCAGGATCGGCCACCACAGCAGACGCGGTACTTCGACGACGCGTGGGTCGGAAAGGAATTCGCGCAGGTAGTGACGCACGGCGGCGGGCGTCGGCGCGTCGGGGGTGCCCAGGTTGACCAGCAGCACGGCGGTCTGGCCCGCCGTCCCATGCTGGTACGCCGGTTCGGGAAGATAATGCGCCATCAGCAATTGGCCTGAAAAGTCAGCGCCGAGGAAAGCAGCTTGGCGGTGATGTCGACGATTGGAATGACGCGTTCGTAGGCCATCCGCGTCGGGCCGATGACGCCGACCGAACCGACGATCTGGCCATCGACTTCATACGGGGCGGTGACGACGCTGCATTCGTCGAGCGGCGCCAGCCCGGATTCGCCGCCGATGAAAATCTGCACCCCGTCGGCGCGCTGCGAGAGATCGAGCAACTGGATCAGCGAGGTGCGCTGTTCGAAGAGGTTGAACAGTTCGCGCAGCCGCTGCATGTTCGAGGAGAACTCTTCGACGTCGAGCAGGTTCTGCTCGCCGGAAATGACGTAACGATCGCCCGAGCCGTGCATCGCTTCATCGCTGGCGACCAGTGCGGCGTTCATCAACGCTTGCAGATCGCCGTGCAATGCCTGCAATTCCGCCTGCACCTGCCGGCGGATGTAGTCGAAATCGTGGCCGATGAAATGCTGGTTCAGAGAGTTGGTGGCGGTGACCAGTTCCGACGGGCTGTAAGGACGGCTCGGGAAGAGCAGCCGGTTCTGCACGTCGCCGTCGGAAGTGACCAGGATGAGCAGGATGCGCCGTTCGGAGAGACTGACGAATTCGATCTGCCGAATGCGCGGGGCGATGCGCCGCGGCGTCAGGACGATGCCGGCAAAGTGCGTCAGACCGGAAAGCAGATGCGAGGCGTTGCTGATCAGCTGCTTGGGTTGTGACGGCAGCAACTGGCCTTCGATGACGTCGATTTTGGCTTTTTCGAGCGGATGGATGGTCAACAGGCTATCGACAAAAAAACGATAACCGCGTGTCGTCGGCACCCGGCCAGCCGAGGTGTGCGGACTGGCGATCAGGCCGATGTCTTCGAGATCGGCCATCACGTTGCGCACTGTCGCCGCGGACAGATCCAGCCCGGAATACTTCGACAGCGCTCGCGAACCGACCGGCTGTCCATCCGTGATATAGAGTTCGATCAGGGTCTTCAGCAGGGATCGGGCGCGGTCGTCGAGCATGTTTTGATTCTACAAAAATAACCGGCATTATGGGCAGGGTGACGCGCGGCCGAAATGTGGTTTAATTGCCGCATGAATTATGACTCCCCCGCCACGACGGATAGGGTCTCACTACCCCGTACGATTGCCCTGGTCGGAAAGTATCATAGCCCGGACATTGCCGAATCGATCCGTTTGCTGGCCAGCAATCTGCAACAGCGCGGAATGACGGTGCTGATCGAAGAAGAGACGGCGCGCAACATCGATTCGGGGCTCGATCTGCGTCACTGGGCGACCGGCAGCTTTTCCTGGCTCGGCGCACACGCCGATCTGGCGATCGTCGTCGGCGGTGACGGCACCATGCTCAACGCTGCCCGCGCGCTGGCGCGCTATCGGGTGCCATTGGTCGGCGTCAATCGTGGCCGGCTCGGTTTTCTGACCGATGTGTCGCGCGACGAAATGCTCACCTGCCTGGACGATTTGCTCGACGGCAAATTCGTCGCCGAAAACCGCATGCTGCTCGATGCCGAAGTCATTCGCGACGAACGTGTTTTCGCTGCCAGCTTGGCGCTCAACGACGTAGTGGTCGATAAAGGAGCCATCGGCCGGATGATCGAATGCGAGCTGTCGATCGATGGCGAATTCATCTATCGCCTGCGTGCCGACGGCCTGATCGTAGCCACCTCCACCGGCTCGACGGCTTACGCCCTGTCGGCCAACGGACCGATTCTGCACCCGCACGTGGCGGCCATCGCGCTGGTGCCCTTGTGTCCGCATGCCTTGACCAATCGCCCGATTCTCGTCGGCGACCGCAACGAAGTCGAGATTCGCATCGTTTCCGCCACCGATTCGCGCGCGCACTTCGATGGGCAGGTGACGGTCGATCTGCGCAACGGCGACTGTGTCCGTATACGTTGCTCCGAATACTCGATCTGCCTGCTGCATCCGCCGGGCTACAGCTATTTCTCCATGCTGCGCCAGAAGCTCCACTGGAGCGAGCGTCCGAAAGGACATTAGTTTCCGTCGAGGAAAACAATGACATGCTTTGCCGACTGACAATCCGCGACTTCGTGCTGGTGGACCGGCTGGAACTGGCTTTCCAGCCAGGATTCGGCACTCTGACCGGCGAAACCGGCGCCGGCAAATCGATACTCGTCGATGCCCTGGCTTTTGCGCTCGGCGAACGGGCCGAAGCCAGCCTGATCCGCGCCGGTGCCGAACGGGCCGAGGTCAGCGCCGAATTCGCGCTTGACGATTCGCTGCTGGCGGTCGACTGGCTGCAGGCTCACGATCTCGATGCCGACGGCAGTTTGCTCTTGCGCCGCGTCGTCGACGGCGGCGGCCGTTCGCGCGCTTATCTCAACGGCTCGCCGGTCACCGTGCAACAACTGCGCGAGGTGTCGGAAACCTTGGTCGACATCCATGGGCAGCATGCGCACCAATCGCTGCTGCGCAGCGAGGCGCAGCGCAAGCTACTCGATGAGCATGCCCGGCTGACGCCGCTGGTTGCCGACGTCGCCGCTGCCTGGCGGCGCTGGCGTGAAGTCAAAACGCAGTTCGATACGGCCAGCCAAGGGGTCGAAGCGCTACTTGCCGAACGCGAACAACTGAGCTGGCAGGTCCAGGAACTGGCGTCGCTGGCATTCAGCGTCGACGAGTGGCAGCTGCTCAACGAGGAGCACCAGCGTCTGGCGCACGCTGCTGCACTGCTCGAAGGAAGCGAATTCGCCCTGCAGATTCTGAGCGAAGGCGAATCGGCTTGTCAGGCGCAAGTGGCGACGGCCGCCAGCCGCCTCGACGATCTGGCCGCTTACGATCCGGCACTGCATGAAGTCGTCACCACGCTGCAGGCCGCGCAGGCCGAAATCGGCGAAGTGATTTCGACCTTGCGCCGCTACAGCGGCCGGGTCGATCTCGATCCGCGT
The DNA here is from genome assembly GCA_964428215.1 of uncultured Candidatus Accumulibacter sp. Classification (GTDB taxonomy): domain Bacteria; phylum Pseudomonadota; class Gammaproteobacteria; order Burkholderiales; family Rhodocyclaceae; genus Accumulibacter. Next base: position 3,167 of record CAYRXO010000099.1, on the reverse strand, counting down.
CGTCTGCAGGTCGTCGAAAGCCGCATCGATGCCGTGCTTGCCTGTGCGCGCAAATTCCGCTGCACGTCGGATGAACTGCCCGGCTTGCTTGCCGATTGGCAACAACGCTTGCTCACTCTCGGTCAGGCCATCGACATCGAAGCGTTGCGCGAACTGGCGGCTGACGCACGCCGCCGCTACGACCAACTGGCGCAACGGCTGTCGCTTGCCCGGGCCGAGGCGGCCAGCGCGCTCGCCAGCGCGGTCAGCCAGGTCATGCAACAACTGGCGCTGGGCGGCGGACGTTTCGAAGTCTGCTGCCTGCCGGTCGAAGGCGGGGCGGCGGGGCTGGAACAGATCGACTTCCGCCTGGCGGGTTTGGCCGGCAACGAATCCCGCTCGCTGGCGAAAATCGCTTCAGGCGGCGAACTGTCGCGCATCAGCCTGGCCATCCAGGTGGTTACCAGTCAGGCGGCCCGTGTGCCGACGCTGATCTTCGATGAAGTCGATGTCGGCATCGGTGGCGGTGTCGCCGAAGTGGTCGGCCGTCTGCTGCGGCAACTGGGTGGAGAACGGCAAGTGCTCTGCGTGACGCATCTGCCGCAGGTCGCTGCACGCGCCAACTGGCAATGGCAAGTCAGCAAACATACCCAGGACGATCAGACGCGCAGCCGGGTGACCGTGCTCGACGAGGCAGCGCGCGTCGAAGAAGTGGCCCGCATGCTCGGTGGCATCGACATTACGCCGATTACCCGGCAGCATGCGCGGGAAATGCTCGCCGGTTGACCTTCCCGACGGCGCAGATCTGGCGGCGGTCAGGGAATGCGGACGGGAAGAGCGTTCTGTTCCGCCAGTCCACTCAAGGCGCCAAAAATTCCTAAGCTGATCAGCAGTAGCCCGCCGAGATGGTGGACAAAGGAACGTTGTCGTCGCCAGCGTTCGGTTGAAAGGAGAAAAGCTCCGGCAGTGAAGACGTAAAGCGAGTCACTCAGAAGCGCGATGCCGACGAAAACCGCCCCGAGGGCAATGCATTGTGCGCTCATCGACCAGGCCGGGTCGACGAATTGTGGCAGGAAAGCGCCGAAAAAAAGCGCTGTTTTCGGATTGAGCAATGCAACCAACAGACCTTCCCGGAAAATCGCCCACTTCCCGATCGTGTCGAGGCGTGTTCCCTCACTGGCCAGAACCGGGCGCAATGCTCGAAAACCAAGGTAGATCAGATAGATGGCGCCAATTTGCCGCAGACCGTTGACGGTCGTCGGAAACAGGGTCAGCAGCGTTGCCAAGCCTAGAGAAGCGGCAATCGCATTCAGGAAATTGCCGACTGCGACGCCAGCCACCGAGAGCAGACCGGCTCGGGAGCCTTGCGCGGCGGTTCGAGCCAGAATATAGAAAACGCCCGGTCCCGGTGTGACCGCCAGCACGACGCTGGCCAACAAAAAAGTTGATAGGCTGTAGTGGTCGATTGAGGCGGGCATGGGCTACTGATGATCGGCTTGCCTGCTGCGTTGTGGTCGGTGATTCGCTGTCCGCTGCAGGCGCCAGCACGACAATGCGTGTAGAGCTTGCTAAATCGCAGTCGTCGTGACGGAATTCATCGCGTGCAATAGCGGGGATTCACCGCCGGAATGATAACTTTTTCCTGTCTTTGGGTGACGGGCTTATTGGCCAGGGCAGGGATTGTGAACCAGGAAGAGTTGGTTATCTGTGCGCAAGCGCGCGACTGCGACAAGACAGTCATGGCGATATGGCGCATCATCGGCTATTCGCAGCCTGTATTTGGTAATAGTTTGATCAGCGTCAGTGACTTTGTGGATTTGCTCACAGCAAGTGCCGGGGGGTGATGCTAACCTGAGATCAGAAAGGTAACAAAAGCATGTGGTGGCCCATCAGTTACAAGATGGCTGAACATTTGGTCAGTGACTTAGGCTGGCTGAAGAATTGGAAATGGTCAGAAAGTGGCCACGAGAAATAAAGTTGGTTAGCAAAGTCAACTTTTGCGGACAAATCACGTTATAATTATTGTGCGCTGCAACAAAAGAAACGCCCACAAGGCGACGATCGTTCGGACAGAGCGTGGAAACATCAGCAACTCAGGGGTAAAAGTCATGAAAGCACCAAAAATTCTTCCGTGGATCGCTCACAAAGCGGGCATCAGCGAGGAACTGGCGCTCAAATTGTGGCGTCGTGCCGCCGGTGAAGCGGAAGTATTGACCGGTAGCTGCGATTGTCCAGATTATTATCGTTTGGCGATGGAACGATTCATCGATTATGCCGAAGCCGAAGGCGGTCATTTGGTGGTTCGGGAAGCGGCCAACCAACCGACCTGTGTTTCCTGGCTGTGGCGCCATCAAAACCGCATTTCGAAATTGAGCATGATCACCGCTCAAAATCTGCTCCGCTTATGGCAGGCGAACTGGAGCAGCCTGCTCGACGACCACCGCCACGCGGCATAGGAAGTTGATCGATCTCGCGAGCATCGCCGCAAGCGTTTGATCACTACAGACCAGACGATCCTGGTCCTTGACTCTCCATTCACCCGTTCCGCGCTTGCCGGCAGTGTTGTCGGCAAGTATCTTGCGTCTTGAGGAACGAACGGATTTCCCTGGGAAATTGCTTTTTCCCAGATGTCGCTGTCTCGTCAAAAACGGCTGGACGAGACGCGCGCGGCAGGCGGCGTCGCACGGCATGGTAAAATCCGCCGCTTATGAAACTGATCATCAATGGTGAAAATCGTCGTTTCGACGCTCCGCTGACCGTCGCTGGCCTGTTGGACGCGCTGGCGCATAGCGGCAAGCGCTTGGCGGTCGAACGTAATGGCGAGATCGTGCCGCGCAGTCAGCACGCCGAAACGGCCCTCGCCGACGGCGATCGGATCGAAATCGTCGTTGCCGTCGGTGGCGGTTGACCCTGACTCTGAAGCGAGAGACGCATGTCTACCAACCCACACTGCCTGACTGTCGCCGGCAAGACCTATCGTTCGCGCCTGCTGGTCGGCACCGGCAAATACCGCGATTTTGCGCAGACGCGGGCAGCGATCGATGTTTCCGGCGCCGAAATCGTCACCGTCGCCATCCGCCGGACGAACATCGGCCAGCATGCCGGCGAAGCGAATCTGCTCGACGTTCTGCCGCCGTCCGTATTCACCATTTTGCCGAATACCGCCGGCTGCTATAACGCCGACGATG
>CAYRXO010000098.1:0-12962 GCA_964428215.1 uncultured Candidatus Accumulibacter sp. | reverse complement strand
CGCCTATGTCGCCCAGTCGCCGATTGCTGCCGGCATCAACAGCGCTGCCCAGACGCTGCAGTGAGAAAAGGGGCCAGGCTCAATTTGTTGATCGAGGCGGTTTCAAGTCCGAAGTGCAACGAGTTGATGAAAATGCTTCTTGGGCTGGAAGGCGTTGGCATGGTCGGTGCGCTCCGGCGTCCGTTGATGGGGGGCATTGAGAAAGTGGGCGCGTTCGATCCGACTCGCTTCATTGATCAGGAGGCGCAGCGCCTCACCGGCGCCATCCAGGCCGTTGGCCAGCAGGGCGGCAATAGCGGCCTCCAGGGGATGACGTTCTACGCGTTGTGCCATGGTGTCGGCTTCTTTGTGGGCAGGAGGAAGAATGCCCGAAGAAACCGTCTGCGCGCGTACCTGCCAGGGGCGCTACGCGCGCTCATCGCTGCGGCCGGTAAAGAATAGAAAAATCAGCAGGCTACGAATTTGCAGAAGCGATGTTGCACTTACCGCATGACAAGCACGCACGGGATGAAGTCAACCCGACAAAGCGGGATTAAGAATGGCATATGGCAGACGTTGACATATGCACTAATGACAGTCTGAGCGCTTGTTGGCAGGATCAGGAGATTCTACTGGAGCAAGCCGGACAGCTGGTCTATGCTGATCGTACAGATGATTTTGCTTGTGCATTCGCCAAGGATTTAACAGCGACAAACGGTGGCCGGGATCGAATAGCGCAACGCTTCCGGCACCATTCCCTACTCGTCGCTGTCGCGTAGGGGCAGGCGTTGTGCATTCTTGTTCAACTTTCCTGTCGGTTTGATTTATATAATTAAATTATTATGGTTATCATATGGCGTCGTGTCTTGGCGCGAGGAAATGACTAATGTCCGAGCTGCTGAAAAATATTGATGCGCGTACCAAACTGGCCGGCACCAACAAACTGGAGATTCTGCTTTTCTCGCTGGGTGCCGATAGACGTACCGGTCGACGTGAAACTTACGGCATCAACGTCTTCAAGGTACGGGAAGTGATGCGTACTCCGCCAATCACCTCGGCACCGGAAATGCCCTCGTCCGTGGAAGGTATGGTCAGCCTGCGCGGTGTGCTGGTGCCGGTAGTCGATCTGGCGCGGTATGTCGGCGTCGACACCGATACACCGCGTTCGATCATGATCGTCACCGAGTACGCCGGGCATACGCAGGGCTTTCTCGTCGAAGGGGTCGACACCATTCTGCGGCTCGATTGGGGTCAGATGCGCGTGCCGCCGGCGATGCTGTTGGCCGAAATGGGTGGACTGGTCACCGCAGTGACCGAGTTGCCCGACGGTCGTCTGGTGATGATGATGGACGTGGAGAAAATTCTTTCGGAGACCACCGGCTATGACGATGGTGCGGTTTATCGCAACATCAAGCCGATCGACCATCCCGAGTTGACGGTTTTTTTCGCCGACGATTCGTCGGTGGCGCGCAAGCAAATCCAACGCACGCTCGACGCGATGAACGTCAAGTACGTCGCGTCGATCAACGGTGCCGACGCCTGGTCCGAGCTTGAAAAGATCGCCGATTATGCGCAGGCATCCGGGCAGCCGGTCTCCAAACTGATCAGCCTGGTGCTGACCGATATCGAAATGCCGGAAATGGACGGTTACATTCTGACCAAGAAAATCAAATCCGACGATCGTTTTGCCGGCGTGCCGGTGATCATGCATTCCTCCTTGTCCGGCATGTCCAACCAGCAGCTCGGCAAATCGGTCGGCGTCGATGAATATGTCCCCAAATTCGAACCGCAGCGCTTGTCGGAGACATTGACCAGACGACTGCTGGGGAGTCTTCCGGTGGCGCAGTTGGCCTGATTAGGCGATTTGACAGGAACAAGACGATGGAACAACTGGCACTGGCGGAACGAAAAAGTCTTCTCGACGGGGTGGATGCGAGAACCCAACTCGCCGGTTCGAACAAGATGGAGATCTTGTTGTTCTCGCTCGGTACGCGCGAGACTTTCGGCATCAACGTCTTCAAAGTCCGCGAAGTCGGGCAAACACCGCATATCACCAAGACACCGAACATGCCGCGTGGTGTCGAAGGGTTGATTTCTTTACGTGGCAATGTCATTCCAGTGTTGTCGCTGGTCTCGTTTCTGGAGACCAGCGAGCCACCCGCTGAAGCACGCAAGACGATGATGGTCGCCGAGTATTCGAAACGGACGCTCGGCTTCCTGGTGCACGAAGTCGACCGCATCATCCGCGTCGATTGGGAAAAGGTGAGATCGCCAGAAAGCGTATTGACCACCAACCAGGGCCTGATCACGGCGATCACCGAACTCGAAGACGGCAAGCTGGTGTCGATTCTCGACGTCGAACAAATTCTTGCCAATGCTTTTGGTGAAGCGGTGATCGTCGATATTCCACGGGCGAACATCGATGTCGATTGCAACCTCTTCTTTGCCGACGACTCGATCGTCGCCCGGCGAAAGATTACCGAAGTGCTCGACAAGATGGGCGTCAAGCACAAGCATGCCACCAATGGTGCCGAAGCGTGGACCCGTCTGCAGGGGATCGCGGCGCATGCCGTACAGACTGGCAAAGACGTTCGCGATGAAATCCGCCTGATCCTGGTGGACGCCGAAATGCCGGAAATGGACGGTTATGTTCTGACCAAAAACATCAAGAGTGACACTCGCTTCAACGGCATTCCGGTGGTGATGCACTCTTCGTTGTCGTCGCAGGCGAACCATGCAATGGGTAAAGCGGTAGGAGTCGATTCCTATGTCGCCAAATTCGACGCCGAAGTGCTGGCCGATACCCTGCGCCCTCTGCTCGAAAACTGAGCGCCGCATCACGCAAACAGGAGGAACAATTGCACCATGGCTGATCCCAAGATGAGAATTCTGGTGGTTGACGATTTCTCGACCATGCGACGCATCGTCAGAAATCTGCTCAAGGAACTGGGTTTCTCCAACGTCGATGAAGCGGAGGATGGGGCAATCGCCCTGCAGAAACTGCAAAACGGCTCTTTTGAATTCGTCGTCACCGACTGGAACATGCCGAACATGGACGGTCTGCAGCTATTACAGACCATTCGTCGTTCGCCGAATCTCAAACATCTGCCGGTATTGATGATCACGGCCGAAGCGAAAAAGGAGAATATCGTCGCCGCTGCACAGGCAGGTGCCAGCGGATATATCGTCAAGCCGTTTACCTCGGCGACGCTCTCCGAGAAATTACAGAAGATTTTTGAAAAGATGGGGGGCTGAGATGAGTGATGCCGGTAAATCGGGAGATTCGCAAGAACTCGAAGCATTGTTCGACAGCATCGTCGCTTCGGCCGGACAGCCGTCCGCACCAGCGGCCAAACCGTCGCTGATGCAACAACTGCGGGAAGTCGATTCCGGAACCGACGACAGTCAGGAACTGCAGGACCTGTTCGATTCGGTAACTGCTCAACAGCAGGCGAAGGCCAACACGGAAACGGGTACCACCGGCGCCGGAGCATGGCAGACTGGCGAATGGAGCGGCCAGGACAAGGTTTTTCAGCGCGTCGGTCAGATGGCCAGGCAGTTACATGACACGCTGGGAGAACTCGGCTACAGCGAATTGCTGGAAAGCACCGTCGCCGCGCTGCCCGATGCCAAGGACCGCCTGGCCTACGTCGTCAATCTGACCGAGCAGGCGGCGTGCAAAGTACTCAACGCCACCGATATCGCCAATCCCTTGCTGGAACAGATTGAAAACGATACGGCCACTCTGGCGGGCAAATGGGAGGCCTTGTTTGCCAACCGCCTGAGCGTCGACGAATTCAAATTGCTGGCAGAAGAAACGCGCAGCCATTTCAAGCAAGGCCTGCCGCCAAAAACCGAAGCGATCAAGGCGCAGTTGCTCGACATCATGATGGCGCAGGACTTCCAAGATCTGACCGGCCAGGTCATCAAAAAAATCATCGGTGTTGCGCAGGAACTCGAAGCGCAGCTGATGGGTGTGCTGATCGAAACCATGCCCGGAGAACGGCGTACCGACTCGGTGATCAGTTTGTTGAATGGGCCGGTGATCAACGCCGAAGGGCGGAGTGACGTCGTCGCCAGCCAGCAGCAGGTGGACGATTTGCTCGAGAGTTTGGGCTTCTAGGAGAATCAGGATGAGTGACTTTGCAGGGATGGAAGACCTGCTGCAGGATTTCCTGCAGGAGGCGGGCGACCTGCTTTCGGACGTGGACAACAAACTGGTCGACCTTGAACGCACTCCCAACGACCGGCAGCTGTTGAACGATATCTTTCGCGGTTTCCACACCATCAAGGGAGGCGCCGGTTTTCTGAATGCGACGGAACTGGTCAGCCTCTGTCATTTGACCGAAAACCTGTTCGACCGACTGCGCAACGGAGAAATACGCCTGACGCCCGCGCTGATGGACACGATCATGGCCTCGACTCAGTCCGTACGCAACATGTTCGGAGAAATCGGTCAGGGCAGACAACCGGGTCCGGCACCGACAGAGGTCAGTAGCGCGTTACGCTCAGCACTGGACGGCGAGGTGCCTGCGAACGAAGACGTCGTCGAAGTCGCCGTTGCACAGCCACCAACGGCGGCGGCTGTCGTCGACACGAACGCGAAGTCCGTCCCGAGTGCCGGCTCGACACCGGAAACGGGTCCGGATTGGCAGACCTTGTATCAAGCGGTGACCGGCCAGTCGGCGGCGGTGGCGACGATCGCTGCCGACGTGCCGGCAGCGAAAGCAACCGGCTCGTTGCCGTCGCTTGCCGAAATCGATCCGGCGCACATGCAGCCGCACTTTCCTCCCGAAGGACGGCGGGCCAGTGACCGTCCGGGTGCCGTGGCCGGCAATGCGCCCGCCGGCCGACGTGCCGACGAAAGAGCGGCGGCACGGGAAACGACCATCCGCGTCGATACCTCGCGGCTTGATCAGGTGCTCAATCTGTCGGGTGAAATCGGCCTGACCAAAAACCGCCTGACCAGCCTGCGGGCCGACATTCTCGCCGGCCGAACCGACAGCGATACTCTGCAGGCGCTCGATCAGGCCGTCAGCCAGCTCGACCTGCTGGTTTCCGACCTGCAGAACTCGGTGATGAAGACGCGCATGCAGCCGATCGGTCGGCTGTTCCAGAAATATCCGCGTATCGCCCGTGATCTGGCGCGACAGCTGGGCAAGGACGTCGAGCTGGCGCTGATCGGCGAGGAAACCGAAGTCGATAAAACGATGATCGAGGACTTGGCCGATCCGCTGATCCATCTGATCCGCAACGCCGTCGACCATGGCGTCGAATCACCCGATGAGCGTCTGGCGGCAGGTAAACCGCCGAAGAGCATCGTCCGTCTCGAAGCGCGTCAGGAAGGCGATCACATCATTCTGATGATCGCCGACGATGGCCGCGGCATGAGCCCCGAACGGATACGTGCCAAAGCCGTCGAGAAGAACATCATCGGCGAGGAAGAGGCGAACACGCTCGACGACCGGCAAAGTCTCAACCTGATTTTCCTGCCCGGCTTTTCGACGATGTCGCAAGCCTCGGCAGTTTCCGGGCGCGGCGTCGGCATGGACGTCGTCAAGACCAACATCCAGAAACTCAACGGCGCGATTGAAATTCGTTCCGAACCGGGCAAAGGCTCGGTATTCATCATTTCGCTACCGCTGACGCTGGCCATTCTGCCGGTACTGCTGGTCCTGCTCGGCGATCAGCCGTTTGCCTTGCCCTTGTCGATGGTGCGCGAAATTCTGCCGATCGATCATCAGAAAATGCAGGAAGTCGGCGGCAAGGAAACGCTGGTTGTCCGTGGAGAAATCCTGCCGGTGGTCGCTCTGTCACAATTGCTCGGCTGGCCGCAAGTGCGCAAACCCGACTATGGCGTGCTGATGCAGTCTGCCGAACGCAGCTTCATCCTGGCGGTCGACAATTTTGCCGGACGTGACGACGCCGTGATCAAGGCGCTTGACGATTTCCGGCCGCGTGGCGTGGCCGGGGTGACCACTCTGTCGAACGGTCAGATCGTCCTGATTCTCGACATGAAAGAACTGCTCTCCGATCTGGCGGCGAATGCCGACCGAGAAGCGCGTGGCGCGCATAGCCGCGCACTGGAGATTTTTGGCTGACGAACGATCAGCATCGAGCAAGCAGGGGGCGGTAAGCCCCCTGTTTGTTTTTTGGCTTTCGCCAACTGTTGCGATTTCACCACTATCCGAGAATCAGTCTAAATTAATAAGGATACCATCCTATTTTTTAAAGTTTTTTTCTATAATTACGCCGATTGAAGTGAAAGTTCGCTATGGCTGAGGAAAGCGATCTCGAAAGAACTGAACCGGCATCGGCAAGACGCCTGGAACAAGCGCGCGAAGAAGGGCAGGTGCCCCGTTCGCGCGAGATAGGCGCATTTCTCATTCTGTTGGTCGCTGCGGTCGCGTTTTCGCTGCTCGGACCGTGGATGGTCCGCCGGGTCGCGGTGCTGGTGCGTAACGGTTTGACGATCGATTTCCCTTTGGCACACGAGCCGCAGCGGATGTTGACGCAACTCGCCGACCTCTCGATCACGGCCCTGGAAATCTTTATCCCCTTGCTTTTTGCCTTGCTGGCAGCCGCGCTGCTGGCGCCTTTTTTCCTCGGCAGCTGGAATTTCTCGCTCAAAGCCTTGCAGCCCGATTTCAGTCGGATCGACCCCTGGCAGGGCCTGAAACGGCTGGTCTCGTGGTCCGGTCTGGCCGAACTGGTCAAGGCGCTGGCCAAAACGGCCTTGATCGGCGGCGTCGCGCTGATGGTCCTGTGGAATATGCGCAACGATCTGCCGGCGATCTTTGCGCAATCGTTACCGATCGGCCTGGTCAGCGCCGGCGATCTGCTCACTTTCAGCTTTCTGGTCATGGTGCTGGCGATGTTGCTGATCGTTGCCATCGACGTTCCTTTCCAGCTTTGGCAGTTCCACGACAAGATGAAAATGAGCCGCCAGGAAGCGAAGCAGGAAAACAAGGAGCTCGAGGGCAACCCCGAGATCAAAGGCCGCATCCGCCAATTGCAGCGCGAAGCCGCCCGTAAACGGATGATGTCGGCCGTGCCGGCGGCCGACGTGATCGTCACCAACCCGACGCATTACGCCGTCGCACTGGCGTACAAGAGCGGCATGGGCGCACCGAAAGTGCTGGCCAAGGGCATGGGTGAGATTGCCCTCAAGATTCGCCAGATCGGCGCTGAAAACGGTGTGCCGATGCTCGAAGCGGCCACGCTGGCGCGCGCGCTGCATCGTCACGTGGCCATCGATCAGGAAATCCCCGCGGCGCTGTATGCCGCCGTTGCCGAAGTGATGGCTTACGTCTACCAGTTGCGCGACTGGCGTCATGGCAGCGGCCAATATCCACAGCCGCCTCGCGAAATCCTCGTCCCGGGCGAGCTGGTGCCGGAGGCTGAGCATGGCTAACGCCAGCGCCACCCTGCAGGGTCTGTTCATGCGCTTCGGCCAGAAGCAACTGGCCGGACCGTTGTTGATCATGCTGATCCTCGCGATGATGGTCCTGCCGCTGCCGGCTTTGGTGCTCGACCTGTTCTTCACTTTCAACATCGCCATTTCGGTGATCGTCATGCTGGTGGCGATGAGCGTGCTCAAGCCGCTCGATTTCTCCGTTTTCCCGACGGTGTTGCTGGTCACGACGCTGTTGCGGCTGTCGCTGAACGTCGCGTCGACGCGCGTCGTCCTGCTCGAGGGCCATACCGGGCCGGGTGCCGCCGGACGGGTGATCGAAGCCTTCGGTCATTTTCTGGTCGGAGGCAACTACGCCGTCGGACTGGTGGTGTTCACCATTCTGGTGATCATCAATTTCGTCGTCATCACCAAGGGTGCCGGACGCGTCGCCGAAGTCGCCGCCCGTTTCACGCTGGACGCGATGCCGGGCAAGCAGATGGCGATCGACGCCGACCTCAACGCCGGCCTGATCGGCGAGGACGAAGCGCGCAAACGGCGCGCGACGATCGCCGAGGAAGCCGATTTCTTCGGGTCGATGGACGGTGCATCGAAATTCGTTCGCGGCGATGCCGTCGCCGGCATCCTGATCATGTTGATTAACGTGCTCGGCGGACTGTTCGTCGGCGTCCTGCAGCACGGACTCGACGTCGGTACGGCGGCGCGCACCTACACGCTGCTGACCATCGGTGACGGGTTGGTGGCGCAGATTCCGGCCTTGATCATCTCGATCGCCGCCGGCATGGTCGTCACCCGCGTCGGTGACCGTGAGGATGTGTCCGCGCAATTCGTTTCGCAACTGTTCAACAACCCGAAACTGATCTATCTGACGGCGGGGATCATCGGTTTTCTCGGGCTGATTCCCGGCATGCCGAACTTCATCTTCCTGCTGCTCGCCGGTGGTCTGGCCGCGCTGGCCTGGAAAATCGATCAACGCGCGCAAGGTCCGGGCGAACAGGCGGCGCCTGCCGCGGTGGCGGTCGCGCCGACGGCGGTCAAGGAAACGCAGGAAGCCAGTTGGGCCGACGTGGCACCGCTCGACGTGCTCGGGCTGGAAGTCGGCTATCGGCTGATTCCACTGGTCGACAAGGCGCAGGACGGCGAGCTGTTGCGCCGCATTCGCGGTATCCGCAAAAAATTCGCCCAGGAAATCGGCTTTCTCGTATCGCCAGTGCACATCCGAGACAATCTCGAATTGCGGCCGAATGCCTACAAAATTCTGCTCAAAGGTGTCGAAATCGGCGATGGCGAAGCGTTTCCCGGCAGCCTGCTGGCGATCAATCCGGGACGCGTCGCCGGCCAGGTGCCCGGCGTGGCGACCCGCGATCCGGCATTTGGCTTGCCGGCAGTATGGATCGAAACGGCACTGCGCGAACAGGCGCAAGCCTATGGTTACACCGTCGTCGATGCCAGCACCGTCGTGGCTACGCATCTCAACCATCTGATCCTGTCGCACTCCGCCGAACTGCTCGGCCGCCAGGAAACGCAGGCGCTGCTCGACCATCTGGCCAAGGAAATGCCGAAACTGGTCGAAGACGTGGTGCCGAAAGCCTTGCCGATCGGCATCTTGCAGAAAGTCCTGCGCAACCTGCTCGACGAGGGCGTGCACATCCGCGACATGCGCACGATCATCGAAACCCTCGCCGACAGCGCACCACGCTCGCAGGACTCCGAGGTGTTGACCAGCCAGGTGCGCATCGCACTCAGTCGCTCGATCGTGCAGGAAATCTATCCGGGCAGTGCGGAAATTCAGGCCATGTCGCTCGATCCGCAACTCGAGCGCATCCTGCTGCAGGCGGTGGCCGGTGGTGGCGAAAGCGCCAGCATCGAACCGAGTCTGGCCGAAACACTGGTGCGCGAAACGATCGCCGCCGCGCAACGCCAGGAGGAACTCGGCTTGCCGACCGTCCTGCTGGTGCCGGGCAATCTGCGCTCTCTGCTATCGCGCTTCCTGCGCCGCAGCGTCGCGCAATTAAAGGTGCTCGCCCACAGCGAAGTGCCTGAAAACAGAATGATCAAAGTTACCTCTATCATCGGGGGCCGGGTATGAACGTCAGAAAATTCATCGGCGCGACGGCGCGCGATGCCTTGCGCAAGGTCAAGGAGACACTGGGGGCGGACGCGATCATCCTGTCGAATCGCAGCATCCCCGGCGGGGTCGAGATCATGGCCGTCGCTGCGCGCGAGATGGAGACCATCGTTCCACCGCCCGCTTCCGTGCTTGCCAACGTCGAACGCGAGCCGGAGAAATTGCCGATCGCCAGCGAAGCGTCATCAGCACCAGCGGCGCTAAATAATGCACGGACGTCGCTGGTTGCCGATCTGCCGCTGCGGCCGGCAGCGACCGCGGGTCGACCGCCCGTTCCGCCCGTCAGCCGGCCGGCGGCAGCCAAAAACACCGCGCAGGCCGGCGCGACGAGCGAAAAGCCGTCTGACGCACTGGCGCCGGCGCTGATGGCCGAAATCCGCAGCCTGCGGCGTATCGTCGAACAACAACTGGCCGGCTTTGCCTGGGGGGAGGCGGCACGCGCCGAACCGGTGAAAACAGAGATTCTGCGCCAGATGCTCGACGCCGGCTTTTCGCCGCAGTTCACCCGCGAACTGCTCGCCGATCTGCCGCGCGACCTCGACGCCACGCATGCGCTGACCTGGGTCAAGGGCGCCGCCGATCACAGCCTGATGACCTTGGGCAGCGAGAACGACATCGTCGACCGTGGCGGCATCTACGCCCTGGTCGGACCGACCGGCGTCGGCAAAACAACCACGACCGCCAAACTGGCGGCACGCTGCGTCCTGCGTCTCGGTGCCCGCAAGCTGGCACTGGTCACCACCGATGGTTACCGGATCGGCGCGCACGAACAGTTACGCATCTACGGCCGCATCCTCGGCGTGTCGGTCCATCTCGCACGCGATGCCGACGATTTGCGGGCGACACTGATCGATCTGCAGCATACGCACATGGTGCTCATCGATACCATGGGCATGAGCCAGCGCGACCGGCAGGTCAGCGAGCAAGTGGCCATGTTCGGCGAAAACAAGGTACAACCCTTGCTGCTGTTGTCGGCCACCAGCCGCGGCGAAACGCTCGACGACGTCGTACGCGCCTACAGCGGCCTGAAACTGGCCGGCTGCATTCTGACCAAGGTCGACGAAGCGACCGGCCTGGCCTCGTCGCTGGACGTGATCATCCGCCAGCGTCTGCGCCTCTATTACGTCTCGAACGGTCAGCGCGTACCGGAAGATTTGCACCTGCCAAATCGATCCTACCTGCTGCATCGCGCCTTCAAGGACCTGCCAGAATCTTCGCCGCATCGCTTGGACGGTGTCGAGCCTGGTTTGTTGCTGGCCAGTGTCGACAGTGGTGCACTCCCGGCGGGCGGAGGCCTGCGTGGCTGACTTCCGCGGCGACCAGGCCTCCGGATTGCGTCGCCTGCTCGGCCGGCCGCCGTTGCGGGTGATCACCTTCGCCGCCGGCAGCAACGGCGTCGGCAAAAGTACGGCGGTGGCTAACCTCGCCGCGCTGCTGGCGCGCAAGGGGCGGGAAGTACTGATCGTCGATGAGAACGCCAGCACGGTTGCCGGCTATTTTGGTGCCAGCGTTGACTTCACTCTGCAGCAGGTCATCCAGCGGGAAAAACGGCTTGCCGAGGTGATCGTCACGCTCGCGACGGGCATCCGTCTGCTGCCGACCGCCGGGGTGACGACGCAGTTGGCCGCGCTGAACGAGGCCGAGCAACGGATCCTGCTCCGCTCTCTGGCCGATCTGCAACCGGCGGTCGACGTGCTGCTCGTCGATAGCACGCTCGACCACCCGCTGGGTTTTTCTCCGCTCGGTCTTGCGGCGGACGAGGCGGTGATCGTCATCGCGCCGCAAGGCCCGGTGATCACCGAAGCCTACGCCTTGATTAAGAAAGTCAGCCTTGGTTACGCGCGCAGGCATTTCCGCATACTGGTCAACCGGACGCGTTCCGCAGATGAAGCGCAGGCCATTTACCGCAATATCGCCGAAGTGACGCACGGCCGCGGCCTTGCCCGGCTCGACTACGCCGGCCATGTGCCGCGCGACGACCGCCTGCATCAGTCGTCGCGCCTTTGTCAGCCGGTGGTCTGCCTGTTTCCGGAGTCACCCGCTGCGCGCGCGTATCAGGCGCTGGCCGCCGAACTGCTCGCCTGGCCGATCAACCATGAAGTCAACGGGGGACTCGAACAATTCATGCAGCAACTGTTACACTTGAGCCAACGTATCGACCCGATTGCTATCCACGCCTGATAGCCGCCATTTAATGCATGTATAACGCCGCTGGTCAGTTCAATAAAGATCAGCTTATCCAGCGCTATGCGCCGCTGGTGAAGCGGGTCGCCTGTCATCTCATGGCGCGTCTGCCCGCCAGCGTGCAGGTCGACGATCTGGTGCAAAACGGCATGATCGGCCTGCTCGACGCCATCGGTCGCTTCGAAAGCGGTCTAGGTGGTCAGTTCGAAGTCTATGCCATGCAAAGAATTCGCGGCGCCATGCTCGATGGTCTGCGCGAAAGCGACTGGCTGCCGCGTAGTCTGCGCCGCGACTGTCGGCGTATCGAACAGGCCATTGCGCAACTCGAACAGCAACACGGCCGTGCCCCGACCGAGACGGAGCTCGCCGAGGCGCTCGATGTGTCGCTCGCCGATTATCAGAAGATGCTGCAGGATGCGCGCGGTCACCAACTGGTCTATCTCGAAGATCTGGTCATCGAAGAAGGCGAGGACTTCCTCGAATGCCATCTGGTTGCCGACGGCGCCGATCCGCTCCGGCAACTCGAGGACGAGGACCTGCGGCGCGCCCTGGTGCAGGGAATCGAAATGTTGCCCGAGCGGGAAAAACTGATGATGGCTTTGTATTACGAACAGGATCTGAACCTGCGCGAAATCGGTGAAGTGATGGGTGTCACCGAATCCCGCGTCTGCCAGTTGCACAGTCAGGCGGTGATGCGTCTGCGCGCGCGCATTCTCGGACAAGATGCCGCGCAGGTGAAGCCTCGCAAACGCAATGGATAGAATCAGTCTTGCCGGGCTGCTGGTCGGCTTGCTGGCGATCATCGGCGGACAACTGCTCGAAGGTGGACATCTCGGTTCGCTGACGCAGCCGGCGGCCCTGGTCATCGTCGTTGGCGGCACATTGGGCGCCGTGATGCTGCAAAGCACGACGAGCACCTTCATGCGCGGTTTGCGCATGGCCAAATGGGTCTGGCTGCCGCCGGTGGTCGACCAGCAACGCCTGATCAACCAAATCACCGGCTGGAGTCACGTCTCGCGCCGCGAAGGACTGCTGGCGCTCGACGCCGTCGTCGAGCAGCTGACCGACAACTTCACGCGCAAAGGCTTGCAACTGCTCGTCGACGGTGCCGAACCCGAACGTCTGCGCGAAGTGCTCGAAGTCGAGATCAATACGTTCGAACAGGAAATGAAACTCGCCGCCCGGATTTGGGAAGCTGCTGGCGGTTATTCGCCGACCATCGGCATTCTCGGTGCGGTGCTCGGCCTGATCCATGTG
>CAYRXO010000097.1:0-13172 GCA_964428215.1 uncultured Candidatus Accumulibacter sp. | reverse complement strand
TCACTGTGGAAAAGTCTCCTCTCGCCTCACACACAAAAAATCTGACAGCCCCGGTGCACCGGTGCAACATTCACCTTCGCCTTCACATGCTCGGATACCTGTTCCAGCCGCCGATCCACCAACCCCTCCAGCACTTCCGCCTGATAACGCATCAGGTAACGACGGAACGTCCGCTCGCACACCTCCAACAAACTCGCCGCGTCAACCGCCCATCATCCCAACCCTCATACGCTTCACTAAATCGCATCTTCCTGATCTCCTGTAGCAACTCTGTCCGTCTCATCTTGCTCCTCCTCGGAGCAGACTGAAACGGACAGATCATTTGCTACAAACCCGGACAGATTACGTGTTCCCTACACTTCCCTGCACACGCATTGCAGAGCTTGCTGAAATCGTCGATAATCTTCGTTTAGTAAAGTTCCAGCTGCAGTCCGTTGCCTGAGCTGCGCTTTCGAACACACCTACAGGAATAGCACCCGATGAAAGACAACGTCCATCCCGCTTACAACGAAATCAAGGTGAGCTGCTCCTGCGGAAACAGTTTCGCCACCCGCTCGACGATGAAAAAGGATCTGCACGTCGAAGTGTGCGCTGCCTGCCATCCTTTCTATACCGGCAAACAGAAAATCATCGACACGGCGGGCCGCGTCGAGAAATTCAACCAGAAGTACGGCGCGATGCGCAAATCCACCTGAAGCATCCGGCCATGACGAGCAGAAAGGCAGCCGCGCGGCTGCCTTTTTCGTGTTTGCCTGCTGCTGTACGGCGGATGCTTCGCTTCGCGTCCTGCTGATCCGCACACCTGTTTGACGGCATGCCCGGGCTGCCGACCGCCAGACGCTTCAAGGGACTTGCGCTGCCACCCAGCGGATGGACGCTGGCGGTCCTGCTCGCGCTGTACATCTTTACCGGTCTGAGCGACCATGATCCTTGGAAGAACGACGATGCGATAACCATCGGTGTCGTGCATCAGATGTTGGTCCAAGGCGATTGGCTGCACTTCGACCTCGCCGGAAGCGCGTATCCGGATGCCCCGCTGTATTACTGGCTGGCCGCCAGTTTTGCCTTTTTGCTCAAATGGCTGGCGCCGGTGCACGAGGCGGCGCGTCTGGCCAGCGGTGTGTTCACCCTGCTGGCCTTGACCTTCATTCTGCTCGCCGCGCGCGAATTGCACGGCCGCGAACAGGCGCCGGCAGCGCCGTTGTTGCTCGCCGGCAGCATCGGCTTTCTTTTTCATGCCCACGAAGCGCAACCGATGCTCGCCGCGTTGAGCGCGCACTGTGCCGCGTATTGGGGCCTGGCCCAAATAGAACGCCGGCCCAGACCGGGCGCTGTGTACTTTGGCGGCGCGCTCGCTCTGGGCTGTCTCGCTAACGGCCTGGCGCCGATGCTGCTCCTGCTGCCGGCGGCGGCGATCGTCGCCTGGCAATCAACAAAGCGCAAGCAAACGTCTCTTCACCTGCTCGGCAGCATTCTCGTCGCCGGCGTGATCGTCGTTCTCTGGCTGGCCATCCTCGGCCTGTCGTCCGGTGACTATCTGAGCAGCTACTGGCAAGAGGAACTGGATCAGCTTGCCGGTCATCCGCAGCCGCTGCTCAGCATGCAGCGGCTGCTGTCGATGCTGCCCTGGTACGCTTGGCCTGCTCTGCCCCTGGCCGCTTGGACTTTGTGGGCCAAACGTCAGCAGCTGAATACTTCATCGCTGCAACTGCCGCTTCTGTCCTTCAGCATCGCCTTGCTCGTCGTCGGTGGCTGGCTGGGAACCCGCAGCGCAATGGCTTTGCTGTTGCTGCCGCCGCTGGTG
The DNA here is from genome assembly GCA_964428215.1 of uncultured Candidatus Accumulibacter sp. GTDB lineage: Bacteria > Pseudomonadota > Gammaproteobacteria > Burkholderiales > Rhodocyclaceae > Accumulibacter. The sequence continues at coordinate 11,368 of CAYRXO010000097.1, read as the reverse complement.
CTGCTCGCCGTGCCGGGAATCGCCGTATTGCGTCGTGGGGCCGCCAATGCCTTCGACTGGTTCGGCATGATCACATTCAGTGTTTTTGCCTTGCTCGCCTGGCTGGGCTGGACAGCGATGATTTTCGGCTGGCCGCAACATCTGAACAGACAGTTTCTACGCCTGGAGCCCGGTTTTATCGGCAATCCGGATTGGCCGGCCGTCTTTATCGCGGCGCTGGGAACGGCGACCTGGATCTGGCTGATCGCTACCAGCCCCCGTTCGCCGATGCGCGGCAGCATGCACTGGATGTCGGGGCTGACCTTGTTCTGGTTGCTGATGGCGATGCTCTGGATGCCCTGGTGGGATTACGGTAAAAGCTATCGTTTACCAGCGACATCGTTGCGTGATTTTCTGCCGGAATCCCGCGACTGTATCGCCAGCAGCAATCTCTCTGAAGCCATGCAAGCTTCGCTCGATTATTTCAGCGCCATCCAGACGCTGCCTTGGCGTTCGAAGAAAGGGGAGGCCTGCTCCTGGCTGCTGGTGTATGGCACGCCGAATGAAATCGATAGCGGATCGTGGCGTAAAGTGTGGAAAGGCGGCCGTCCGGTCGACCACAAGGAGCACGAAAAGCTGCGTTTATACCGCCGCAACACCAAACCCGACCGTGCCATGACCGCCCGATGAGCAAGTCATGCGCGAGACAGGCTTGCCAGCGGATGGGGCCATCCGCCCGCAGCGCGCCGCTTCGCCATCGGTGCTTCTCCCGCCTCTTGGAACGGGTGGTGACGGACATTGCGGCGGACCTGCCGTTTGCAAAGGCGATGGACAAACGGGTCGCGCATCACGGCACGCGGTGGGTACTGGTGCCGAGCCGATCGCCCGCCAAGTCGAAGAACGGTTTGGCACACACGGCCGCTATCTGTCGGCTTTCTATCACGCTGGAGAATTCTTGGCGGCGGCGGAGCGAGCGATCGGTGTGGATGAGGCCGTTGCCGGCGCGAGGTTGGACACCCGGGAAACACGCTTGCAGCCCACGTCGTGTGCCAACGAGGTGATCCTCACTCTGGCAGCGTCTCGGGAACCCGTAACCGTGGCAGACTCCCGAGCCATGATACGGCGTGGTCACCGGTATTAGCGCCAACGTCATAGCTCGGCTATCAGACGGCGATCGCCCAGGATCGGACAAGCAACAACTGCTAATAGCGCGCCGACGCTTGGCAAAAATAGCGCGCAAACGCCGATCAAACCTTGTAAACTTAAAATGGAAAGAATAAGGAAATCAATTTTTTGTATATAATCGTCGGGGTACGGCAGTTAGCGACTCGGGCTGAAAGACCCCGCTCGTGACAGAAATCAGCTTTACTGAGCGAATGCAGCAATTCGCACAGCGCGAGCATTGAAAAGTCCCGATAATCAAACACAATATTTTCTTCCAGGAACTGTCATTAGATGCAGCAACAAAGTTCAATCAAACCGACTGATAAGTCCATATTACTGACTGTCGAATTTGTCATTATACTTGTCTTGGCCGGGTTAACGATATACATCGGATGGGTTGGTTTTGTTGCCAGCGATGATCAGTACTACTACTCTGCCGGCCTGAATTGGCTGCAAACCAGTTGGTATATTCCGGATCATTTTGGTCGCATTCGTTTTTCCATCAGCTTGCCGATTGCCGCTTCGTTGAATTTCCTGGGCGACACAGAATTTGCTGTGGTCCTACCCAGTGTTCTTTATTATTTTGGCATCCTGATTCTTACTTATTGGGGCTTAAGTCGATGGGTGTCCAGATCCTATGCTTTATTGGCCTGTCTGATTTGGGGTACTTTTCCAGTCGTTGTGACCGCGGCCGCTACCGCATCAGCGGATATCGCAGAACTTTTCTGGTCAGTCCTAGCCTTTTGGTTATTCTTTTATTTCTGGCATTACAAACAACCACGTAGACAATTGCTTCTCTGTATTGGCGCGGTTATGGCAATAGCCTTTAGCGGTAGAGAAACCGTAATTGCATTCGCTCTATTCATCAGCATCCTGGCGATATTCAGTCGTCAAATCACTTGGCAGGACATTCTCTGGATCGCTGTCGGCGGCTTATGTGTTTTTGCCTTGGAATCGCTGTATTACGTTCTTGCCGGCGGTGATCCTTTATTGCGGTTCAAAATGTTTTTCAACGGTGTTTCCGTATCAGATGACCGGCAAGTCGTGGCGCCTTTCAGCATCGACAATACAGGCGCCTTTCGTGTGCACTTGACGGTAGATTCTCTGATCATGGTTACGACCAGACATTTATTCGGTCTAGGCTACTGGGTGTTTTTTGCCATTCTTTTCGTAGCATTTAAACGCTGGCGCGGAAACCAGTTGAAAGCAAGCCCTGCTGCCGACTTGGCACATCTGGCATTGGGTGCAGGGGTCATATGGTTTGTTTTTGTCGCCGCAGCATTATTTCGAGTGGCTTTGTTAGGACGTTACTACATCGCGCCAGCATGGCTACTGAGTGTCGGCAGCGCCGCTTTTTGTGCGGTTTACCTGCCGTATTTATGGCAAAAATCACGGTTTAAAATGATCCTGCTCTTAGTTCTGGCTGTGAATTTTGCTGGCATTGTGTTCGAAAACCGTGACCCGCGAAGATTGGAGAGAGACCTGGCCGAAATCGCAGCACATTCAGACACGCCTATCTATACTGATCCGAAGACGCTGTATCGAACACTTGAATTGTTGAACTGGCAAGGTGGAAAGCCCGATCAATTGCAAGCAAAAGTGCCACAAGCCGGTGAACTTTATTTCCTGATTCCTGGCCGCGCAGAATCCGTGGCAAGCAACCCGCGATTTAAAAATCAGCAGGGGACTTATCCTTTGAAACCGCTTGGTGAAACTGTCAGAGTCATACATGATACCGCCGTCCTACCCGCTGCTTTCCATGGATTGATTCGTTCTTTACCCATGATTCCCAATTCGATTCGAGAGAAATTAATCTCTCCCAGAGGCCAAGCTTATTTGATTCGAATGCCGGTTGACGCCTCATGACGCCTGGTTTTATATTGATTTTGTTTGTTTACGCTGCCGGTTTATCAATCGGTCAGATTTTGTTCAAGTTATCCGCTGAAATTGCGCGTCGGCAAGGCGACAATTTTATAAAGGCACTTTTATTTGAACCTCGTTTTATTTTGGCGATTGCACTTTATGGCGCTTTGACCTTGCTGTGGACATGGATTTTATCCAAGGTTCCTCTGTCGCGCGCCTACCCTTTTGTTGCCCTTGCCTTTGCATTGACACCAATCTTGGCAAACACCTATCTGGGCGAAAACATCACGACCGGTATTTGGCTGGGAACAGCATTGATTCTGGCGGGATTGTTTATCGTTGTTTATTCCAATTAATGCTTTTTATTCAGCAACTGCACAGCAAATTGGCAGCAGGACATGTTTTCCTGTTCAGCGACATTTGCAGACCGTCGTATCTCGGATGAACCGATAGGTTACCGGCCAACTTGTGAAGGAGTTTGAAGATGGGCGCTATACCCGTCCCGGTTTTGATTGCGGCCGTTGTACCCTGCTACCGTGTTGGCCATAAAATTTTGGACGTTTTAAACCGGATCGGACCGGAAATCGGTTTGATTTACTTGATTGACGATGCCTGCCCTGAGAATTCTCTTGCTCAAGTCGAGCAAAACTGCCATGACAAACGGATTCGAATCATCAAACATAAAGAAAATCAAGGCGTAGGGGGTGCTGTTTGTACCGGTTACAGAGAAGCACTCAACGATGGGGCCCAGATCGTCGTAAAAATCGACGGTGATGGTCAAATGGATCCGGCGCTGGTTCCAGGTTTGGTTGCGCCGATTATTTATGGCAAAGCCGATTATGTGAAAGGAAATCGTTTTTTCTTTTTGAACGACGTCAAAGCCATGCCCCGAATTCGATTATTTGGCAATGCAGCCCTGTCGTTCATGACTAAATTGTCAACTGGATATTGGCAAATATTCGACCCGACGAATGGTTTTACAGCCGTATCCAGTACGGCCTTGCGTTTGATCGATTTAAGCAAAGTCAGTCGACGCTATTTCTTTGAATCGGATTTTTTATTTCACCTTGCTTTATCGCGTGCAGTGGTGTTGGATTTTCCCATGAAAGCTGTTTACGAAGACGAGAAATCGAGCTTAAAGCCGGGTCGTATTATTGGCAGTTTTTTACGTGGGCATTTTTTAAATTGGCTCAGACGATTGCTGTATACCTATTTCATTCGCGGGTTTTCATTGGCATCGCTTGAATTAATCTTGGGGCCAATGTTGATGTTGATGAGTGTTTTTTTTGGATTGACCCAATGGGCTAATTCCATTTATTCAAACGTTCCAGCCACATCCGGCACCGTAATGTTGGCTGCCCTGCCGGCGATTTTGGGCATGCAAATGACTTTATCCTGGCTGCAGTACGACGTGCAGAGCGAACCCAAAATACCCCTCACTTCGTTGACGCCACCAACGCAATAATTTCTGAATCGGCGCCCAACTCAATCGCTGCTGCGCCAAAGGCGCCTTAGCGTCAAACCCGCCACGGGCAGATGATTCTGGCTGCGCCGGCTTGACGCTTACAGCCGGATGAAATGCTGGCGATAGTATTTCAGCTCTTCGATCGATTCACGAATATCCGTAGCGGCGCTATGGTCGGACTTCTTGCTGAAACCTTTCGCCACCTCGGGTTTCCAGCGCCGGCAGAGTTCCTTCAGCGTGCTGACATCGAGATTGCGGTAATGGAACCAAGCCTCGAACTGCGGCAGGTACTTGACCATGAACCGCCGGTCCTGTCCGACCGAATTGCCGCACAAGGGACTCGCCGCTTGCGGCACGTACGCGCTGATGAAGGTCAAAGCCTCTTTTTCGACGCCGGCCTCGTCCAGCGTTGACGTCCTGACACGATCGATCAACCCGGTTCGGCCGTGCGTACTGCGGTTCCACTCGTCCATGGCCGTCAGACACGCCTCGTCCTGATGGATCACCCACACCGGCGACTCGGCAATGATCTGCAATTGGTTATCGGTGATAATGATCGCCAGCTCGATGATCCGGTCACGCTCGGGGTCCAGTCCGGTCATTTCCATGTCCAGCCAAACCAGAAAAGTGGCGTTCTGTGTCATATAATCGGCCCGGATTCCTGAAATGCCGTATTGTGGCACAGCCGTATGCCGAATTCATTCACTCTGGTCTTTGTCGCTGCCATCGCCAGCATGCTCGTGCTGCGGCTGTGGCTCGCACAGCGCCAGATCGACCATGTCAGCCGCCATCGTCATGCCGTCCCCGTCGGCTTTGCCGAACGTATCCCCTTGTCGGCGCATCAGCGGGCGGCCGATTACACCCTGGCACGCACCCGTTTCGGCCGCGTGAGCATGCTGGTCGAAGTGCTGCTGTTGTTGACTTTCACTTTGGCAGGCGGTCTGCAATGGCTGCATGATTTCTGGTCTGCACGCCTGGAAGGGCGGCTGACATACGGCGTGGCACTGATTCTGAGCGTGTTGGCCATTTCCTCGCTCGTCGACCTGCCGCAAGCTATCTATCGCCAGTTCGTCATCGAGAAACGCTTTGGTTTCAACCGCATGACCCTGGGTCTGTTTCTGGTCGATCTGCTCAAGCAGCTTGTTCTCGGTCTGGCGATCGGCGTCCCGCTGTTGCTCACCGTGCTCTGGCTGATGGCCAGGATGGGTCCCTGGTGGTGGCTGTACGTGTGGCTGATCTGGTGCTTGTTCAATCTGTCGATTCTGTTCATCTATCCGACCTGGATCGCGCCGTGGTTCAACAAATTCGTTCCTCTGGCCGACCTGACGCTGAAGACGCGTGTCGAGAATCTGCTCACCCGCTGCGGTTTTGCCAGTTCGGGCTTGTTCGTCATGGACGGCTCACGGCGCTCGACGCATGGCAACGCCTATTTCACCGGCTTTGGCCGCAGCAAGCGCATTGTCTTTTTCGACACCTTGTTGAACCGTTTGCAACCGGCCGAACTGGAAGCCGTCCTGGCGCACGAACTCGGCCACTATGCGCACCGGCACGTCATCAAGCGCATCGTCCTGGTTTTTTTCGGCTCGCTGATCATCCTGGCCACGCTCGGTTACCTGATCGACACTCCCTGGTTCTTCAATGGCCTGGGGCTGACGACAAGGAATACGGCATTGGCGCTGATCCTTTTTCTGCTCGTACTGCCGGTGTTCATCTTTCTGCTGACACCGCTGTTCAGCCAACTGTCACGTCGGGACGAGTTCCAGGCCGATCGCTACGCTTCGACGCATGCCTCGGCCGATGAACTGATTGCCGCGCTGGTCAAACTCTACGAGGACAACGCCGCCACCTTGACCCCGGACCCGCTGCACTCCCTGTTTTACGACTCGCACCCGCCCGCATCGGTGCGCATCGCCCAATTGCAGGCACGATGAGCATTACCAGGGCCGCGACGATGGACGACGATATTTTGCTCGAAGGCGGGCATTGCCGAAGTGACCTGCAACCGGGTGACCGGCTCTCGCTGACGCAGATCGACGAACTGCTGATCAGACTGCCCGACTGGCGGCTGGTCGGCACGGACGCCATCGAACGCGAATTCTCCTTCCCCAGCTATCCGGCAACCATGCTGTTTGTCAACAGCCTGGCCTGGCTGGCCGAACGCGAGAATCACCATCCGGATCTCACGGTCGGCTACCGACAGGTCAAGGTGCGTTTCAGCACCCATTCGCTCGCCGGCCTGTCGCACAACGACTTCATCTGCGCAGCGAAAATCGACGCGTTGGCGCGAATTTGAAGCTCTCCGGCATCGTCATCGCGGCGCATGGCCGGCAATATCGTATCGCCACCGCGGACGGGCAATCCTGGCTCTGCTTCCCGCGCGGCAAGAAAAGCGATCTGGCTTGCGGTGACGAAGTGGCTTTCGAAACGACGAGCGACGATCAGGGCGTGATCACGGCGCTCATGCCGCGCCGGACGCTGTTTTATCGTTCGGATGCCTACAGACAACGGCTGATCGCCGCCAACGTCAGCCAGGTGATCGTCGTCGTCGCCGTCGAACCGGCTTTCTCGCCGCAATTGATCAGCCGTTGCCTGGTCGCCGCCGAAACGCAGGACATCGCCACACTGATCGTGCTCAACAAATGCGATTTACCGGCCAGCCCGCGCGTTGCGGCCGAGACGGCCTTGGCACCCTTCGCCAAGCTGGGTTATCGGATCGTCGCGCTCTCGGCGCGCAATGACAGCACGCCACTACGGCCCTATCTCGCTGGTCAGACCAGCCTGTTGATCGGACAATCGGGCATGGGCAAGTCGACCCTGACCAACGGTCTGCTGCCCGAAGCACGCGCCGTGACACGTGAAATTTCCCTGGCGCTGAATACCGGCAAACACACCACCACCCGGGCCAGCTATTACCGGCTGGATGCCGACAGCGCGCTGATCGATTCGCCCGGACTGACCGAATTCGGCCTGCGGCACCTGCCGCGCGCCAGGATCACCGAAGGATTCGTCGAGATGCGTCCCCTGCTCGGCCAATGCCGTTTCCGCGATTGCCGTCATGACCGGGAGCCCGACTGCCGTATCCAGCAAGCGTTGCAACAGGGAGAAATCGACGCGCAGCGCTACGCAGTATATCGTGCCCTTTGTGCCGAATCGGATTGAAACACCAGCATGGAGAGAATGTTGTCGCCATACGGCCGCACCATCGAAGGCTTCCCTGTACCAACGCATGAATTTGGCTCTGCTGCAGCCACCGAAAGACTTGAAAATCCTCTCCGTTTTTCATTCCCCTTCCACCTCTACCGCCAGAAGCGAGAGGTGCAAACGAGTCGGCATACAATTTATCTGTTAAACAGGACCCCACCGATGAGTGAAATCAATATTCGCCGTCCGCACGGCCAGACCCGCAGCGCCGCCCGTGCCGCTGCCGAACATATGGTGGTCGAACTCGCCGAAGAGTATGGCCTGCAATATACCTGGGAAGGTAATCAGGCACACTTCCGGCGCACGGGCGTTTCCGGGGAACTGTCGATCGACGATCTTGAGGTGCAGATCTCGATCCGTCTCGGCTTTCTGCTCTTGGCGCTCAAACCGACGATCGAAAAGGGCGTACACAAATTCATCGACGAAAATTTTCCGCCCAACACTTGAACGCGACAGCGCAGCCTGCTGCAGATTTCAATAAATTCAAATAATTGTATGCATTGTCGGCAACGAAACGGAGAATTTGACACGTTCATTTCACACGGCACCCGCGTCTTTGCACTATCCGATCGAGGGTGATTTTCACGGACATCGGAGCCCCCGCAATAAAGACAACGGGCATTGGTCGGCTGGAGCAGCAACCGGCGAGCAAAACGCTCCAGAAAATCATTCGCCTGCTGACTGCGTACGGCGGAGGCTCCGACCTGACGAAAAGGTGGCCCCGCGGTCGCCCGCCCTGCCGGGAATCACGGCGAAGAGTATTGGCGCAGAAAATGTCTGGTCAAGCGTTGCCAGCGTGACAGGCGTGACCGGGGCAGATCGCAGACGATACGCAGAACACCGAAGTCGTCAGGCGACTCTTCGACCGTGAAATTCAGGGATCTCGCCAACCCGAGCATCACCCGGTTGTCGGCCAGCACATCGCCGCGCATCCGCCGCAAGCCGCGTCGAGCCGCTTCACGCTGCAGCGCCTTGAGCAGACGGCGGCCGATACCCTGCCCCTGCCATTCGTCCCCAAGCAACAAGGAAAAGGATGCGCTGCGACCATCGTCATCCTGAACGAAACGCCCACCGCCGATTGGCCATTGTTGTTCACCATCGACGCGCAATACGACCAGCAAATACTCGCGTGACGGATCGATGGTCAGCAATTTGTGCACTGCGCTGTCGGAAAATTCGCTGACAGTCGAGAAAAAGCGGTTGCGACGGGTGCTTGCCGACAAACGGTTGAGCCAGACACTGACCCGTTCGCTATCCCCCGGGTGCAACGGTGGCAAAGGCCGCATTTCGAGCCGCCTGCCATCCGGCGCGCACCAGCGGGCGACCAGTTCTTTCATGGCAAACGTTTCGGTGAAGAGGGAATCGACAACATGCGAACAATTATGCGCGTTTCACGGCTGAGTGAGGCCTGCTGGCGCATTCAGGAAGCACGGAACAAATGGCGGCATGGTGATCGCTACGACGGGTTTTGGCCAATCGTTGACCGCGCATGCTGTCGACCAGGTCTTGACCAGACAAGAAACATGCCGTTTGACGGTGGGCCAGCCGCTCCTCGGAGCGGAATATCGGGGCCACCTTGAGCGATGCCATGCGATGAAGCCAAGAGCAGGCCCTCGACAAGCGCAGGGACCGTGTGCGGAAACTGAAACGCATTCCCAAAGTCGCCACTTTCGCCGCGATCGTCGCTGAGCTGCGACAGAAGCGACTTGCTTGGCAAGCGCACTTCGCAATCACCGAGGTGCCGAATCCTGCGCGATCAGAGTTTGCTGACGCCTATCCCTGTTCGAGCCGGCTCGCAACGGCAGGCAGCGTCAATCGTACTTTCTCCGGATTGGATCCCGGAGAAAAAACAGCATCCCGATCTACTGAGCGGAATCCCGGAAATAATTTCTTTTTTCAATTCAATGACTTGTCGGCACATCACTGCAAGCCGTTCGCTGACAACATCACCACTTTCCCCGCCAGGAAGGCAGCCAATATCCCGCGGTTGCTGTCTCCCCAACGGCAACTGCGCACCCCGAGCAACTCGTCGCATTGCGCCGGTTCGCCGATGATCTGCTTCACTTCCTCGTAGCTCTGTCCGACCTTGAGTTTGTCATAGTTTTCCAGGCTCAGCTTCTGATTGCAGCCGAAAAGCAGCATGCTGCCGGCGAGGCAGGCGCCGATCCGGGTGAGCAGCGGGTGGCGACGGTTTGACATGAAAAAGCGGGCTCCTTGGCGAAATGGCGGGCGATCAGGGATAGTCGACGCAAACGTTGTCAGGACTCAGCCAGTCGCGCAACGCGTACAACAAATCGTCTTCGAGGCGAACCCGACTGTCGTTGCCAAGCTGCAGTTCGCAGGTGGCGTCGCGATTGCGGTAGGCAAGCCGGACCGGGCAGTCGCCGGGGGTATAGGGCGCGAGCAACGCGCGCAGCCGCCGGGCGGCGGACGCGGCGTCGTGACTGGCCTGACCATTGACCGACAGGCGCAATTGGCGGGCGAAGCGACCGCGCGCTTCGGGTAGCGTCAGCAACCGTTCGGCGACGATTTTTAGCTGTCCTTCGCCGGCGAAATCGTCACGCTGCACACGGCCTTCGACGATCAGCAATTCGTCTTCCCTGATCTTCTGGCGGTCGGTCTCGAGCAGTTCGCTAAATACCGACACTTCGACCGCTTTACTGCCGTCGTCGAGCTGAATGAAAGCCATTTTGCCGCGCGCGGTGAGTTTGTTGCGCACGCCGACGACCAGTCCGGCGAGATATTGCGTCTCTTTGCGTACCTCGAGCGCCGCCAGCGGTTTGCGGGCAAAGTGCGCAATTTCGCTTTGCACGGCGTGAAACGGGTGTCCGGAGAAATAAAAGCCGAGGGCCAGCTTTTCTTCGTCGAGCCGCTGTTTCAGATGCCAGCGCGGCACGTCGATATAGTGCGGACCGTGGGCGTTGCCGGTCGCTGCCGCATCGCTGCCCAATTCGTCGAACAGGCTGACCTGGCAGGCATGGCGTTCGGCCTGTTCGGCGGCTTCGATGGCGATGCCGACCGAGGCCAGCAAACGCGCCCGATGGTCATCGAGCGCGTCGAAAGCACCGGCGCGGATCAGCGCTTCGCTGGTGCGCCGGTTGACCAGCCGGCGGTCGACGCGCCGACAGAAGTCGAAGAGATCCCTGAACGGGCCGCCTTTCTGCCGAACGTCGAGAATCGCATTCACCGCCAGTTCGCCGGTGCCCTTGATCGCACCCAGGCCATAGCGGATGGTGCGGCGGTCGACTGGCGTGAAGCGATATCGCGAGGCGTTGATGTCCGGACCGAGAATTGTCAGGCCATTGGCGAGCGCATCGTCGTGAAAATTCTTGACGCTGTCGGTGAGGTCCATGTCCGACGACAACGTGGCGGCCATGAAGGCGGCGCAATGATGCGCTTTCAGCCAGGCAGTGTGATAGGTGACGACGGCGTAAGCCGCGGTATGCGACTTGTTGAAACCGTATTCGGCGAATTTCTCCATCAGGTCGAAGAGCTGCATCGCCAGTTTTTCGTCGTAACCCTTCTTGCGCGCGCCTTCACGCATCAGGTCGCGATGCAGCGCCATTTCCTCGGCTTTTTTCTTGCCCATCGCCCGCCGCAGCAGGTCGGCACCGCCAAGGGTGTAGCCGCCGATGATCTGGGCGATCTGCATCACCTGTTCCTGATAGACGATGACGCCGTAGGTCGGTTCGAGGC
>CAYRXO010000096.1:0-13205 GCA_964428215.1 uncultured Candidatus Accumulibacter sp. | reverse complement strand
CCGCCTCCAGAAACAGTTCGCGGGTCCAGTCATTTCTTTCCTTGGACGGACCTTGACGGTGGCAATAGGTCGCCGCTTCTTTCCATTTGCCGGATTCAGCGGCGGCTTTGAGCTTCTTGAAATTGAGCAATCCGCCCTTGCCAAGGTCGTAGATCATATCGAGCAAAGCCCGTTTGGCGGCTACCGGATACGTGGCATAGCCTTTGAAGCTGCCTGCCAGATCGGCACGAAAAACGTCGATCCTGACCTTCAACAATTCGTTGATCGATGCCTCGGGCAAATCGAGCTGCGTATGTGTTTTGTAGCTGGCGGCAGGCTTTCCCGCGGCCAGCTTGTTGACCGCGACAAAGTCTGCTTCTATCTGAGCAGGCGTGGCGGCCAGCCCAGTCTCTCTTACCACGAACGCCAGTTTTTTCGCCGTGGCGGCATTGGCAAGCATGTTGCCAATTCCTACCGTCACATAGCCACGCGTATCGAGGTACATGTGTGCAATCTTGCCTTCCCATCGTTCGAAATCGGCAAGGGTTTCTTCCCAGGCAGGCTCTTGTCCGCTGGGAATAGTTCTGGAGCCAAGCAGGCAACCATTGATCAATGTTGCCGGTGCTTGAGGGTTCAGGCAGCACGCATCCGGTGTCGCGGGATTGATTCCAATCGGACCGGGCAAATTAAATCGACCGATACCGGGGCCTCCCGCAGGGGCACGCGGGTCGCAAATACGACCGGAATCATCCAGAAAATACCAGAAATCCAAATCGCTCATGGTATCAAGCTGAAAAATGAATCATGTTTATCATAGGGCTTGCGCCACCGTCACCAGCCCATCGACCGGACAACCTCCCTCGGTACGCAACTCGGCGTGGAGGATGGCCAGCACCTGGAAGCCGGCGTCTGCGAGACAGGTGCGCAGATAGGGTTCGCTGTGCGCGTAGCGGCCGTTCGGGTTGAGCCGGTGACCGGCGGGTGCCTGGTCGCCGGCGTTCTCGACCGAGAAGGCAAAGAGCCCGTTTTCCCGTAGCGCCTGATGCGTTGCCCGGCAGACGTCGGCGAGCGGTCCGAAGTAGCAGAGCGTGTCGGCGGACAGGACGATGTCGTAGCCGCTCGCCTGTTCGGGTTTCTGCAGGAAATCGGTCAGTTCGATCCGGTACAGCCGCTGATAGCAGCCTTTGCCTTCGGCTTTGTGGAGCATGCCTACCGACAGATCGACGCCGACCAGATTGGTGGCCCAGGGTGCGATCAGCGGTCCGCACAAGCCGGTGCCGCAGCCGACATCGAGCACGTCGAACTGCCGCTCGGGTGCCGGCAAATAAGGACGCAAGGCGTCGACGATCAGTTGCGGTGCCTGGTAACGCAGCCGCTGTTGCAGCTGTTCCTCGAAACTTTCGGCAAATTGATCGAAGGTTTCGACGATGAAGTCGTCGCCGGCACGCGCGGGGATGTCGCGGCCGGAGCAGGCGGCGTACATGTGGCGGGCGGTTGGATCGTCGGGCTGCTTTTCGAGCCATTGTCGGAAGACTTCCGCGGCTTCGGCGAGTTGTCCGGTCGAGTAGTAGGCCAGACCGAGAAGCTTGTGGCTGTCCGGATGCTCGGGTCGGAGGGTGATCGATTGGCAGTAATACTGCACCGCAGACTTGATGTCGTCGCGTGCCGCATGCAACATGCCAAGGTTGTTGTAAGCGCGGAAATGTTTCGCATCCAGTGCGATGGCGCGCCAGAATTCTGCTTCGGCGGCTTCGTCCTGGCCGGCGACCCGCTGCAGCACGCCGAGATTGTTGTGAAAATCGGCGCGTGCCGGATCGAGGTGGATCGCCTGGCGGTAGCTGGTCTCTGCGGCGGCCAGTCGCCCCAGAGCCAGTTGGACATTGCCCAGATTGCTGTGGAAATCGGCGAAATCGGGGCTCCGGGCAATGGCTTGCTCGAGAAGTGCGACGGCGGCCTCGTTGCGCCCGCGCTGGAAATGCAGCAGGCCCAGGTAATGCTGCGCGTCCGGGTGATCGGGGAGCAGTTGCAGGACGCGCCGATAGATGGTTTCAGCGGCATCGAGACATTGCTGGCGTTGCAGTCCGACAGCGTAATGCAGCGCCTGATCGACGCTCATTTCCTCTGGCGGGACGGTTTCGGCGTTTTGGAGAGCGGCGTGCATGACGGAATGATCCGGGGCTATTCGGGTTTGAGCAGGAGGCCAGGATAGTATTTTTTCGAGTTCTTGAATTTGGTGAGATCCTGGTTGCGGTTGTTGCGCGCGTAGGAGCAATGCACCCAGCCGGACGAGGCGTGCTCCGGTAGAAAATCCTCGAGTATCACCTGGTCGTAGTCGAGGTTATCCGAGATCCAGCGTGCCACTTCATAGACCGTGTATCCGCTGACGTGAAAATCTGCCGCTTCGCCCCGCAGATGCTGTGATGATTTGCTGCCACCCACCGCGCTATTGACGGCTGCACAGCGATAGCCGCTATGGATAATCACCGGACGTGCAAAATGGTTACGAATGGGTTCGAGAACCTCACGGCACAGGGTGGCCAAACGGGCAGCAATTTCTGGGGACTCGGGCTGATTGACCAATCCGGATGTCGTCTTGGTCAGTTCCTTCAAAGTGAAGTGTCTGGATAATTGTTCATTCAAAGTGCTCATCATCATCTCCTCATCGGCGAGTTGCTCAGGAACAACGAATGAAAGCCTGGATTTTTCCTTTACGTAGTTGCAACCAGATTTGGTCTGGGGATTTGCTGGTGAAGTGCAGATTTTTTTTATCGGGGGTCTTGCCGTAGGGATGTTTGCGGCCGAGATCGACGCTCACTCGATGGCCGTTTATCACGTACCTGACCGTTGGGTAGTCGAAAACCACGGGTTCTCCATCGGCGTCGATACGGATGGTCGCGTGCTCGGGCTGAAAACTCAGTTCCGCTTCGCTACATTGCCGGGAGTCTCTTGCCCACTCGCCGAACAGCGGGTTGGCGGTTCCGGCGACAGCGACCGTTAAGCACGTACTGGCGAGGAAAGCGAACAGACCGTGAGCAGCTATGGGCGGAAATGTGTTCATCGATGTGCCTGACAATCATTGAAAACCGTACTGGAAGTCGTCGTCAGCCACTGCGACATGTACTTTGACGATTGGCTGGCCGGCGAGCAGCCGTTTGAGAAATTCTTCGCTGATTCTGGGCAGCAAGGTGTTGGTCAGGATCGCGTCGATCATGCGGCCGCCGCTTTCCAGCTCGGTGCATCGACTGGCGATCAGCTGGATCACCGCTTCGTCGTAGGTGAACGGAACTTTGTGGTTTTCTTCGACGCGTTTGGCGATGCGGCCAAGTTGCAGCTGGGCGATGCGGCCGATCATCTCGTCGGAGAGCGGATAGTAGGGAATGACCACCAGCCGGCCGAGCAAGGCCGGCGGGAATATCTTCAACAGCGGTTCGCGGAGCGCACGGGCCATGCCTTCCGCATCCGGCATCAGATCGGGATCCTGGCACAGACGGGTGATCAGCTCGGTGCCGGCGTTGGTGGTGAGCAGAATCAGTGTGTTCTTGAAATTGATCACCCGGCCTTCTCCGTCTTCCATCCAACCTTTGTCGAACACTTGGTAGAAGATCTCGTGTACGTCCGGATGCGCTTTTTCGACTTCATCAAGCAAGACCACACTGTAGGGGCGCCGGCGGACCGCTTCAGTGAGCACGCCGCCCTCGCCATAGCCGACATAGCCCGGCGGCGCGCCCTTCAGCGTTGAAACGGTGTGCGCCTCCTGGTATTCGCTCATGTTGATGGTGATGACGTTCTGCTCGCCGCCGTACAGGGCTTCGGCCAAGGCCAGAGCGGTTTCGGTTTTGCCGACGCCGGAGGTGCCGGCGAGCATGAAGACGCCGATCGGCTTGTTCGGATTGTCCAGTCCGGCACGCGAAGTCTGCATGCGACGGGCGATCATTTCCATCGCGTGGTCCTGTCCGATGATCCGCTGCGCCAGGATCTGCGGCAGATTGAGGACGGTTTCGATCTCGTTGCGCGCCATGCGTCCGACCGGGACACCGGTCCAGTCGGCAACGACACTGGCCACTGCCTGATGGTCCACGGTCGGCAGGATCAGCGGATGTTCACCCTGCAGCGCCGTCAATTGCGCCTGCACGTGATGCAGGCGGGCGAGCAGCGCCTCGCGATCGGGCTGCGGGTCGTCCGCCGTTGCCGGAGTCGCGGACGCCTCGCTCGTGCTTGCCATTTCGCTCGCAGACGCGTCCGAAATTGGCGGCGTGCCGCCTTCCGCGCTTTGTTGCGGGCTGCGCAGTTGGCGGCGCAGATCGAGCAATTCATCGACGCATGACTTTTCCTGTTGCCAGCGGGCGTCCAGTTCGCTCAGCCGGGATTGCTCTGCCGTCAGGGCGCTCTGCGCGCTGCTTTCCCGCTCGCCGACGTCAAAACCGACCGCTTTTTCGCGGCCGATGATCGCCAGCTCGGTTTCCAGTGCGGAGATGCGCTTGCGACTGTCGTCGACTTCCGCTGGCGTGGCGTGCAGACTGACCGCGACCCGGGCGCTGGCCGTGTCGAGCAGGCTGACGGCTTTGTCCGGAAGCTGTCGGCCGGGAATATAGCGGTGCGACAGCCGGACGGCGGCTTCCAGCGCCTCGTCGAGAATCTGCACGCGGTGATGCGTTTCCATGGTCATCGCCACGCCGCGCATCATCAGCAGCGCTTTCGCTTCATCGGGTTCATCGACCTGGATCGACTGAAAACGTCGCGTCAGCGCCGGGTCTTTCTCGATGTATTTCTTGTATTCGGCGAAGGTGGTCGCGCCGATGGTGCGCAGGCTGCCGCGTGCCAGAGCGGGCTTGAGCAGATTGGCTGCGTCGCCGGTCCCCGCCGCGCCGCCCGCTCCCACCAGGGTGTGCGTTTCGTCGATGAACAGAATCACCGGCTTCGGGCTGGCCTGCACTTCGTCGATGACCGAGCGCAGGCGTTGTTCGAACTCGCCCTTCATGCTGGCTCCCGCTTGCAGCAGGCCGACATCCAGCGAACGCAATTGCACCTCCTGCAAGGCTGGTGGCACGTCGCCGCGTGCGATACGCTGCGCAAAGCCCTCGACCACCGCCGTTTTACCGACGCCGGCTTCGCCGATCAGAATGGGGTTGTTTTGCCGGCGACGCATCAGAATATCGACTACTTGCCGGATTTCCTCGTCCCGGCCGACGATCGGGTCCATTTTGTCGGTGCGTGCTTGCGCGGTCAGGTCGGTGGTGAAGCGTTTCAGCGCTTCCTGCCGGCCCATTTCGGCCGGTGGAATGGCGCCGCTGGCCTCACCCGGCGCGGCCTCGCTGCCGTCGCTGGCGGAAAGCATCTCTTCGGGCGATCCGGCGACGATGCGTCCGAACTCTTCGGTCAGCGTGTCGGCCCGAATGCGTTCGAACTGTCGCGAAATGGCCAGAAAGACATGCCGCAGACTGGGCGTTTTCAACAAGCCGACGACCAGGTGTCCCGTGCGTACCTGGTTTTCCTTGAACATCAGCGAGCCATAGACCCAGGCGCGTTCGACCGCATTTTCGACATGCGCCGAAATATCGGCGATCGCTGTCGCGCCGCGTGGAAGGCGGTCCAGTGCGATGGTGATGTCCGCGGCCAGCTTGCTGGCATCGAGTTCGAAATGTCGGACGATGCGCTGTAGATCGGAATCCGGCGATTGCAGGATCTGTTGCAACCAGTGCACCAGTTCGAGATAAGGATTGCCGCGCAGCTTGCAGAAGACCGTGCTGCTCTCAATGGTCTTGTAAGCCAGACTGTTCAGTTTGCCGAATAAAGCAACCCGACTGATTTCGCTCATTTTTTCTCACCTGACGTGTCGGAATGAATTGGTTTGGCCGCCGTGCGCCGCGCCAGGGCCCGGTCCACGTCGAGCACCAGATCGGCAGCGGGTGCCGGATCGCGTCTGTTACCCAACCAGCTGGTGTAACCCAGGCGGTTCCCGCGTCCGAGACGCAACGGCGGCACGCAGTCGGCACGTAGCAGCAAGCGGGCATCCCAGGCATATTCGAGACCCGCGTAATTGCGAACAGCCGCCTGCAGCTGTTCGATGCACGCTGCGCCGGGCAGGAAACGGACATATTGCTCCAGGTCGAGCGGGCCGATGTGCAAACGAAATTTGTGTTGCCGATCCCAGACCTGTTTGCCGACCAGGGCCGTTCGCGCGAGCTGACCGCGTTGCTTGCCGAGGTATGACCTGTCCTTGGCGCGAAGTTGCAGCCAGTGGCCGACGAATTGTTCGACCGCGGCCGGGACGCGGAAGAATTGGCTCACCAGCTTGCCGAGTCCTTCGGCATTGCGTACCTGACGGTTGAGTTGCGCGGCTTGATGCAGTTTGGCAAAGTCGGGCCACGCATCGCGATCACGCAAGGTCGGCAAACCGATGCCGGCCAGTGACGCGACGTAAACGCCGAAACGGTCTTCCTTGGGACGGTCGAAACTGACGCAGGGATGTGCCTGCGCCCATGCCCGATGAAAAAGACTCAGGAAACGGTGGTGAATGATGTCGGCAAAGCGCGCCAGCGTGCTATCGCCGACTTGCAGCTGGCGAGCATGGGCATATTCGGTCAGATGCAGCGGCAGGGGACCGTTCGGGCCGAACAGACCGAAAAACAGCACTTCGATGCGCGGTGGCGTCCCTGTCGGGCCAGCGGCAAGACGGGAGAGGGTGGCCGGTGCAAACGATAGCGAGGGCGTCTGTCCGAGTCGTACGGGTTCGTCGATCGGTCTGTCGGCCGTGCCGATACGCGGTGCGCTTGAGTTGAGACAGTCTATCCAGCGCAGCGCCTGATGGAAATCCCAGGCCCAGGGCTCGCGCTCGATGGCAGCGAACAGACCCGCAAGCGACGGGGTCAAAGTATCGGTCGCATGCCGCATCGTGCAGGCCAATGCATGATTTCACCGCGCTGCAGTGATGTCAGCACCAGTTCGGTGAAACTGTTGATACTCACATGGCGGGCGAAAAAATGCGCCAGAACGCTGCCGAGCAGGAAGATGCTGCCGCCTTCGAACAGCATCTCGTCCAGCTCGAGATTGATCGCCAATCCGCGGCCATAGCACAACGGCCCCGTCATCGGCAGCCGGCTGACCACCGGCTGACAGGCAATTGAACGTACCCCTTCCACCTGACGCCGCATGGCCGCTTCAGCCGTCGTCGCGTATAAATCGAGCAATTCGCGCAATGCCGCCGCGCCCTGGCGAGCATCGGCATCGAGCAGGGAAAGATAGTTGAGCGACAGCTGGCTGATGAACTTCCACGCTTGTGCGCCATCCGCTACTGCGGAATAGGGGCGCGATGGGCCTTTGACGCAGCGGATGGCACTCACCGGCGCCGCCGTTTCGATGGCAAAATCGCTGTTGCCCCCCTGCGGCATGATGACCGGCAGATCACGATTGGTGCACCGGGCGAGCAGCGACAATTGCCGGAGTTCTGCCTGGTAGGGGGCTTCCAGTCGGTCGACCAGCGACAGGAAAACTTCGCTGCCGATATACCCGCTGCGCGGGCCAAGCCGCTGCTGGCGCTCGGAGTGCAGACGCGGTTCGCGGCGCAACGAGTAGTAGCCGTGCGGCAGGCTGTCGCTGGCGCTGTAACAGGCATAAAAAGGAGCGAAGGTCTGTTCGCTATCTACGCCTGAGCCGTGACCAGTGACGGAGAGCAGATCGTAGATTTCGAAATCCATCGGTCGCGTACGGTCTGGCACGACGTGGAATTCATGGCTGCTGTGGCTGATCTGAATGCGGTCGATGCGTTTCTCGAACAGATTGATCGCCGGTACGCAATGGAGCAACACGCTTGAACGATCGACCGTCGCTTCCAGTCGCTGTTCGCCACGGTCAAAAAGGACCACCAGTTCCATGTCCGGTGTCGGGTTGCTGGCTACAGCCTGTTCGAGACCGTTCAACTCGAAAAACAGATAGCGCGACGGAAATGAAAAATACTCCTGCAACAGCCGGTAACCGCTGAAGTTGCGCGCACTGGTCGGTAGCAGCGCTTCCTCTTCGGCGAAACCCGGCAAGGTCAGCGTGTCGCTCGCCGCCAGGCTGAAGCGGGTATTGCCTGGTGCGCCACGGCCATGCAGAACGCCCAAGGTGGCGCTGCCCAGCAATTCGTGCAGTTTATAAGCCACTTCTGACGCGCCGCCGAGATAGAAGCGCAGTCGGTCGATGCGGGTTTGTGAAAAATTCAAACCGGCCGTGCACCGCAAACGCAGACGGATGCCCCCTTTGCAGCCGCCCGCGGGTAACAGCGTCGACAGCGGCAGATCGGGCGCATAGGAGAAATAGCTAACGCTGCTCAACTCGACGGGCCACAGCCGGATTTCGTTTGCCGTGCGAAACTGGCAAGCCGCCAGATCGCCCTTGCCAGGTGCACTGCGAATGACGGTCCCGCGAGGGATCGGAAAGCCCTTTGCCAGATTGTTGTCGGCAACGATCGGCTGGAACTGAGCGATCAGCATCGCCGGTGTCGGCGACAGGTAGTGGGGATAGAGCATTTCCAGCAGACGCTGGGAAAAACGTGGAAACTCGGCATCGAGCTTGAGCTGTATCCGGGCTGCCAGATAGGCGGTGCCTTCGAGCAGCCTTTCCACGTAGGGGTCGGCGACTTCCAGCCCGTCCATGCTCAAACGACCGGCAATCTTTGGGAAGGCTTTGGCGAACTCGGCCCCCATCTCGCGCAAGTGCAAGAGTTCGCGGTTGTAGTGAGCGAGCAGCCGCGGATCCATGACCAGACTCAGCCGGAAAATTCGGATAGGGCGATACGCCCGGATTCCAGATCCACTTCGGTACGTAACAGCAACTCCAAAGGTACCGGTTGTGCCCAAACGGCGGCAGAGATCTGAAAGTTCACCACATTGTGCCAGCCGACCATGTCATCATCGGCCAGTGCTTTGACGCTCAGTGTCTCGGGAAGAATGCGCGGTTCAAAGTGCACGATCGCGCGATGAATCGAATTCTCGAGATCGCGAATATCGAGGGTGGACGCCGTCTGGCCGGCAAACGACGGCAAACCGTAATTGAGTACCGAATTTTCGACAGCCGGGAAATTCAGCAGATTGTCTCCCAGTTGCAGTCGGCTGGCATTCATCAACCATTCCAGATCACGTAGAACGGCGGCGCGCAATTGCTTCTTGGTCAGCACCCGCTGTTCCCGTGCCTCGATATGGACGGTCGGCGCATCGTCGGTCAAGCGATCGAGCAAGGCGGGCTGCAAGCGATCACTTTGTGCCGTTTCGGACACGTCGTTACTCCTCGACGCTCAATGAAGGCGAAAAGCGAATTTCCCGCAGGTCCATGAGCGGAAAATCGCCGCCATCGGTGGTCAAGATCCGTTGTCCCAAACCGTGAAAGACGCCGGCATCGGTCTCGAGCCACTCCGTTTTGCGCGCCAGCCGGATAAAGGCGTCGGCGCTTTTTTCCGATCCGGGATAACGCGTCGGAATGACGCCGACCGTTTCGCCGCCATTTGAGAATTCAAAATGGGCCGGCATCCATACCGTGTCGCGCAAATCAGTGGGAGCTTCGATCGTCAGTCGGGTCAAGCGGTCAAAGGGGAGCCAATAATAACGACCGTTGATGATCGCTTCGCAGACCGGCCCCAGGCGCATGTCGCCATCGGCCAACCAAGCGAAATCTTGACCGTCGATCGTTCCTGTCGTCGTCGGCGCGGCATCGTAAGCACGTTGGCGCAATGCTTCCGCAGCGGCAGGGTTGCCTTGTGCGGCGGTCAGCAGAGATTCGATCAATAAAGCTAGCCAGTTTTCCGGTTGCCCGAATATGAGCGGCGAATGCTTGCCGGCGAATACCTCGGCGCGCAACAGCTCACAGCGCAAGGTTTCCCGATACATCTGCGCCATGGCCAAGGTGCTGGCATCCAGTTCGGTCGCCACGTTGAGCTGATTCAGCGCCCGTTCCCACTGCCCGGTGACCGCCAGCAACTGGAAAAGGAAGATGCGTAAACTGGCGTCTGCAGGCTGCGCTCGCACTCCTGCCTGCAGAGAAGAGAGCGCTTCATCGATTCTTCCCGCGCGAAGAGAATGCTCAGCGGTTTCGACTGGGTTCATGCCGGATGCACCCTTAAAATCAACTTGGCCTGTCAATAGCGCAATAGCGCCGGGAACGGGAGGGAAACTTAATTGAGATTGATCTCGGTTTCAAAAGTCAGCGTGCCACGACCGCCTCCCGTTTTACCCTGTGGCACATACTCGATGGCAATCTTCTGAAAGCTGAGGGTGAATTCTTCGCTGAGCAGCGTCGAATCGGCACCCGCCCCGCCGCCCAGGCGATGATGCGTCAAGCGCCCTTTTTCGATGGTAACGATCAGATACGCCAGCGACTCGGCACCGCCCGCTTTCCTGACGGTGAGCACCGCTTTCTTTATCAGCTCATTGTTGCGTAGGGCGGACATCAGAGCGGTCGTTGCACTATCGACACGCTTGACGATGCGTAGCTGATCGAAAGACGTTCTGGCAACGGCATGACCAAAAGCGTCTGCCGGGCTATCCATTCCCCAGGACCAGGAATCGATATCGATCTCGCCCGTATGTTGCGGATCGCTGGCCTCTCCCCGGATCGGCCCCTGTTTGGCGCCATCCAGTTTGAGGAACATGTCGCGTATGGCCATCGCTTATTCTCTCGGGAAGTGCGAACGGTCCTTTCCAGAACATCAAAGCTCGCAGCAACGATGCTACCCGCCTCTCTGGGCACCATCCATGAGTCGATGACGCTTAAGGAAAGGAATTATCAAACTGAAGGTTCTTGTCGCCAGACTGTGTCTGTATTCTTCCGGCGAGCCTGAATGGCAAGCCGGAAGAACCCATGGCCGCTGCAAACCGACTCAGTTGCGCGAACTGAATCGAGATCAAAAAACGAATCAGCCTGCCGATGCGTTCTTGGCAATATTCCAGGCGGCGATCTTCGCACCGCCTTCCTTGCCACCTTTCTCGCTCTGCGGCTGATACTCGAACTTGAATTCAGCGAAATTCAAGGTGACGTTTTCAGTCAGGCGATCCTCGCCGCCGCTACCGCCGGTCGAAACCGAAGCGATGATCACTTGCTTCATGGTGATCTTGATGTATTCGAGAGGATCTTTCCCCGCCTTGCGCACCGTCAGCAGCGCTTCATCGTAGTGCTCGCCGTTACAGCAACCGAGGATCAATGCATTGCTGGCGCTATCGACGTATTTAGTGAACGACAGATCATTGACGTGTACTTTGCCACTGCCGCCGCCGCCGCCAACATGCGTCGTACCGCTTTGCGACATGCCCCAGCTCCATGCGAGGACATCAATTTCCTTTTTGTGGACCTTATCGAATGATTCACCTTCAATCGATTTGATCTTCATGAACATATCAACAGACATTTTCATCTCCTTGAGAGTTAAGACACCAGCCCTATTTGCTGAGAGAGTCCTCAACCCTGATTACGGGGAGTCCTGCTCCCTGTACAAATACCACCCACCAACCAACACAAATCAGCTTCCTTTCTGAGACGGCAGCTTAGAAACGAGTCGTAATGAAACTGTCAACCCCTCCAGCTGGTAATGCGGTCGAAGAAAAAATTTCGATGTGTAGTAACCCGGATTACCTTCGACTTCTTCGACAAGTACCTCAGCCGCAGCGAGCGGTCTGCGTGCTTTGGTTTGTTCAGAGGAATGCGCTGGATCGCCGTCCACATAATTCATGATCCAGTTTTGCAGCCAGCGCTCCATATCCGGTCGTTCTTTGAAAGAACCGATTTTGTCGCGTACGATGCATTTTAAATAGTGCGCAAAGCGGCAGCAAGCGAACAGATAAGGCAAGCGGGCGGCTAGATTGGCATTCGCCGTTGCATCCGGATCATCATACTCGGCCGGTTTTTGCAACGACTGCGCGCCAATAAACGCGGCAAAATCCGAGTTCTTCCGGTGAATGAGAGGCATGAAACCGGATTTGGCGAGTTCGGCCTCCCGGCGGTCACTAATCCCGATTTCGGTTGGACATTTCATATCCACACCGCCGTCGTCGGTCGGGAAAGTATGAATGGGCAGATTTTGCACCGCACCGCCGGACTCGACGCCGCGAATGCGCGAACACCAGCCGAACTCCTTGAACGAACGATTGATATTCACTGCCATCGCATAGGCGGCGTTGGCCCATGTATATTTGCGGTGATCGGCGGCGCTGGTATCTTCTTCAAAATCGAAATCCTCCACCGGATTGGTGCGCGCGCCGTATGGCAGCCGGGAAAGGAAACGCGGCATGGCGAGACCGAGATAGCGGGCGTCGTCCGATTCGCGCAGCGAACGCCACGGCGCGTATTCCGGCGTGGAAAAGATTTTCGTCAGATCGCGCGGATTGGCTAGCTCCTGCCAGGTATCCATCTGCATGACCGTTGGCGAGACGCCGGCAATGAACGGTGTATGCGCCGCTGCCGAAATTCTCGCCATCTCGCTCAGCAGACCGACATCCTGTGGCGAATGGTCGAAGTAATAGTCTCCGACCAGGCAGCCAAATGGTTCACCACCGAATTGACCGTATTCTTCTTCGTAAACCCGTTTGAACAACGGACTCTGATCCCAGGCAACACCTTTGAAGCGCTTCAATGTCTTGCCAAGATCATCCTTGGAAACATTCATGACCCTGATTTTCAGGGACTCATCGGTTTCTGTATTGTCCACCAGGTAGCGTAATCCTCGCCATGCACCTTCGAGCTTCTGAAACTCGGCATGGTGCATGATCTGGTTGATCTGTTCGGATAATTTTTTATCCAGTTCGGCGATGATGGCTTCGATCGATTTGACGACGTCTGCATCGATCAACTGGGTTTGCGCCAGAGCCTGCTCGGCAAGCGTCTGAACGGCACGCGTGACTTCTGCACGTGCTTCATCAGTTTTTGGTTTGAATTCTTTATTGAGCAGAGCCGCAAAGTCATTTTCAGCAACGGCTAGCGTCCGGCCTGAATCTTCGCTCTGGATTTGTTGATCGGACATTCGGACAATCTCCCCTGCAACTTTGGTTTTGGTTAAGTGCGATGATCAAGCAGACCGGATAACAACCATTATCTACACTCTTGCCTGGCAAATGAATGACGATTGTAACTGGTTGCTGAAAAATCGCTTATGGATAAAATCAAACAATGGGAAATTCTCAGTTGCCCGGAGCTTCTTGCGGTTTTGGGGCACTGGCCAGCGATTGGAGGAGAGCGGAGTCGTTGAGGACTTTGGCGATCAGATC
>CAYRXO010000095.1:0-13453 GCA_964428215.1 uncultured Candidatus Accumulibacter sp. | reverse complement strand
CGGCAATCGAGCGCAGTGTAGCAAAAAACACTCATTATTATGTTAGCTCTTATGCGGTTGACGGGTCAGTAGTCGTAGGGTGGATAAGCGCAGCGCATCCACCATCCATCACCCGCGCCCTTTCCCATCGCCCCATCGGATTGCCGGATCATCTGCCGGCGTGCCGACCGCCGGAACCCGGGCATCCTGTCGGCCGCGGGTCGTGGCGCGGGGAGATGGGGCGGCTGTTGGGTTGGGAAGGTGGATGCGCGTCGCTTATTGGGTTGGGAAGGTGGATGCGCGTCGCTTATTGGGTTGGGAAGGTGGATGCGCTGCGCTTATCCACCCTACGGTTTTACACCCTGCGGTTTTGTATACCGTTCCGTTTGCTCCTTTTGAAGCCTGTCCTGCTGCCATGAACCGTTGCCATCGCCCCTTATTCCTTGCCGTTGCGCTTGCCGGCGCCTTGTTCAGCCTGCCGCTGTATCCCGCCAGCCTCGGCGGCCTGAACGACGGTTACACACCGCCGCTAACCCCGAAACCGACATCGAAGGCAGTTCCGAAACCGAAGTCCACCCCAAAGCCTTACGTGCCTGCCGAAGAGCCCGCGCCCCAACCCGCGTCGATACCCGCCCGCGCGCCCACCCCCGCCCCGGTGGCGGCCGACGACCCGGCCATCGCCTGCTGGCGCGACGGCGCCTGGCAGGCCGACTGCGCCTTTGCCGCCTACCCCGGCGGGCCGCAGTTTCGTATCGTCGGCGGCGATCTGAGCTTCACCATGGGCACGCGCCAGGGTTCCGATGCCATGGCTTTCGATGATGAACATCCGCCGCATCCGGTGCGCTTCCAACGACGCTTCGCGCTGGCCGAAACCGAAGTGAGCGTTGCGCACTACCTGGCCTGCGTGCAGGACGGCGGCTGCCGGGAGCCCCAGTGGCGCGAGACCGGCAGCCAGTATCACTACCAGACGGGCAGTGAAAAGGCGTATTACCTCGCCTGGCACGCCCACCAGCCGACCAGCCCGATCACCGGCATAGACTGGAACGACGCGCGCGCCTACGCCGCCTGGCTGACGAAAAAGACGCGGCAGAGCTACGCGCTGCCGACGGAAGCGCAATGGGAATACGCCGCGCGCGGCAATAAAAGTGCGCGCTGGTATTTCGGTAACGACGAAAGCCGGTTGAAGGAGGAGGCGTGGTATGGCGCCAATTCCGGCTATCGCCTGCACGCGGTGGGCAGCACGCCGCGCAACAGCCACCCTTGGGGGCTGAAAGACATGGCCGGCAATGCCTGGGAGTGGGTGGCGGATTGCTGGCACGGGAATTACCAGAACCCGCCAGACAACGGCGACCGGGCCTGGGAGGGCGAAAACGGTGGAGAATGCGGCCTGCGTGTGATTCGCGGCGGTTCCTGGCGCTACAGTGCGTGGCTCACCCGCGCCGCCGACCGCGTCAGGAACTCGACCGTCGACCGCGACGACGATGTCTCGTTCCGTCCCGCCCGGATGCTGCCGTGAGGCAGCTTATCCTTTGATTCTTTTACCCTGTTACCCTGTGGAGAACAGAAGTGATCGAAAATGACGACCCGGCGGGGAAGGCTTCGCGGGGGTTCGGGGGCGAAGCCCCCGACGACGCAAAAAATCCGCCGCGCGCCAATCTGGCGCTCGACAAGGCGATGCTCTTCGCCACCTGGCTGATTCCGGTGCTCGAAGGCTTCCCGCGCAGCCAGCGCTTCCTGCTCGGCGACCGGCTGCAGAGTAATACGCTGGACATCGTCGAGGCGCTGATCGAGGCCGCTTACCAGAAAGCGCCGCAGGAGACGCTGCGCCGGGTGAATGTGCTGCTGGAAAAACAGCGCCTGCTCTTTCGCCTGGCCTACAACCTGCGCCATCTCGACGTGCGCCGTTATGAGTTCGCCGCGCGCAAGCTGGACGAGATCGGCCAGAAGGTCGGCGCCTGGCTGCGCCACGGCCAATCCGCCGCGCGCCGCCAGCCGCCGGTGCGTACGCGCGGTGCTTGACTCGCATGGTCAGGGGAGGGCGACGGGGGTGGCGGGATCGCGGGGTGGTGGATCGCGTAATGGTGGATGCGCTGCGCTTATCCACCCTACGGCTACGGCGTGTTGCCTGGTCAATGGGTGAGCTTGGTCGGGATGGTGGATGCGCTGCGCTTATCCACCCTACGGATCGACGCAGTGGTGGATCGCCCTGCCGGAGCCGTAGGGTGGATAAGCGCAGCGCATCCACCACCCTCCGACCACGACGCCGCCAACCGCCGCCGCGGCTTGCCGAAGTGGCCGGGCGTTGGCCATTTTCTGGTGCGCCGTGCCAGCCGCCGGAAGAGCGGCTTCGTGCCGGCCGTGGGCCGTTACGCAGGGTAATGAGGCGACTCTTGGTCGGGGTGGTGGATGCGCTGCGCTTATCCACCCTACGGCTACGGCGTGTTGCCTGGTCAATGGGTGAGCTTGGTCGGGGTGGTGGATGCGCTGCGCTTATCCACCCTACGGCTACGGTTAGGGCGGGTTGCTTGGTCGATGGGTGATATACGCAAGGGATCCGCTCCGTTCAGCCGGGCGATGAGGTCATGAGCTATTACCGTCGCGCTTATGTGGCTGGGGCGACCTATTTTTTCACCGTCGTGACCCGGAATCGTCGGCCGATTTTTACCGATGCGGAACGTGTCGATGTGCTGCGCCAGGCGATTCGTCAGGTCATGGCCAGCCGGCCCTTCTCTATCGAGGCGATGGTGGTGCTGCCGGATCACCTGCACAGCCTCTGGCGCCTGCCCGAGGGCGATGCCGATTTTTCTGCCCGGTGGCGGGAAATCAAGAAGGCGACGTCGCGGCATATCGCTCCGGCAACCAACGCGCGCCGGGAGCGTCCGGTCTGGCAGCGCCGTTTCTGGGAACATCTGATCCGCGATGCGGATGACTGGCGAAGGCACGTCGATTACATCCATTACAACCCGGTGAAGCATGGTTTGTGCAGCCGCCCGGGCGATTGGCCGTGGTCGTCGTTCGGTAAGGCGCTTGCTCAGGGCTGGTATGCGGCGGATTGGGGGGAATGCGAGCCGGTGGGGATGGCGGAAATGGATGGTGAGTGAGGGGTGGTGGGTTGAGGGGTGGTGGTGGATGCGCTGCGCTTATCCACCCTACGGCTACGGCGTGTTGCCTGGTCAATGGGTGAGCTTGGTCGGGGTGGTGGATGCGCTGCGCTTATCCACCCTACGGCGGGTTTGACCTGCTGGTGATGGGTGAGGGTTCATTCAATGCCATGGGTAGGACGATGCGCGCTCAGATCAGATCTCGGCATGCGAGTAGAACGTCGTGGATAGCCTGCCGTAGGGTGGATAAGCGCAGCGCATCCACCATTACGCCAGGTGACGGCCGCCCGGTCAGGCGCGATGTTTGACGCCATCGCCAGCTTCCCGGGGCTGCTGGCCGCTGCCCGACGCGCCGTGCGCGGCAAACGCGAACGCTGGGACGCGGCGGCGTTTTTCGGCCGGTTGGAACGCGAACTGATCCGTCTGACCGATCAGTTGCAGGCCGACACCTGGCAACCGGGTCCTTACCGGGTGATCTGGGTGCGGGAGCCGAAATTGCGCCAGATTTCGATCGCGCCCTTTGCCGACCGGGTGGTGCACCAGGCGATTCACGCCGTGGTCGGCCCGTATCTGGCACGCCGTTACATCGCCGATACGTATGCCAGCCTGACCGGGCGCGGTCAGCACCGGGCCATCGTCCGCTATGAGCATTTCCGCGACCGCCATGCGTATGTTTTGCGGGCCGATCTGTGGTGTTATTTTCCGTCGATCGATCACCAGATTCTGCAGGCGGCGCTGGACAAGACGCTGCCCTGCGCGCGTACGCGCGCCTTGCTGGCCAAAATCATCGCCGGCTCGAATGCGCAGACGCGTTGCGACTGGTATTTCCCCGGCGACGATCTGTTCACGCCGTTCGAGCGCCGGCGCGGCCTGCCGCTCGGCAATCTGACCAGCCAGATGCTGGGCAATTTTTTCCTCGACCGCTTTGATCATTTCGTCAAGGAGCGGCTGCGCGTCAAGGGCTATGTGCGTTATCTGGATGATTTCGCGCTCTTCGCCACCCGCCGCGACACGCTGCTCGACTGGCAGCGGCAGTGCGAGGATTTTCTGGCCCGCCGCCGCTTGAAACTGCATCCGGAAAAGACGCGCATCGAAGACTGCACCGCGCCGACGCTCTTTCTGGGCTATGTGCTGCTGCCCGATGGTCGCCGCCGTCTGAGCGAGGCCAACGTCAGCCGCGCCGCCAACCGCATCCGTGCCTGGCGTCAGGCGTGGCGCGACGGGCAGCGGGACGGGCAGTCCGTCCGCCAGTCGATCGGCGGCTGGCTGGCACACGCGCGCTTTGCCGACAGCCGCGGGCTGTGTCGGCGATGGTTCGCGCGCGGCTGGTTTGCGCGTCAGGCATAATGACACCGTCTGCCGGGCTGAAAATCGGGGCCAGCGTGTGGTTCGCGGCGGTTCCTGGAACAACAATGCGAGGAACACCCGCGCCGCCAACCGCAACAGGAACACGACCGACAACCGCAACAACAATGTCTCGTTCCGTCCCGCCCGTATGCTGCCGGTCGGAGTGGCGTGCTTTACGGAGTGCGCCAGCGTATCAGCCAGCATCCAGGCCCGGCCGGCCAATGGCTGCAAACGCCCGCTGTCTCTGGCCGCAAGGCGACAGCGGGCGCCCGCTGCTCCGTATCGTGACCGCGGATGGGCGTGGCTGTCTCGTCATCCGTTCGGTCGCCGCCTGCCAGGCGGCCTGCGGACGATGGGTGTGGATTCATTCAAACATGTGGCTGATGATACGAGGGTGGATGAGCGCAGCGCATCCACCATGACTTCCCTGTTGCGACCCGATATTCATCACTGGGAACAATTGGCTCCTCCCGCGCTACGGAGGTGGCAGGGATTTCTACGGAGGCGGTTGGGATTTCCTGGTGGATGCGCTGCGCTTATCCACCCTACGGCTGTTGGTGGATGCGCTGCGCTTATCCACCCTACGGCGGAATGGCGCGCGCCAAAAATCCGCCCTTGACGCGCATAATTTCCGGTCAAGCCACTTGATTCGGCCAATAATCACGTTTGTCGATCTTCTCGCCAACGACATGCCCGGCAGGGGTTCAGGGAGGCCAGCCGATGCCAAGACTTTTTTTGCTGCTCTTGTTTGCCGGACTCGGCGTCAGCCTGCCGGCGGCGGCGTTGACCGCGGTGGAGATTTTTGCCCGCGCGGGTGCCGGGGTGGTGATTCTGGACGTGCTCGACGCCGCCGGGCAGCCGCTGACCGTCCAGTCGGCGACGGTGATCGGCGCGGAGCAACTGGTGACCGTCTGCAGCGGTCTCGAGGGTGCCGGCCAACTGCAGGTGCGCGCGCGCTCCGGCCAATACGCGGCGACGGTGACCGCCCGCGACCGGGAGCGCAATCTGTGTCTGCTGAGCAGCCGCGGGCTGCCGGAATCGCCATTGCCGGCCGAGAGCGGCGCGCTGCCGGTCGGCAGCCGCGTGCTGGCGGTTTCCAACGCCATGGCGCTCGGCGTCGGCATCTCCGAGGGGGTGCTCTCCGCGTGGCGCGAGTTGCCGGTAGGCACCTTGCTCCAGTTTACGGCGCCGATCTCGCCCGGTTCGGAAGGCGGTGCGCTGCTCGACGCGCAGGGGCGCCTGGTCGGCATTGTCGATTATCGGCGGCGCGACGGTCAGAACGTCAATTTTGCGGCGCCGGTGGCCTGGGTGCAGGACATCGACCGCCGGGCGCAGGCCGCCGCCGCCCGCCTGCAGCGCTTCGATCAGGCGATGGCGCTGCTCAAGGGCCGCCAGTGGAAAGCGTTGCAGGCGCTGGCGGCGCAGTGGTCGGCCGAGGAAGCGAATGAGGCCGATGCCTGGCGCTTCGTCGTCGCCGCGGCCAGCGGACTGGGCGACCAGGCCGGCGAACTGCGCGGCTGGCAGGCGTGGCGGCGGGTCGATCCTGAGTCTTCGGCGGTCGCCGTCGGTCTCGGCCGCGCCCTGCTGGCGCGCGGCAAGGCGCAGGAGGCGCTCGATCTGGCCAAGCAACTGACCGCCGGCCGCACGGAGGACGCCGCGACCTGGCTGTTTCTTGGCGAAGCGCAGCAGAAGAGCGGGCAACTGGACGCCGCCGATCAGAGTTATCGCCGGGCCGTCGATCTGGATGCCTGGCTGGTCGCCGCTTATCAGCGGCTGGCGGCGCTGGCCCAACGGCGCGGTGACCGGCGCGCGGCGATCGCCATCTGGCGCCGTCTGTCGGGGTTGTCCAACGATGCGGCCTGGGCGCGCTTCGGCCTGACGCGTGCCTATCTGGCCGATCGCGATGCGCCACGCGCCTGGGGCGTGCTGTCGCTGGTGGCTCCGGCCGACAGCGACAGCGCGTCGTTCTGGTATTGGAAAGGGGCGGTCCTGGCGGCGCTCGGCAGTGGCGAGCAGGCGATGGCCGCTTTTCGTACCAGCCTGGACAAGCAGTTCGACGAGCCGGACTGGGCCTGGGCAGGGATCGGTGAGGTGCTGGCCGAACAGCGGGAATACCGTCAGGCCGCCGAGGCCTATCGGGCGGCGGCGCAAGCCAATCCCGAGAATGACGACTGGCCTTATTATCAGGCGATCAATCTCAAGGACGCCGGTTTTTCCGCGCAGGCGCTGGCCATCACCAGCGAACTGGTCGCCCAGCATCCGCAGGTGGCCAGGAACTGGCGGCAGCATGGTTTCGTGTTGGCGACCCTGGGTCGGGCGGCCGAAGCGATTCCGGCCCTGGAGCGCTCCTTGCAACTCGACGCCCGGCAGGGCAAGGTCTGGGCTGCCCTGATCGAAACCTATCATCACGCCGGACGCTTCGACGATGCGCGGCGCGCCTATCAGACCCTGCGCGGCATCGATGCGGAATTTGCCGGCATCGCCTATCGAGAGGTGATTTTTCCGCAGGAGGAGTCGTCACGATGAACGGCTGGCGTTTGATCGCTGCCCTGCTCGGCAGTCTGGGCGTTGCGCTGGCCCGCGGCGAAGCGCCGGCCGACGACGCGCAGCAGGTGTTCGCGCGCGTGGCGCCGTCGGTGGTGACGGTGCGCACTTTCGACCGCCAGGGGGTGGATGACGGGCAGGGCAGCGGCGTGGTCATCGCGCGCGCGCAGGTGGTGACCAATTGCCACGTCGTCCGCGAAGCCGCTTCCCTGCGCGTGCTGGCGGCCGACAAGGCGTTTGCCGCCACCTGGCAGCGACAGGACCCGGCGCGCGACATCTGCCTGCTCGAGGTCGCCGGCCTGACGGCGCCGGCGGTGGTTTTGCGGCGCAGCCAGACGGTCGAAGCCGGCGAAACGGTGTTCGCCGTCGGCAATCCGCTCGGTTTGGGGCTGACCGTCAGTCGCGGTCTGCTCGCCGTCAAGGACGTCAAGGGCGGGCAGCCGGTGCTGGCGGCCACCGCGGCGGTGTCGCCCGGCTCGAGCGGCGGCGGTCTCTTCGACCGCGAGGGTCGGCTGCTGGGCATCACTACCGCCATTCTCGGCAACGGTTAGAATCTCAACCTGATTCTGGCGGCTGACGGTCTGGAGCGATTGGCCGCAGACGGTAAAGCGCCGGCGCAGACGCCTGCTCCGCCGGCGCCGGACCCGCGCTGGAGCGACGAAGCGCGGGCTTTGCAAAAGACGGAAGCCTGGCCGAAACTCGAAGCGCTGGCACAGGACTGGAGCGCCGCACAGCCGCGCTCGTCGCAGGCGCTGACTTATCTCGGACTGGCGCAAAGCGCGCGCGGTCGCTATCAGGAGGCGCTGTCCAGCCTGCAACGCGCCGTCGACATCGACGATCACGATGACTTCGCCTGGGGCCATTATGCGGGCGCCTTGCGCCGCCTTGGCCGAGTCTCCGAAGCGGAGCAGGCGCTGCAGCGCGCCATCGACTTGCGTCCCGGCGTCGGGCAGTACCGGGGGCTGCGTGCCGAGTGGTGGCGGTTCGATGGGCGATTGGCGGAGGCACGGCGCGAGGTCAAGGAAGCTTTGCGTCTGCAGCCGGGCAGCAGTGCGGCTTGGCGTAGCCTGGGGCTGATCGAGGATGCGCGCGGTGACGGCGACGCCGCCCGGCGCGCTTTTCAGATGGCGGTGCGTCTTGGGGAGCAGGACCCGGAGGTGAAGCAGCGGCTGGCCCGCAAGCTGGCCGCCGCCGGCAAAGCGGACGAGGCGGTACAGGTGAACGCTACCGAACGCGGATCGGCGAAGGAGATCGCGCGGACTTACGCGGCCATCGGCAACGCCGAATTGGCGCACGAGCGGCTGGGTCCAGCGGAAGATGCTTTTCGTCAAGCGCTGGCGCATGATCCGGAGTCGGCGACGGTCTGGAACGCGCTCGGCGCCGTCTTGCAGCGCAGCAAACGCTTGCCGGAGGCCGATGAGGCATTGGCGCGCGCCGCACGGCTCGATCCGGACAATGCCGAGTTTTTGGTCAACCAGGCCATCGTCCGCCTTGCGTTGGGTCGCAGCCAGGAAGCGCTGGAACAAGCGCGCCGGGCGACGGAGCTGGCGCCTGACGACAGGCGGGCCTGGAGGGTTTACGGGGAGATACTCGGCCATCAGCAAAAATATCGGGAGGCCGCCGACGCGCTGACCCGGGTGGAGGCGGCGGGAAAAGCGAACATCGACGATCTGGTTCACCTCGCCAATGCCCGTGCTCGCTCGGGAGACCCGGCCGGCGCTCAGCAGGCGCTGGTGCGCGCCGAGGCAATCGATGCGCGCCATGTCGGCATGAACATGACCACTTCTTACCTGCTCGGTCGTCAGGGTGATTACGCGGGCTCTTTGCGCTATGCGGAACGTGCCCTGCAGACCGACCCGACCCATCTGCAGGCCTGGAGCAACAAAGGCTACGCGTTGCTGAAGCTCGGCCGCCTGCCGGAAGCGGTCAGCGCGCTGGAAACGGTCGTCCGTCTCGGGCCGGAATTTTCCAAGGGCTGGACCAATCTCGGCGAAGCGCACTTGCGCAGCAAGAATCTGCGTGAGGCGATCATCGCGCTGGAAAGAGCCATTGCGCTGGTGCCCGAGGCACCGGATACGCGGCTTTACCTGAGTCAGGCCTATCTCGGCGCCTTGCTGCCGGTCAAGGCGCGGGAACACGCGCTGATCCTGATCGCCCAGAATCAGGCGCAGGTTGGCGCACTCCGCCTGGTGACGATGAGCTACCTACTGGAGGGAAACGCGGCGGAAGCCAGTTCGGCGTATCGGAAGCTGAAGGTGCTGGCGCCGGCCGTGGCGAGCGAATTGCGCAGCAAGGGCATCGCCAGCGGGCTGCCGGCGGCGATGGCACTGCCCGACTGAGCGTTTGTCATTTACCGGCGCTGAGTGCGGCTTGTGTTCTGCGGTTGCTTTGTCGGCATCATCAGACGGTCAGCCTGTCTGCGTGCGGCCGTCGATAGAACTTGCCGACTTGGCACGGACGTGCGCAGCTTGCGAACGGACCGCTGGCAGAGAACCTGTCGGACGCTGTCGGGGCAAAATCTGATATTGACCCTGATTAATGAAGGAAAATATACTCTCATCCTAGCCGCCTGTCGGACTTGATGGGTCGAAGCGAAAAAGGTGGGAAACGAGATCAGTTTTTCACGGGTTGCAAGCGAATAGTTGTTCTATTCGCGCCGAGAACCGGGTAAAAATGAGCCGTTTACCCACATTTTGCAGCCGACCTAGTCAAGTCCGACAGGCGGCTAGCCCTTGAAGTTCTGGTCCTTGCTGCTTCTGGAATCGCTGAAGTACTGGCGGTGCGGGATGCGGTGCCAGACGCACGGTGCGCTGCCGGCGAGCAGCGCCGCGATTTGCCTGTGTAGTCATTTGTTCGGCGCCTCCTTTTGTGCGCAGTTCGCCAGGCGGATCACAAAATTTCCGACGCCCTTGTCGGAGAGAAGGGGTCGGGGATGAAGAGGGCAGAGACGGCGTTCATTCTTTGGGGGAGGAGAGATGACCCTGTTCGTCAGGGGGCGTTGATATTGCTCTTTCCGCCCGCTGTAGATTTTGGCATGAACAGGGAAATGCTGAATAAATGGCTGCGCGTCGTGCGGCAGGCGCTTCATCGCGCGCAGCCTTGGTTCAGGACCTTCCCTGGACGTTAGGGAAGCGCTGATTAAATCGTGTTACAAAATTTCGACATCAGTACAACCAATGGGTTAGGCTGCCATCTTGGGGCGAAAATCGATTTAATCAGTGCTTCCTTAGAGGACGTATTCCTGGGAGGAAAAAATGGCAAGGTCGTATATTGTGCACTTCGCAGGCGATCAGGTCGGCCTGATCGTCAGAGGGAAGACCAGTCACACGCATGAGCCCGGCGTCATGGAACAGCACGCGGACGTGATTCTGCCCGACGGTTCGCCGATGGGCTTTTTTGGGGAAGGTAACGACGGCAGCTTCAACAAAAGCGGCATGGGCATGCATGGAATGGTCTACGACTATTCGGAGTTGCTCAAACACCGCCCTTATTACATCGACTGCGCGACGGCAAAAGGTTACAACGTAATTTCGACGTTTCTGATTTTTTATGTCGGCGGCGCGGAAGCAAAGAAATTTTCCGATTATTGGGCGAATCTGGATAAGTCGCCGGGATCCTTCAACATTCTCGGGGGCAATTGTTCGACACGCGCCTCGGGCGCCTTTCAGGCGGCTGGCATTCTTTCCGGAGGGATCCCCGGACTGGATACCCCGAACAACCTTTACCTGCAGCTTTATCGGGAAAAGGGGAAGACGGCGCGCATCGATAGCGGCTACATCGGTTTTTCGCCCAGGACCGGCGGTTTCGACCTCCTTGTGGACGTGCCGTGATACGAGAACGTACAGCTGCTTTCAGCGCTTCGGAAATGCGTCGCAGGCAGCCCGGAAAGTCGGGGTGTTGGGGGAAAGGCAAGGGCGCTTGGCTGCGTCGCACGGTGCGCTACGTGATCGCAGTGATCGCCGCGTTGGGTTTTCTTGAATCAATGGGAGGATGTGTGACGGATACAGAGGCAATGAAACTGAATTGGGAGTGGCCCGCGGGCAGGAAGACGGACACTCGGCTGCTCGTGAAGGTGTTGAAGGTGGAGAAAGAGGGGAAAGGACTGTTCGGCATTGGGCAGTCACCTTCCACGGGCCGCTATCTCCCCGATGCCAGGGTTCTGAGAGGCGAAATCGTCAAGGAGCCGGCCGCTTCCGGCGCGGCAGAGCTCGTGCTGCGCTTGCCGGCGCGCGAACTTCCCGAAGTGGCGCCGGGGGAGGTGCTTGGGCTGGGGATCATAGGCGGCAGCGTTTGTATTTGCATCGGGAAATTGCCCGACGAATTACACGGCGAGTCTGCCAGAGACTGGTTGTCCAGCATGCGATGCGGATGAGCAGGGGCGGGCTCCGTGATGAAAACCGCTTCGTTCATGAGAAGGAAATACGTTGGGTCCGGCAGCGTCGTTGCTTGCGCTGCAAAACGATTCAGTTCGGTCGATTGCGCATGAAGTCAGCGGTGTTGAAGAACGAGGCGAGCAGTTTTTCTCGCAAGGATTCTTCGATGCCCACCGCTTCCATGGCCAGATACATGCAGGCGACCCACTGGTCGCGTTCTTCCGTACCGATGGCGAACGGCAGATGCCGGCGTCGGAGCATCGGATTGCCGATGTGCTGCACGTAGAGATCCGGTCCCCCCAGCCAGCCGGAAAGAAACAAGAACAATTTGTCGCGTGAGGGCTGTAAATCATCCGGATGCAGCGCGCGGATGCTACGAAATTGTGGCGTTTCGGCCATCAATTGGTAGAAACGATCGCAGAGCGCCGCGACGGTCGCCTCGCCGCCGATCAATTGGTAAGGGGTTTGTTCCTGCATTCGTTCGTTTCCGGAAAACAAGCTGCATTCTACTCCTGTCCGGCTAGCGCAAGGACAGCGGTTGCCAATTCTTTGTTGCGTCGCAACAAGAGCTATTGACAACCCGAATCACAGGGATAAAATGCGACGCATGCTGCGGTGCAGCAATAAAAGTCGTTAGTCGATATTGGCGACTTTGATCAGGAAATTGTTATTAAAAGGAGAGTGACGTGTCCAAGCTTACCGAAAAAATTGTTAACAGCGGCAATACCGGCGTGGAAGCTATCAAGGGAGTGGCCAATGCATCATTTGACGGTGTGGGTCAATGGGCGGCATTGAATCTGCAAACGGTGCGCAGCGCCGTGGAAAGCAACGCTGAAACGATTGCCGCCTTGCTGGCAGTACGTGATATCGACGCTCTCAAGGCCTTGCAGATGCCGGTTGCCAACGCAGCACTCGATCAATCGATGACTTATTATCGACGCGTCTACGAAATCTATAATGAATCGACCAACGCCGTCGTGCAGATTGTCGAGAGCCAGATCAACGCAGCCAAGGGCGATGTTTCTTCCACCGTCAACTATTTGTGGGAGCAACGTCCGGCCACTGTCGACAGTGCGGTGGAACGTGTCAAATCGATGGCGACGATGGTCCGTTCGATTTTCAGCAACTGGCTGCAAATGGCTGATCCTGCCGTGAAGAACGTTGAAAAAATGATCGCACCGGCGCTTGGTTTGTTGCCAGGCAAAGTCTGATCAGGAGCGATGGCGGCATCGGTTTTTCGCCATCCAACGCAAGCCCGGTGTCAGCGCACCGGGTTTTTTATCCGCTGGGCAAGTACGCTGCGGAATGTGCCGTCAACGGCCAAGGACTCCACTGCTTGCCGCGACGTGGCGGTGCGCTCGTTTGCCAGAATCAGTTCGCTGGCGCAAACTGTCAGCTTGGTAGATTGGTAAAGGCATTTATAGGGTAGGGTGAGATGACCGAAACGATTTTGGCTTTTCTGCGCAACAACGGCGAGCAACTCGACGTCGATATGGCCGAATTGCTGAGTATTCCGCTCGATGATCTGCGCGATCAGATTGTCAGACTGGCGGCATCCGGCGACGTCATCTGCTGTAAAGTGACCCGATACATCGAAGGCCGCAAGATCGAGGGCACCAGTTGTCGGCTCTCCTGCGATCCGCCCACCCCTGCCCGCGGACGCAAACCGGGCGTCAAGAAAGAAGACGATGGAGATGTCGGTCTTTTCTAGTCGAACGCTGAATGATTGACTGCGCCGGCGAAGCGCGGTGTTGCGCGCGGCTCGCCACTTCGACCATTCACTGGCGATGCCCCGCCGGCTGCGTGCCGTGTACCTCATCCCGCGTAGACA
Organism: uncultured Candidatus Accumulibacter sp.; assembly: GCA_964428215.1. Taxonomy (GTDB): domain Bacteria; phylum Pseudomonadota; class Gammaproteobacteria; order Burkholderiales; family Rhodocyclaceae; genus Accumulibacter. The sequence continues at coordinate 278 of CAYRXO010000095.1, read as the reverse complement.
TTTACGGCCATGTGCAAACTAAGGTTGGGATTTTGAATCTATGCCCGAGGTGAAAATTCTCCGTTTTGTGCAAAACCTGGTTGGAGAACCACATGGCAGAATTGGCAGGATCGGGCGCATCACTAGCGGATTTCATATGGAAAAACGCTGAAGACCTTTGGGGTGATTTCAAGCACACGGATTTCGGCAAGATCATTTTGCCGTTCACGCTGCTGCGACGTTTGGAGTGCGTACTGGAGCCGACTCGCGAAGGTGTTCGCGAAACCCATGCCGCTTTC
>CAYRXO010000094.1:0-13583 GCA_964428215.1 uncultured Candidatus Accumulibacter sp. | reverse complement strand
GTACCTACCGTGAAAGGGTAGTGTCCTAGGCCTCTAGACGATGGGGACCCGGAACAGATTTTCTTCTCGCTCGTGGTGGAGGTACGCGGGATCGAACCGCGGACCTCTTGCATGCCATGCAAGCGCTCTCCCAGCTGAGCTATACCCCCGCGCGAAGAATGTAGGATTATAGAGAGCTATGTTGTGCTTGTAAAGCATTGAACGAGGTATCCACACGGCAATTGCACCAGCAAACGTCATGGTGCTGCGCTGCAACTCATTGCGACAGCCGCAAGGCTCTTCCAGTTTTGGCGCATGCGATCATGCCGCTGGACGATCTCTGCTTTGGAATGATTGCCGCACGCTTTCTGGCGGATCGTCGAAGGCAGTCACGGCGGGAAATGATCTCGGCGTGGACTTCCGTCCTGGAGGAATGCTCTGCCGATCAGCAAAGCTGCCCGCGAAGATCCGGCGCTCTCTTTGGGAACGTCGGATCTTCGCGGGACATCGCGCTTTCAGCCTTTGAGGGACGACAGCACCTCGTCGAGCATTTTCTTGGCATCGCCGAAGAGCATGCGGTTGTTTTCTTTGTAGAACAAAGGATTATCAACGCCGGCGTAACCCGAGGCCATGCTGCGCTTCATGACGATCGACGTTTTAGCTTTCCACACTTCGAGCACCGGCATGCCGGCGATCGGGCTGCTCGGATCGTCCTGTGCGCCCGGATTGACGATGTCGTTGGCGCCAATGACCATCGCCACGTCGGTTTGCGGGAAGTCATCGTTCAGTTCGTCCATTTCCAGAACGATATCGTAAGGCACCTTGGCCTCGGCCAGCAGCACGTTCATGTGTCCGGGCATGCGACCTGCGACCGGATGGATGCCGAAGCGGACATTGACACCCTTTTCACGCAGCATACGGGTGATTTCGTACACCGTGTGTTGTGCCTGTGCGACGGCCATGCCGTAGCCGGGGACGATGATCACGTTCTTCGCTTCACGCAACAGTTCGGCGGTTTCGGGGGCACTGATCGCCACCACTTCACCAGCCGGCTGCACCGCGCCGGACGCCGCTGGAGTACCGCCGCCGGTACCAAAGCCGCCGGCGATGACGCTGAGGAAGTGACGGTTCATCGCCGCACACATGATGTAAGAGAGGATCGCGCCACTCGAACCGACCAGCGCGCCAGTGACGATCAGCAGGTCGTTGGAGAGCATGAAGCCGGTTGCCGCGGCCGCCCAGCCCGAGTAGCTGTTGAGCATCGACACCACCACCGGCATGTCGGCACCGCCGATGGCCATCACCATATGCACGCCGAACAGCAAAGCGATCACGGTCATCACCACCAGCGGCGTCATGCCGTCGTGGATGCTGTGCGCATTGAGGAATTCGCGTCCGTAGTAGATGACCACCAGCAGACCAAGCAGATTGATCCAGTGACGGCCGGGCAGCAGCACCGGGCTGCCGGAAAGCTTGCCGGAAAGCTTGCCGAAAGCGATCACCGAACCCGAGAAGGTCACTGCACCGATCAGGATGCCGACGTAGATTTCGACCTCGTGGATCGCTTTCTCCGCGCCACTCATGTTGGCCGAGGCACCGGGATCAATGTAGTTGGCGAAGCCGACCAGCATCGCGGCCAGACCGACCATGCTGTGCATCAAGGCGACCAGTTCAGGCATCTGCGTCATTTGCACGGTGCGGGCGGCATAGAGGCCGATGGTCGCGCCAACGAGCATGGCGCCGACGATCCAGCCGTAGCCGGCAGCGCCGACGCGCGGCCCGAAGACCGTCGCCAGGACGGCGATGGTCATGCCGATGATGCCGTAGAGGTTGCCTCGACGGGCGGTTTCCTGATTGCTCAGGCCACCAAGACAGAGAATGAAAAGAATCGTCGCTCCGAGATAGGAGACGGTTGCCAGACTTGCAGACATCTTGATCTACTCCTATTTGCGGAACATGGCCAGCATGCGCTGGGTGACGGCGAAACCACCGAACATGTTGATCGTTGCCAGGACGATCGCGCCGACGGCGAGCCAGCGGATCCAGGTTTCAGGACGATCGAAACCACCCACGTCGGTCGGTGCGATCTGCACCAGCGCCCCGATGGCGATGATGCTGCTGATAGCGTTGGTGACGCTCATCAGCGGCGTGTGCAGCGCCGGTTTGACGTTCCAGACGACCATGTAGCCGACAAAACAGGCCAGCACGAAAACGGTGAAGTGACCGAGGAAGGCCGGCGGCGCGTATGCACCGACGAACCAAAAGAACACGGCGGCGACGGCAAAAAGAGTCGCCATCGCACCGCCGGCCATCGGCTTGCTGTCCCCGCCGTGACCATGTGACTTGCTCGGTGCTGCCACCGGTTTCGCCGCTGGCGCGACGACGGCAGGCGCCGCCGAAAGTTTCGGCGCCGGCGGCGGCCAAGTGATCGTCCCGTCCTTGATCACCGTCGTGCCGCGCAACACTTCATCTTCCATGTTGACGTCGATCAGACCGTCCTTGGTCTTGCACAGCTCTTCGGTCAGGCGCAGCAGGTTGGTGGCGTATAGCGTGCTGGACTGCTTGGCCAGACGGCTGGGCAGGTCGCTGTAGCCGATGATCGTCACCCCGTGCTTGACGGTAACCGTACCCGGTTCGGTGAGTTCGCAGTTGCCGCCCTGTTCGGCCGCCATGTCGACGATCACGCTGCCCGGTTTCATCGAGCGGACCATCTCGGCGGTGATCAGCCGCGGTGCCGGTTTGCCGGGAATCAGTGCCGTGGTGATGATGATGTCGACGTCCTTGGCCTGCTTGGCGAAGACTTCACGCTGCGCTTGCTGGAAGCCTTCGCTCATCACCTTGGCGTAGCCGCCGACGCCGGAACCTTCTTCCTGGTAATCGACGGTGACGAATTCGCCGCCCATCGACTTGACCTGATCGCCGACTTCCGGACGCGTATCGTTGGCGCGCACGACGGCGCCCAGACCGGAAGCGGCGCCGATCGCCGCCAGACCGGCGACGCCGGCACCGATGACGAACACTTTCGCCGGCGGCACCTTGCCGGCGGCGGTGATCTGGCCGGTAAAGAAGCGGCCGAAATGGTGCGCGGCTTCGATGACGGCGCGGTAACCGGCAATGTTGGCCATCGAGCTCAAGGCGTCGAGTTTCTGCGCGCGCGAAATACGCGGCACGCTGTCCATCGCCAGCACGGTCGCCTTGCGTGCGGCCAGCTGCTGCAACAGTTCTGGATTCTGTGCCGGCCAGATGAAACTGACCAGCGTCGTTCCCGGACGGATCAGCGCCACTTCCTCAGGCGACGGACCGCGCACCTTGAAGACGATGTCCGCTTTGCCCCACAGGTCGGCTGCGGTCGCGGCAATGTCGGCACCGGAAGCGCGGTAGACATCGTCGGAAATGTTGGCCGAATCGCCAGCGCCTGATTCGACGATGACGAAAAAGCCAAGTTTTATTAATTTTTCAATAACTTCTGGTACCGTGGCCACCCGCTTTTCACCGGTGGCCACTTCCTTGGGTACTCCTATTGTCAGCGCCATTCAGTCCTCCATGAATTGCTATCGTTCGTATCAATACCAAAAAAAGCGGCCCCGTCGTTTGCTACGAAGACCGCCTTGTTGCCAACGCAAGATTGCTCTTGTCGAGCTGAAAATTCGAATTTGCTGCCCGTGAAGCAGCGGGGGTGCGCAGAAATATTCCCCGATTTTCCGATCCGGGCAGCCGCTCGAGGGGCCTGCCTGCCGGGTTCCCGCCGCAGCTTACCACAAGCCTGCCACGGACTTTAGCACGTTAAACCTTCTCAAAACTGCCTGTTCTTCTCGGTCGCCCCCGCTTGAACGGCAGACAAGCCGCTGCGCTGACCAGTTGTCCGCGCTGCCACGCGATGCCGCAGCACAGCGACGAACGTTGATGACGGGTCTGCCCGAACGGTTTTGTCGACCGGCCCGTCACTTTTCGACGACTCCCGATGTCCGTTAATTCGGACGATTCGCCGGCAGACAAGGCCGCCTGCTTCACCTTGGCGCCGGACAACGAGACTCCCGCACGTCATTGGTGCAGCGCAACATCTTGAATAGCCGGCGCATTCGGCGTATAGTCGCCAGTCCCCTACGTGGCCTCCTTCCGGGTGAACCGTCGGTTTAACGAATATTCGTATCCAGCACGACGTTCCGGGGACCGATTATAGATTTATGAGGATTCGCGAGTGATCGATTCGAGCGTACCTGAAGAACAAGGTCTATACCGCCCAGCCAACGAGCACGATGCCTGTGGCGTCGGTTTTGTCGCACACATCCGGGGTCAGAAGAGTCACTCGATCATCGAGAACGGGTTGATGATCCTGCGCAATCTCGACCATCGCGGCGCGGTCGGCGCCGATCCGCTGATGGGCGACGGAGCCGGCATTCTGATCCAGATTCCCGACCAGCTCTTCCGCGAGGAGATGGACAAGCTCGGCGCGCAATTGCCGCCGGCCGGCGATTATGGAGTCGGCATGGTCTTTCTGCCCAAGGAATCGGCATCGCGGCTGGCCTGCCAGGAAGAAATCGAGCGCGCTGTACGCGCCGAACAACAGGTGGTGCTCGGCTGGCGTGACGTGCCGATCGATCATCAACTGCCGATGTCACCGGCGGTCCGCGCGCGCGAACCGGTGATCCGGCAGATCTTTATCGGCCGCGGTCCGGACATCATGGTCACCGACGCGCTGGAAAGAAAGCTCTACGTCATCCGCCGACGTGCCGCCAACGCTATTCAAGCGCTCGGCCTCAAGCACAGCAAGGAGTTTTACCAGCCGTCGTGCTCGGCGCGGACGGTGGTTTACAAGGGGCTGCTGCTCGCCGATCAAGTCGGCGAATATTACAAAGACCTGCAGGACCCGCGTTGTGTGTCGGCAATGGCGCTGGCACACCAGCGTTTTTCGACCAATACCTTCCCGACCTGGAAACTGGCGCATCCTTTCCGGATGATCGCGCATAACGGCGAAATCAATACCTTGCGCGGCAACTACAACTGGATGCGCGCGCGCGAAAAAGGCACCTCCTCGCCGATGCTCGGCGCCGACCTCGAAAAAATCTGGCCGCTGATCTACCCCGGTCAGTCGGACTCCGCCTCCTTCGACAACGCGCTCGAACTGCTGGTCATGGGCGGCTATTCGCTGGCGCACGCGATGATGATGCTGATTCCCGAGGCCTGGGAGTCGCATACGCTGATGGACGAGAAGCGCAGCGCCTTCTACAAGTACCACGCGGCGATGATCGAGCCCTGGGACGGTCCGGCGGCGGTGGCATTCACCGACGGCCGGCAGATCGGCGCCACCCTCGACCGCAACGGCTTGCGGCCGGCGCGCTATCTGGTCACCGACGACGACATGGTGGTCATGGCGTCGGAAGCCGGTGTCCTGCCGATTCCCGAAGAGCGGATCATCAAGAAATGGCGCCTGCAGCCCGGCAAGATGTTCCTGATCGACCTCGATCAGGGGAGGATCATCGACGACCGTGAATTGAAAGAAACGCTGTCGCTGACCAAACCGTATCAGGATTGGCTCTGCCGGATCAACATCAAGCTCGACGACCTGCCGTCGCCGCGTACCGGCGCCGCGGCGCCGACTTATCCGGCGTCCCTGCTCGACCGGCAACAGGCCTTCGGCTACAGCCAGGAAGATGTCAAGTTCATTCTCGAACCGATGGCCGGTTCCGGCGAGGAAGCCACCGGCTCGATGGGCAACGATTCGCCGCTGGCGGTGCTCTCCAACCGCAGCAAGCCACTGTTCAACTATTTCCGGCAATTGTTCGCCCAGGTCACCAATCCGCCGATCGACCCGATCCGCGAACAGCTGGTGATGTCGCTGGTCTCGTTCATCGGACCGAAACCGAATCTGCTCGGCATCAACGAAATCAATCCGCCGTACCGGCTCGAAGTCGCGCAGCCGGTGCTCGATTTCGACAACATGGCCAAGCTGCGGCGCATCGCCGCCTACACCGGCAACAAGTTCCATTCGGCCGAACTCGACATCTGCTATCCGCTGGCCTGGGGCAATGAAGGCGTCGAAGCGCGTCTGGCGTCGCTGTGCGCGGAAGCTGAAGATCATGTCTATCGTGGGTCGAGCATCCTGATCGTCTCCGACCGTCGGCTCGACAAGGACAACGTGGCGATCCCGGCACTGCTCGCCACTTCGGCCATCCACCAGCATCTGGTGGCCAAAGGGCTGCGCACGCGCGTCGGTCTGGTCGTCGAAACCGGCGCCGCGCGCGAAACGCACCATTTCGCCGTGCTGGCCGGCTTTGGCGCTGAAGCGGTGCACCCTTATCTCGCCTTCGAAACGCTGCAGCAGATGGTCGGCGGCGATCCCGAAAAATCAGCCAAGGCGATCAAGCACTTCATCAAGGGCGTCGGCAAGGGACTGTTGAAAGTGATGTCCAAAATGGGCATTTCCACCTACATGTCCTACACCGGCGCGCAGATCTTCGAAACGATCGGTCTGCAGAAAAAAATGGTCGACAAATACTTCTGCGGCACGTCGACGCAAGTCGAGGGGGTCGGCGTCTTCGAAGTCATGGAAGAAGCGATCCGCCTGCACAAACAGGCGTTTGGCGACGATCCGGTCCTGGTGACGATGCTCGACGCCGGCGGCGAATACGCTTATCGCATCCGCGGCGAAGAGCATATGTGGACACCGGATGCGATCGCCAAGCTGCAGCATGCGACGCGCAGCGGCCGCTACGAGACTTACAAGGATTACGCCGCGCTGATCAACGATCAGATCCGCCGGCACATGACCTTGCGCGGTTTGTTCCAACTCAAGTCCACTGGACCGGCGGTGCCGCTCGACGAGGTCGAACCGGCGCAGGAAATCGTCAAGCGCTTCACCACCGGCGCGATGTCGCTCGGCTCGATTTCGACCGAAGCGCACAGCACGCTGGCCATCGCCATGAACCGCCTCGGCGGCAAATCGAACACCGGCGAAGGCGGTGAGGACCCGGCGCGCTTCAAAGTCCTCAAGGGCGACGAAAAGGTTTCCGACGTCGTCGGCAAATCGCGCATCGAACGCGATTACACGCTGAAGCCCGGCGACAGCCTGCGCTCGGCGATCAAGCAGGTGGCTTCCGGACGTTTCGGGGTGACCACCGAATACCTGGTCAACGCCGACCAGATCCAGATCAAGATGGCGCAGGGTGCCAAGCCCGGCGAAGGCGGTCAGTTGCCCGGCCACAAGGTGTCGGAATACATCGGCTTCCTGCGTCACTCGGTGCCGGGCGTCGGTCTGATTTCGCCACCGCCGCATCACGACATCTACTCGATCGAAGATCTGGCGCAACTGATCCACGACCTGAAGAGCACCAATCCGCGGGCGTCGATCAGCGTCAAGCTGGTCTCCGAAGTCGGTGTCGGCACCGTCGCCGCCGGGGTGACCAAGGCCAAGGCCGACCATCTGGTGATCGCCGGACACGACGGCGGCACCGGTGCCAGCCCGCAATCGTCGATCAAGCACGCCGGCTCGCCGTGGGAACTCGGTCTGGCCGAGACGCAGCAGACGCTGGTCCTCAACCGCCTGCGCGGCCGAGTGCGCGTGCAGGTCGATGGTCAGATGAAAACCGGCCGCGACGTGCTGATCGGCGCCTTGCTCGGCGCCGACGAATTCGGTTTCGCCACCGCGCCGCTGGTCGTCGAAGGCTGCATCATGATGCGCAAATGCCACCTCAACACCTGCCCGGTCGGCGTCGCCACCCAGGACCCGGTGCTGCGGCGCCGCTTCAGCGGCCAACCCGAGCACGTGGTCAATTATTTCTTCTTCGTCGCCGAGGAAGTGCGTGAGTTGATGGCTGGCATGGGCGTCCGGCGCTTCGACGATCTGATCGGCCGTTGCGATCTGCTAGACATGCGGGCCGGCATCAGTCACTGGAAAGCGAAAGGGCTCGATTACAGCCGCATCTTCCACCGTCCGTCGAACGTCGCCGACAGCGCCGCTTACCACTGCGAAGAACAGGATCACGGCCTGGCCAAATCGTTCGACAACCAGTTGATCGCACTCGCCGCGCCAGCACTCGAACGCCGCGAGAAAGTCGACATCGAACTGCCGGTGCGCAACGTGCACCGCACGGTCGGCGCGATGCTCTCCGGACGCGTCGCCGAGCGCTACGGGCACGCCGGTTTGCCGGAAGACAGCATCCACATCCATCTGCAAGGCACCGCCGGACAAGCTTTCGGCGCCTTCCTGGCGCGTGGCGTGACGCTCGATCTGATCGGCGAATGCAACGACTACGTCGGCAAGGGCCTCTCGGGCGGGCGCATTATCGTCCGGCCGTCAGCCGCTTTCCGTGGCGTGTCGACGCAGAACATCATCGTCGGCAATACCGTGCTCTATGGCGCCACCGAAGGCGAAGTCTTCTTCTCCGGCGTCGCCGGCGAACGCTTCGCGGTGCGCAACTCCGGCGCGACGGCGGTCGTCGAAGGCGTCGGCGACCACGGCTGCGAATACATGACCGGCGGCACGGTCGTCGTCCTCGGCCAGACCGGGCGCAACTTCGCGGCCGGCATGTCCGGCGGCGTCGCCTACGTCCTCGACGAGGATGGCACTTTTGAAAAGCGCTGCAATATGGCACAGGTGTCGCTCGAACCGGTCGAGGAAGAATTCGCCGCCCGCCAGGGCAGCGACGCCGGCGACGATCTCGAAGCGCACGGCAAGGTCGATGTCCGCCATCTGGGCGTGATCGACGAAGTGCTGCTCAAGGGATTGATCGAAAAACATTATCAATATACCGCCAGCCGACAGGCAAAACGCCTGCTCGACGACTGGACCAACGCCCGTGCGCGCTTCGTCAAGATCATGCCGCACGAGTATCGCCGTGCGCTCAACGAAATGGCGGCGAAAAAGCAACTGGAGGCTGCATAACCATGGGTAAGCCGACTGGATTTCTCGAGTTCCAGCGTCTCGTCGAAGTCGCCGAACCGGCCGAATCGCGCTTGCGGCACTATCGCGAATTCGTTCTCGCGCTCAGCGACGAGCAGGCCGGCGTGCAAGGTGCGCGCTGCATGGATTGCGGTATTCCCTTCTGCAACAACGGCTGCCCGGTGAACAACATCATTCCGGACTGGAACGATCTGGTTTATCGCGGGAACTGGAAGCAGGCACTGAGCGTCCTGCACTCGACGAACAATTTTCCTGATTTCACCGGCCGCATTTGTCCGGCGCCGTGCGAAGCGGCGTGCACGCTGAATATCAACAACGAGCCAGTCGGCATCAAATCGATCGAGCACGCGATCGTCGACAAGGGCTGGGAAGAGGGCTGGATCGTGCCGCAGCCGGCGAAGGTGAAGACCGGCAAACGGGTGGCGATCGTCGGTTCCGGACCAGCCGGACTGGCGGCCGCGCAGCAACTGGCGCGCGTCGGCCATGCCGTCGTCGTCTTCGAGAAGAACGATCGTATCGGCGGATTGCTGCGTTATGGCATTCCCGATTTCAAATTCGAGAAAGCGCACATCGATCGCCGCATGCAGCAGATGGCTGCCGAAGGCGTCGAATTCCGGGTCAAGCAATGCGTCGGCGGCGACGGTGCCGACGCCGTGCCGGTCGACCAACTGCTGGCAGAGTTCGACGCCATCATTCTGGCCGGCGGTGCCGAAGCGCCGCGCGACCTGCCGGTGCCGGGCCGCGAACTCGCCGGCGTGCATTTCGCCATGGAATTCCTGCCGCAGCAGAACAAGGTCAATGCCGGCGATACGCTGGCCGGACAAATCCTCGCCACTGGCAAACAGGTAGTGGTCATCGGCGGCGGCGACACCGGTTCCGATTGCGTCGGAACGAGCAATCGGCATGGTGCGCGTTCGGTGACGCAGTTCGAAGTGATGCCCGAACCGCCCGTGCAGGAAGATAAAAGCATGACTTGGCCGTACTGGCCGCTCAAGTTGCGCACCTCGTCATCGCATGAAGAAGGCTGCGCGCGGGATTTCGCCGTGTCGACCAAGGAATTCGTCGGCGAAAACGGTCAGGTGCGTGCCCTGAAAGTCGTTCGCGTCGATTGGCAGAATGGCCGCATGAGCGAAGTGCCCGGCAGCGAGTTCGAGGTGCCGGCCGATCTGGTGCTGCTGGCGATGGGTTTCGTTTCGCCGGTCAAAAGCGGACTGCTCGAACGGCTGGCGGTCGACCTCGACGCGCGCGGCAACGTCAAGGCGACGACCGACGGGCCGGGCTGCTATGCGACGAGCGTGCCGAAGGTCTTTGCCGCCGGCGACATGCGCCGCGGGCAGTCGCTGGTCGTCTGGGCGATACGTGAAGGCCGGCAATGCGCACGCGAAGTGGATAGCTATCTGATGGGACGCAGTGACTTGCCGCGTTGAAGCACACCGGATGCGTATCGTCAGACAGATGCGCGATGACGGCGGACCTGCACAGGTCCAGCCGTCTTTTTTTGCTTGTCGTATGGAGCGTGTCGCCTGGCGACCGGCCTGCGCCGACTGACAAGCTGTTCCCCACTCTGATGGGCGCCAATCAAAAGGCACAGGCTTCAACCCGCGGGGTGGCTAAAATGAAGTGCTGACGACAAGCGCCCGCAGCACGACTGTTGTGACTTTTTTACAAATTTTCACTACTAAATCTGAAACAATACTGCTCGACCGCAGACCATTCCGCTGCAGCAAGCCGTCTCTGCGACCCTGGCGACTGTGCTGGTCGTATCGGCGTGCAAACGGAACTGACGGCAGCCCGTCCGCGTCACGAACGATTTGGTCATGGAATCAGGACACTATCAAGCTTGCTCCCCGCCGCCAGCCAGCCCGGCGGGCGGGATTTACCCATCCGTCAGTCGGAGAACATCTTCATGAATATCGTCATCCTTGCTGCGGGGCAAGGCAAACGCATGCATTCCAACCTGCCGAAAGTGCTGCATCCGCTCGCCGGCAAGGCACTGGTCATGCACGTCATCGATACCGCCCGCGAACTGAAGCCGCAAGCGCTGTGCCTGGTCTATGGCCATGGTGGTGAAGCGCTGCAGCAAACGATCGTCGCGCCGGATCTGGTCTGGGCGCTGCAGGAGCCGCAACACGGCACCGGCCATGCCGTGATGCAGACATTGCCGCATCTGAGCGACGCAGCGACGACGCTGATCCTCTACGGCGACGTGCCGCTGATCCAGACGGCGACGCTCGAACGTCTGCTGCACGCCGCGCGCGACGCGCTGGCCATCCTCACCGTCGAACTCGCCGACCCGACCGGTTATGGCCGCATCGTGCGCCATGCCGCCGGCAATGTGCAGCGCATCGTCGAACAGCGCGATGCCAGTGCGGAAGAACGCGCCATCCGCGAGATCAACACCGGCATTATCGCCCTGCCGACGGCGCGCCTCGCCGACTGGCTGAGCCGCTTGTCGAACGACAACGCACAGGGCGAGTATTACCTGACCGACATCGTCGGCATGGCCGTCGAGGCCGGGTTGCCGATCCGCACCGCGCAGCCGGAAGCGGCATGGGAAGTTCTCGGCGTCAACAGCAAGGTGCAACTCGCCGAACTCGAACGCATCGCCCAGCGGCGCATCGCCGAGCGTCTGCTCGAACAAGGCGTGCGCCTGGCCGACCCGGCGCGCATCGACGTGCGCGGCGAACTGATCTGCGGACGCGACGTGTTCATCGACGTCAACTGCGTCTTCGAAGGCCGCGTCGAACTCGAGGAAGCGGTCGAAATCGCCGCCAGCTGCGTGATAAAGAACGCGCGCATCGGCGCCGGCACCCGTGTCGCCTCGTTCAGCCACATTGAGGAGGCGCAGGTCGGCCCGGATGGCGTCATCGGACCCTTCGCGCGCTTGCGCCCCGGTACCGAACTCGCTGCCGGCGTGCATATCGGCAATTTCGTCGAGTTGAAGAACAGCCGCTTGGCGGCCAATTCCAAGGCCAACCATCTGGCGTACGTCGGCGACGCCATCGTCGGCAGCCGGGTGAACATCGGTGCCGGAACGATTACTTGCAATTACGACGGCGCCAACAAATTCAAGACGGTGATCGAGGACGACGCCTTCATCGGCTCCGATACCCAGCTCGTCGCACCGGTGACCGTCGGCCGCGGCGCGACGCTCGGTGCCGGCACGACACTGACCAAAGACGCCCCGCCTGACGCCTTGACCATCTCGCGCGCTCGGCAAGTGACCATCTCCGGCTGGAAACGGCCGCAAAAAACGAAAAAGTGACAGACTATGTGTGGCATCGTTGCCGCGGTCGCTGACCGCAATATCCTTCCGGTACTTCTCGAAGGCCTGCGCAAGCTCGAATATCGCGGGTACGACTCAGCCGGACTGGCGTTGATCAACGAGAATGGCCTGCATCGCCTGCGCGCCGTCGGCCGCGTCGCCGAACTCGCCGCACAGGTCGACGGCTCGCCGCAGGCGGCCGGCAACACCGGCATTGCGCACACCCGCTGGGCGACGCACGGCGTACCGTGCGAGCGCAACGCCCACCCGCACGTTTCCGATGGTCTGGCGGTGGTGCATAACGGCATCATCGAAAATCACGAATTTCTGCGCGCACGGCTGAAAGCAGTCGGTTACCAGTTCACTTCCGATACCGATACGGAAGTGATGGCACACCTGATCGCTTACGAACTGCGCACCGTCGACGACTTCCTGACCGCGGTGCGCCAGGCGATTGCTCAACTGCAGGGCGCCTACGCCATCGCCGTGCTGCGTGAAATCGACCCGAGCCGCATCGTCGTCGCCCGCGAAGGCTCGCCGCTGCTGCTCGGTTTGAGCGACGACGGCTGTTACGCCGCCTCCGACGCCTCGGCGTTGATTCAGGTCACCCGCCGGATGGTGTACCTGGAAAACGGCGATTGCGCCGAACTGCGCCAGGATGGGTACCGCATCGTGCGTGTCGATGGCACGCCAGTCGAACGTCCGGAGAACGAATCACATCTCTCGGCGGACGCCGTCGAACTCGGCCAATACCGCCATTACATGCAGAAGGAAATCTTCGAGCAGCCGAACGCGCTGGCCAACACCCTCGAAATGATCGGTGCGGCGCGCAGCATCCAGCCCGGCCTGTTCGGTGCCGCCGGCGAAGCGACGCTGAAAGAAGTCCGGCAAGTGCTGATCATCGCCTGCGGCACCAGCTACCACGCCGGTCTGGTCGCCCGTTACTGGCTCGAATCGATCGCCGCCATCCCCTGCACGGTCGAAGTGGCCAGCGAATACCGTTATCGTGAATCGGTACCCGACCCGGAGACGCTGGTGGTGACCATCTCGCAATCGGGCGAGACCGCCGACACGCTGGCCGCGCTGCAACACGCCAAAGCGCTGGGCATGCCGCGCACCCTGTGCATCTGCAACGTTCCCGAATCGTCGCTGGTGCGCGAAAACACCCTGCGTTTCATTACCCGTGCCGGTCCGGAAATCGGCGTCGCCTCGACCAAAGCCTTCACCACGCAACTGGCGGCGCTTTATCTGCTGACGCTGGTACTGGCCAAACTGCGCGGCCGCCTCGACGAAGCCGCCGAAACCGCCGAACTGCACGCCGTCCGCCACCTGCCGGTCGCGGTCAGCAAGATCCTCGAACTCGAGCCGGCGATCCGCCAGTGGTCAGAGCATTTCTCGGCAAAACAGCACGCGCTGTTCCTCGGCCGCGGCCGTCACTAC
>CAYRXO010000093.1:0-13658 GCA_964428215.1 uncultured Candidatus Accumulibacter sp. | reverse complement strand
TTCAAACCCCGAGATCTTTCATCGAAATCCGGATGATCAGCCGGGATGTGACAGCCTGGTGCAGTACGTCATTCAGGACGTGCGAGGCGCCATCGATCCCGAAAAGGAAATGCCGCCCGAGTTTCAGATTGAAGTCGTCAATGCAGAGAAACTAAAGCAAGCGCTGTTTTGATCAGGCGCGCTGTTGAATTTTTCAAGCATGTTTTCCGATCGGCTTTGGCGACAAAGACAGGGGATGATCCGCCTCCCGACGGCTCTCCCACAAAGGACAAAAGGAATGAGCGAGATTGAATTGTTAAATTATATGCATAGACGTTCGACGACTCGTCCATTGATCAGATGCTCCTGGATGATCTCCTCGACATCTTCGGTATCGACATAGGTATACCAGGTGCCTTCCGGGTATACGACCAGCACCGGCCCGTCGTCGCAGCGGTCCAGACAACCGGCCTTGTTGATGCGTACCATGCCCTTGCCTTTCAAGTTCAGGGCGGCGATACGGTCCTTGGCGTAGGTCTGCGCCTCCGTCGCTGCATGATTGTTGCAGCAGGTCTCGCCCTTGGGACGCTGGTTGCAACAGAAAAAAACGTGATATTTGAAGTAACTGGCCATTGAAACCCGCTCCTGAGAAGTTTTTTCGGGATGAAGTTCTTTTTCGATCGAACGGAAACATTGTAGAGCCGAATCCGAACAGGACAGCAGGCTTCGCCTGCTTTAGCCGACGATTTCGGCAACGGAAGACTCCGCGCGGCAAGACGCGACTCTGCCAAGTCATTATCATAAGCTTTCAAGCGTATGCCGGGCCGATTAGAATAGTGCTCATGCACAGCATCAATCTGACCGATCACTTTCTGATCGCCATGCCGGCGATGAGCGATCCCTATTTCGCCAAAAGTCTGGTCTATATTGCCGAACATAACGACCGCGGAGCTTTGGGGGTCATCGTCAATCGACCGACCGAAATGAGTCTGTCCACCCTGCTCACCAAGATCGACGTACCGCTGGAAACGAGTGCATTTTCTGATCTGCCGGTTTTTTTCGGCGGCCCGGTGCAAACCGACCGCGGTTTCGTGCTGCATCGGCCGGTCGGCGACTGGCAATCGACGCTGGTGATCAATGCCAACGTTGGACTGACCAGTTCGCGCGATATTCTGCAAGCCTTGGCGCGTAGTGGCCAACCGGAAGACATCATGGTCACCCTCGGCTATTCGGGCTGGTCGGCTGGTCAGCTGGAACACGAACTGGGCCAAAATGCCTGGCTGACCGTGCCTGCCGCGCTGCGCATCCTTTTCGAATTGCCTTATCAGGACCGACTGGCTTCAGCGATGGAGTTGCTCGGCGTCAATCGGCTGCATCTGGCCGACGAAGCCGGCCATGCCTGAATCGGCAGCGGCTAGCTCCGGCACGGTCATCGCATTCGACTTTGGCGAAAAACGCATCGGCGTCGCCGTTGGCGAATGGCTGTTGCGGCAGGCTCATCCTGTATCCGTCATCCACGCCGAGTCCAGCGAGCGACGGTTTGCCGCCATCGCCACCTTGCTCGCCGAATGGCGGCCGACAGCGCTGGTCGTCGGACAGCCGACGTCGCTCGACGGCAAAGCGACGACGATGACCGCCCGATGTCGGCGATTCGGCCGGCAGTTGTACGGCCGTTTCGGCCTGCCCGTCGTTTTCATCGATGAACGACTTTCCTCAGCGGACGCGGCCGTTCGCTTGCGCGAGACGGGACTCGATACACGCCGCGCAAAAAAGCACCTCGACGCCGTCGCCGCTCAGTTGATTCTGCAAAGCTATTTTGACGGCACCGCCCAATCGGCCGCGACCGCCATCTCCCTCCTTCCACCTTGAACAACTTGCCAACGATGCCCACCATTGAACTTCCCGATGCCGAAAGCCAATGCGATCAACTTGCCGCATCGATCCGTCCACAATTGCTCCCGGACACCCTCCTCATTGGCATTCACAGCGGCGGCGTGTGGGTCGCCCGTCGTCTCCGTGAACTGCTGCAGATGGACAGCGACATCGGTTTGATCGATGTTTCGTTTCACCGCGACGATTACGGCGCACGTGGTCTGCATCCGCGCGTCAAACCGAGTTCGATGCCCTTCGACGTCGACGATCGGCCGCTGATTCTGGTCGACGACGTGCTGTATACGGGCCGCACCACACGTGCGGCGATCAACGAAATTTTCGATTATGGCCGTCCGGCCAGCATCCAGCTGGCGGTGCTCGCTGATCGTGGTCACCGGCAACTGCCTTTCTGCGCCAATTATTGCCCCTGGAAAATAGAGCTGGCACCCAACCAGGAACTGGTTCTTTCGGCTGACGGCAACGATCGTCTGGAATGGAGTCTGGTCGAGCATGCATAATCCTCAGCTCAACGCCAACGGCGATCTTTGTCATCTGCTGTCGATCGAAGGTTTGCCACGCGAAGTGCTCCTGCACATTCTCGACACCGCGTCGAGCTTTCTCAAAGTCTCCACCCGGGAAGTCAAGAAAGTGCCGCTGTTGCGCGGCAAAAGCGTGTTCAACGTCTTCTTCGAAAATTCCACGCGCACGCGCACGACCTTCGAAATCGCCGCCAAACGGTTATCCGCCGACGTCATCAACCTCGACGTGACGCGCTCTTCCACCGCCAAGGGCGAGACGCTGCTCGATACCGTCGATAATCTGGTCGCCATGCACGCCGACATGTTCGTCGTCCGCCACGCCGCGAGTGGCGCGCCGCATTTGATCGCTGAGCACCTGCATCGCATCGGCCGCGCCGACGTACACGTAGTCAACGCCGGCGACGGACGTCATTCACACCCGACGCAGGGTCTGCTGGACATGTACACCATCCGGCACTACAAGAAAAACTTTACCGACCTGCGCGTGGCCATCGTTGGCGACATTCTTCACTCGCGGGTTGCGCGTTCGGACATCAACGCCCTGATCACCCTGGGTGCTGCCGAAGTACGCGCCATCGCACCGGAAACGCTGCTGCCCGCCGAAATCAAGACCCTGGGCGTGCAGGTCCATCACGATATGACCAGCGGTTTGCGTGACTGCGACGTGGTGATCATGCTCCGTCTGCAGAATGAACGCATGAATGGCACCCTCCTCCCTTCGGCACGAGAATATTTCCGCTGCTACGGACTGACGCCGGAAAAGCTGGCGCTGGCCAAGCCGGACGCAATCGTCATGCATCCGGGACCGATGAACCGCGGCGTCGAAATTCACACCGACGTTGCCGACGGTTCTCAGGCGGTCATCTTGCCGCAAGTGACTTTCGGTATTGCCGTCCGCATGGCGGTAATGGGTATCCTGGCAGGAAACTGAACAATGACCGGTCAAACACTGCATATCCGCAATGCCCGCCTGATCGATCCGGCCAACGGCCTCGATCGGCAACTGGATTTGTACATTGTCGACGGACATATCGCCACCATCGGACAGGCACCGCAGGGGTTTCCGCACGCCCGGACGATCGACGCCGATGGCCTGATCGCTTGCCCGGGACTGGTCGATTTATCCACCCGGCTGGGCGCGATCGAACCGGAACTCGGCGCCGCGGTTGCTGGCGGGGTGACTTCGGTCGCCTGCCCGCCCGATACCCGGCCACCGCTCGACGAACCGGGACTCGTCGAACGGCTGGTGCGACGCACCGATACGCTGGGCCTGGCGCGCGTCTATCCCATCGGCGCGCTCACGCAGCGGCTCGACGGACAAAAGCTCGCCGAAATGAATGCGCTGACGCGCGCCGGCTGCATCGCTTTTTCGCAGGCCAAACAATCCATCGTAGACACCCGCTTGCTGTTGCGGGCGATGCAGTATGCCGCCACCTTCGGTTACCCGGTCCGTCTGCGTCCGCAGGATCAATTCCTCGCCGGCGACGGCGTCGCCCACGACGGCGAAGTCGCCGCACGGCTCGGGCTGAGCGGCATTCCGACCGCGGCTGAAACCGTGGCCGTTACCACCGCCCTGCTGCTGGCCCGCGAGACCGGTGTGCGCCTGCATCTGTCACGTCTCTCATCAGCCGCCGGCGTCGCACTCGTGCAACACGCCCGACAATCAGGCCTGCCAGTCACCTGCGACGTGTCGATCTACCATCTTCACCTCTCGGAAGCCGACATCGGCTATTTCGACAGCAATAGTCGCTTCGACCCGCCTCTGCGCTCGCTCAGCGACCGGGAGGCCTTGCGGCAGGCGGCCAGACTCGGCGTGGCCGCGATTTGTTCCGACCATACGCCGGTCGATGCCGACGGCAAGCAATTGCCATTCGGCGAAGCCCTGCCAGGAGCAAGCGCCCTGGAACTGCTGCTGCCGCTGACGCTGCAGTGGGCGGCAGAGTGTGCCTTGCCGCTGGTCAGCGCCCTGGCGCGCATCACCTGCGATCCGGCCGCGATTCTCGGCATTGCTGGCGGCTCCATGCGCGTCGGCAGCGCCGCCGACCTCTGCCTGTTCGATCCAGTTGAAACCTGGCAAGTCACCGCCGATACGCTACGCAGCCAGGGAAAGAACACCCCTTATCTCGGCCGCCAAGTCACCGGTCGCGTGCGCATGACGCTGGTGGGCGGACGAATCGTTTATCAGCGCTGAAATCCTGTTGAGCAGACTTCTCTCCCTGTCTGGAAGCGATGACATGATTGGCAAAAAGCTTTTCTTCTGTACTCTGATCGCTCTCCCCCTGCCGTTGCCGGCCGCCGTGATCGATATCGACAACGCCGAACTGCAGCGACTGACCGCCAGCGGCGTGCCGCTGGTCGACATTCGTACCGCTGGCGAATGGCATGAAACCGGCGTGATCGCCGGCAGTCGCCTGATCACCTTTGTCGATGACCGCGGTCGGGTCGACGTGCCCGCCTGGCTGACGAAAATTCAGTCGGTGGCCAAACCGACCCAAGCCGTGATCCTCATCTGCCGCAGTGGCAATCGCACCCGTGCTGCCAGCAAGCTGCTGTCCGAGCAAGCCGGCTTCAGTCAGGTATATAACGTCCGCAAGGGACTGATCGGCTGGCTGGGCGAATCGCGACCGGTCACCCCCTTGCCGTAAGAAACACGTCGGCACGTCAGCCGGCCGTCTCGTTCAACAAGCGTTGGTAGATCAGCTTTTCGCTTTCGGCAAAACAACAGAAAATCACTTCCTCGATGGCCAGCAGATTGGCCAAAGTCGCGCAGACGGTGTTCACTGCGATCCCGGCCGCTGCATCGAACGGAAACCCATAAACACCGGTACTGATACTCGGGAAAGCCAGTCGGGCCACTCCCTGGCTGGCGGCAAGATGGAGCGAATTCCGATAGCAGTCTGCCAACAGTTCGGCTTCCCTGTGACCGCCGCCACGCCAGACGGGTCCAACGGTATGAATGACGTAGCGCGCCGGCAAGCGATGGCCGGCGGTGAGTTTGGCCTCGCCCGTCCTGCAGCCGCCAAGCTGCCGGCATTCGTCGAGCAAAGACGGTCCGGCGACGCGATGAATCGCACCATCGACGCCGCCGCCGCCCAGCAAAGATCTGTTGGCGGCATTGACGATGGCATCGATGGCGAGCGTCGTGATGTCGGCATGTAAAGCGCGCAGTCGTGTTGACATGTTCCGGCCTCGAGCAGTTGGCGAAAGTGCAATGGAAGGATACAGTAAGCCCGTTTTTCAGCCGCCAGTTTGCGCGATCTGGCTAACGGTCATTGTCATTGCGTCCGTCCCGGATGATGCAAGAAGATGCGGGTCGGCAGACACTGGGCAGTGGTCGCGCAACACTTTGGCGCCCCGCCGCCGAAAGCTAACGCGCCCCGCTGAACCGACTCGTCCCCCGATGGGCAGCGACATGAGCATCTTCGGCCACTCAGAGCGTCTGGCTTCCCAAGCGGGCCTCTGTCCGGGAAAAGACGAATTTGCCGGAAAACGTCAATCCTGACGCATTCGCCAAGGCAACGCTTTCACCTGTTCCGCTTCGCATGTGCTGTGCTCGGCGTTGCCGTCCTTCACGCCAGGGCTGGTGGTTAACCACTGTATTCGCGCAACAGCTCGTCGATCAGCGCTTTGGGATGACCTTTGCCCGGATGTAGAGCAGCGGCGCATGGGCGACGAAGCCGCTCCACTCCTGCACGTCCTGGCCACGCCAGACGAGCCGCAGAGCTTGATCGCTGCAAGCGTATTGGTCGAGGTGGGTACCGTGTTCGAATCGACGTCTCGGTTGCACGATGAGGATTCCGCCAAACAGCGCCATGTCGTGATGGCGTTCGGCGACGCTCGTCGTCGCGGTGGGTGGTTTGACCATTATCGAACGGCTTCTTGATAACCCATTTGCCCGGCGATGCGTTTCAGGCCGTCGACAAACACGTTGAAGCTCGGCGAAAGATTGCCCGATACTCGCAAATGCTGCGCCATGACCCGGGCACCGGCACCCTTTTGGAATTGCGGAATGAGGCGCTGCAACTCTTTGGCGGGTTTTCGACACTTGTCCGGCTCGGCGAAACGTCTGCGTAGCGCCGGTGTGTCGAGCTGCGGATCAAAGGCAAGCGCCAAGGCGGCGAGATCACCGATGTACCAGCTTTCCAGTTCCTGGCAGACAAGTCGGATCAGTGTATCGGGACGTCCGTTGTGCTCGCAGATCTGTCGCAATCGAACCTTCAGATCGTCGCAATCAACATTATCATTGTCACGCACGATGACGAAGCGGTCGTTGGGAACTCGCCAAGCACGGAGTTTGATCCGGATGCTCCTGTCGAGATCGCTTTTGCCTTCATGGGAAATGCACATGAAATGCTGATGTTCCTCCCCGCCGGGAAACAGGTGCGGAATGAAACCCGACAGCAGTGTTTTCATCGACGATTCTTACAACAGAAAAATGATGCGACCATTCATCGATTGACGCCCTCGAACAGTCCCTGTTTCCAGAGATAGCCGGGCAGATCGCCAGCATCGAACAGCGCGCGCAGGTTCTCGGAATCGCTGGCGCGGCGGATGGTGGTAAAACCTTGCTCTTTCTGGAGGCAATAGATTTCATCCAACTGCAAGGCATTGAGAAAGTCGGGCGAGTGCGTGGAAATGAAAACTTGGCCACCGCGTCGGGCATAGTCGCGGAATTCTTCCGCCAGTTCGGCGAGCAGCTTGGGATAAAGCTGGTTTTCGGGCTCCTCGACGGCCAGCAAAGGAAAAGGCTTGGGGTCGTGCAGCAACACCAGATAAGCAAACATCTTGATGGTGCCGTCAGAAACGAAACGGGAAATGAAAGGGTCTCTGAAACTGCCGTCCTGAAAGCGCAAGACGAGCCGGCCGTCTTCGGTCGGCTTCGCTTCGACTTCGTGAATGCCGGGGACGCGGCGCTTCATGGCTTCCAGGACCTGCGGAAGCGGTCGCTGTGATAGGTGTACAGATATTGGGCCACTTGAGCCAAATTGTCGCCGCGGGTCGACAAATGTTCGGCATAGCCTTCTTCGACCGACGCTCTGGCTTCGGCGATATGGAAATCGGAGATCTGCCAGTTTTCGATCAATGCGCGGAATTCCGCCACGACACGGAAATCCCTGAACTGCCCCAAACCTTTTATCGCCAGCACATCCGGCTCATCAAGCGCATACTCGGCACGCTGTACCTTGGCACCTGCTATGCCATATTGCTGCTCATTGGTGATCGCGGTTCCCCGACCTTCTGAGAAGTTGATGAAGTGCCAGGGTTGACCGCGCTGCCCGCGTCGGAATTTGAGTATTTCCCGCTCGACGACGATACGACCTTTGTTTTCGGCAATCGCCAATTCATAGGTGGCAAGACGTCCGCCGGACTCGCGAAATTTGATTTCGATGCGAATCGGCCCGCGCTGATGGCGACTCATCAACTCACGCATGCCGCCACGTCGGGAGACGGCCTTGCCGGCATTGTGCGCAAGTGCATCCTTGAGGAAAGTGAAGATATCGAATAAGGTGCTCTTACCGGTGCCATTGGCACCAACAAGCGTGACGAGCTGCGGCAGATTCTCTAGCCGGGCATGTTTGAAAACCCGGTAGTTCTCGATTTCTATGGATTCAATCTGCATATTCAGATCCTGAAGCCTCTTGTTGGAGAAAGGGTTCCTCTGGTGTAAGAGAGGTTCATGACATGACACTTTAATGTGAAAGAAACCAGGCTTCAAGCGAGCAAGCACCTGAGTCTGGTCGGTCATGACGATCGGTTTTCGAGAATCGGGCGACTACACAGATGAACTCCGAACGAGTCAGAGCCATGATCCAGTTCGCGGCCGTTCCGCGCCGTCCCAATTACAATCTGCCTGATCATCTGAGGATTTCCCCGACTTCAGGCCGGATTTGATATCCTTGATGATCCTCTTTTTCGATGCAATGACCGGCATGAACGCAGCTCTTCCACGTGAAATCTTCAAGGCTTACGATATTCGGGGCATCGTTGGCCAATCCCTGACGCCAGAGATTGTGCGTCGGATCGGACACGCTCTCGGCTCCCTGGCCGTCGAACGCGGTCAACAGGCGATCGCCGTCGGCCGCGACGGTCGACTTTCCGGGCCGGAACTCGCCGAGGCGCTGATGGCCGGTATCCGTCAGGCGGGCATCGATTCCATTGATGTGGGTTGCGTTCCGACGCCGGTCGTCTATTTCGCGGCGCACGAACTCGGTTGTCACAGTTGTGTCGCGGTGACCGGCAGTCACAACCCGCCCGATTACAACGGCCTGAAAATGGTCATCGCGGGCGAAACGCTGGCTGGCGAAATGATTCAGGGAATTCGCCAGCGCATCGAAGCAGGCCAACTTTGCCACGGTGCCGGCCAGTCGCGACACAGCGATGTCACGGCCGCTTATCTGAACCGTATCGCCGGTGACGTTCGACTGGCGCGCCCGCTGAAAATTGTCATCGATTGCGGCAACGGCGTCGCTGGCGGCATCGCTCCGGCCCTGTTCCGCAAGCTCGGTGCTGACGTTGGCGAATTGTTCTGCGAGGTGGACGGGCATTTTCCGAATCACCATCCCGACCCGTCCAAACCGGAAAATCTGCAGGCTCTGATCCAAGCGCTACGCACTGGTGACGCTGAAATCGGACTGGCTTTTGACGGCGACGGCGACCGTCTCGGCGTGGTCACCAAGGACGGCGAGGTCATTTTCCCGGATCGGCAGTTGATGCTCTTTGCCGCCGATGTACTGCAACGCTGTCCTGGTCAACCGATCATCTATGACGTCAAATGCAGCCGCCGTCTGGCGCCCTGGATTCGTGAGCATGGCGGCGAACCGCTGATGTGGAAAACCGGGCATGCCCTGGTAAAAGCCAAGCTCAGGGAAACCGGCGCGCCGCTGGCCGGCGAAATGAGCGGCCATGTATTCTTCAAGGAACGCTGGTTCGGCTTTGACGACGGTCTGTACGCCGGTGCGCGACTGCTCGAAATCCTCAGCCACGCGGCCGATGGCAATCGCCTTCTCAAGGCGCTGCCTGACAGCAGTTCGACACCTGAACTGAACATTGCCATGCAGGAAGGCGAACCCTTTACGTTGATCGAGCATTTGCAGCGCCATGCGCAATTTTCCGGCGCACGCGAAATCATCACGATCGATGGTCTGCGCGTTGAATATGCCGACGGTTTCGGTCTGGCACGTCCGTCGAACACCACGCCAGTGGTGGTATTGCGCTTCGAAGCCGACGACAATGCCGCGCTCGCCCGCATTCAGGCCGATTTCCGCCGCGTGCTCAACGCGGCCCGACCCGGACTGAAACTGCCTTTCTGATCGCCGCACAATCCCTCGTCAGGCACCCATGCCCAGCATTGTTTCCCATCCGGTCGTCCCACTGGCAATCGCCGCCGGGCTGGGCAAAGCCATCGTCCACTGGCGGCTCGCCGCATTCGGAACCCTGGCGTCGATACTGCCGGATATCGACGCCCTCAGCTTTCGCCTGGGCATTCCTTACGGACACCCCTTCGGCCATCGCGGCGCGACTCACTCGCTGTTCTTTGCCATGCTGATTGCACTGTTGGCGATTGTGCTCTCTCCTCGCCTGAAATCCCGACCATTGATCGCCGGCCTGTTTGTCTTCCTGGCTGTTGCCTCGCATCCCCTGCTCGACATGCTCACCGATGGTGGACTCGGTGTCGCCTTGTTCTGGCCGGTTACAAATGAACGTTTCTTTTTTCCAACGCGGGTCATCACCGTTAGCACGCTCAACTGGCACAATTTTTTCGGTCCCGCGGGTTTAGCCGCGCTCGTTTCGGAAATGCGGTGGCTGTGGTTGCCCGGGGTCATCGTTGCCTTGTCTCTGAAGCTCTCGAACATGGCCCTATTTCGTGCATCCCGCAGAATGCAGACCCTGCCCATTGCCATCCGCCGCGCGGCCAGGAGTGACCAAAGCAAGCGGCTCTCTCACCGGACAGCTTTCGCCTCGATGAGCAAGCACGATTCCCGAGCGCGTTCTTAGTCACTTCTCACCCTGTTGCACGATTATTGAATCATTGATCTGATCGTTCTTCTTACCAGCCACCATGCATGACGACTCCCTGGCAAATGCCTTTCTTTTCCGGCAACCGATTCTCGACCGTGAGCAATCGCTGACCGGTTACCAACTGTCACTCGATAATGGCACGGCCGTCGACCGGCATCTGGCGGCGGGCGCGCTTTGTGCTGCCTACTCCGAACTCGGTTTGCGCCACGCGCTCGGCAATCAATGCGCCTATATCGGCATCGATGCCGAATTGCTCCGGCAGGCGGCCATCGAACTGCTCCCGGCGGAAGGAGTCATTCTGGAGCTGATTTTCGATGAGCTGCCCGACGAAGATACCCTGATCCGCTGCCGCAACCTGCGTGCCCGTGGCTATTCGTTGGCGTTCAGTGCTTATGCCGGCATCGACGATCGCAGCCGACCGTTGCTGCCGATGATCGACATCATTGAAATCGACCTGCAGCACACCTCGGAACAAGATCTGCACGATCTGGTCGCCTCGCTGCGTCACTTGCCGATCAAATTGCTGGCGCAAAATGTCGATCGCCGCGACCAGATGGAGAATTGTCGGGGTAGCGGCTTCGATCTGTTTCAGGGCCGGTTTTTCGCCCGGCCCGAGATCGTCAAGGGACGCCGGCTGTCGTCAACGCAAGCAGCGCTGATCCGCTTGATCAATCTGCTCAATCGCGACGTCGAAACGGCGCTCCTTGAAGACGCATTCAAGCACGAGCCGGCACTGATGCTCAATCTCTTGCGGGTGGTCAATGCCGTCGGGCACCGTGGCACCCGACTGGCGCAGCCGGTGACCTCGCTACGCCACGCCATCACCCTGCTCGGCCGGCGTCAGCTGCAACGCTGGTTGTCCTTGCTGCTCCTGGCACCAACGGGCGGCAGCGATCCTTTACGTTCGCCCTTGCTGCAAGTGGCTGCTCTGCGCGGCCGCATGATGGAATTGCTGATCGATTTGAGCCAGAGCAAAGAGGACGCGCGGCTCGGCGATCTCGCTTTCCTGACCGGCATTCTGTCGATGATGCCGGCGGCTCTCGGGCTGCCACTCGAAGAAATCCTGCAACAGATCACCGTCGAATCCCAGGTCAAAGGCGCCCTGTGCGAACACCGCGGTCTGCTGGGCAGAAGTCTGGCCTTGCTGGAATGTTTCGACGGTGAGGACGTGGCCTGCTGTGACAAATTGCTCAATGACATGCCCGGGGGGCAGATCGGGCGGCAGATTTTGAACAAGTGTCTGAGTAATGCCTTGCGCTGGTTGAATGGCGGTGGTGAATAAAGGAAGCGCCGTTATTTTTCAGTGCCTCCGAAACCTGCTCGAATGGACTTGATTCACGATTTTTCGATTGTCATCAAGATGTAACCCCCACCTTCCGCGTCAGAACATGCGCAGAAGTCGACCACACGGAATACATTTGCCGAGGTGGACGAGACGCCGGCAGACCACCTGCAGCGCCTCGTCGATCGCCGTCCATCGCTTTACGCGAGTACGTTCTGATACAGCTACTTGACGATCAACACAATCACGTCATCCCCCGTTTCTCTCTCACTCTGAACCCGCAGAAACGCGCCGGAATTCCAGATCCTGACTCGACAGATCGCTGAGTTCGATACGTACCGGCTGCACTCGCCAGATATCCCGGCAATACTCGCGAATTGCGCGGTCCGAGGAGAAGAAGCCCGAGCGGGCGACATTGAGGATCGACATCCTCAGCCAGCGATCCGGGTCGAGATAGGCGGCCGAGACAGCGTCCTGACAGTCGACATAGGACTGGAAATCGGCGAGCAGCATGTACGTGTCGTGGTTGAGCAGGTGGTCGATCAACGGCCGGAAAATTTCACGGTCGCCGCGCGAGAAGAATCCCGAGGCGATCAGGTCGATCACCTCGCGCAGGTGCGAATTGCGTTCGTAGAACTCGCGCGGATGATAGCCGCGGCTGCGCAGATCATTGACTTCCGAGGTGCTCATACCGAAGAGGAAGAAATTGTCCGCTCCCACCTGTTCGCGGATTTCGATATTGGCGCCGTCCAGCGTACCGATGGTCAGGGCGCCGTTCATCTGGAATTTCATGTTGCCGGTTCCGGACGCTTCCTTGCCGGCCAGCGAGATTTGTTCGGACAGATCGGCACCAGGAAAGATCGAGTGGCTGTTCTTGACGTTGTAGTTCGGGTAAAACACCACTTGCAAACGACCGCGCATCGCCGGGTCGCGACCGATCAGGTCCGCGACGGCGGCAATCAGCCGGATCATCAGCTTGGCCATCGCGTAACCGGGTGCCGCCTTGCCGCCAAAAATCACCGTGCGCGGCGCCAGTGTCAGATTCGGATTGTCTTTCAGACGCTTGTACATCGATACCACATGCAGCAGATTCAGGTGCTGCCGCTTGTACTCGTGTATGCGTTTGACCTGCACGTCGAAGATTGATGTCGGATCGACCAGTACGCCGTCGTGACGACGGATTTCATGCGCCAGATGAACTTTGTTCGCACTCTTGATCTGCCGCCAGGCGTCGCGGAAGGCAGGATCTTCGGTGTGCTTTTCGAGTTGTCGCAACAGGAGCATATCGGTGACCCAGCCTGTCCCGATCGTTTCGTCGATCAATCGCGACATTCTCGGGTTCGACAGCAAGACAAAACGACGCGGCGTCACACCGTTGGTCTTGTTGCCGAATTTTTCCGGCCAAAATTCATAGAAGTCGCGCAGCACGTCGGACTTCAGCAATTCGCTGTGCAGGGCCGCAACGCCATTCACCGCGAAGCTACCGACCACCGCCACATGCGCCATGCGCACGTAGCGCGGGCCATCCTCATCGATCAACGACATGCGCCGCAAACGGTCGTCATCGCCCGGGAAGCGAATGCGCACTTCATCAAGGAAGCGTTCGTTGATTTCGCAGATGATCTCGAAATGCCGCGGCAGGACACGTTTGAACAGATCGAGCCGCCATTTTTCCAGCGCCTCGGGCAGCAGGGTATGATTGGTATAGGCAAAGGTCCGACGAGTGATGTCCCAGGCATGCTCCCAGTCCATGCCGTACTCGTCGACCAGCAGGCGCATCAGTTCGACGACGGCGATCGATGGATGCGTGTCGTTCAGTTGCACGACGAACTTTTCGTCGAAGTGATCGAGATTGCTTTCGCGCTGCAACTGCAGGCGGATCATGTCCTGCAAGGAGCACGAGACGAAGAAGTACTGCTGCTCCAGGCGCAAGGTCTGGCCGGCTTCCATCTCATCGTTCGGATAGA
>CAYRXO010000092.1:0-13682 GCA_964428215.1 uncultured Candidatus Accumulibacter sp. | reverse complement strand
GCTGCATCGACGGCGATGGCTTGATGTCCTGGATCTCGACCGACTTCACGGTCAGACCCCAGGCCAGTGCCTCGTCGGCGACGCCGGCTTTCAGACGCGCCTTGATCATGTCGCGCGACGATAGCGCCTGGTCGAGTTCCATTTCCCCGACGATCGAACGCAAGGTGGTCATGATCATGTTGCGAATCGCTTCGGCGTAATCCTGTACGCCATAAACCGCCTTCACCGGATCGGTGACCTTGATGAAGGCGATGGCATTGACGACGATCACCGCATTGTCGCGCGTGATCACTTCCTGCTCGTGAATGTCGAGGATCACGTCTTTGGTCGTCACCTTGTAAGACACGACGTCGATGTAGGGAATGATGAAGCGCAGACCGGGGAGCAGGGTGGTGGAGTATTTGCCCAGCCGCTGGACGATCCATTCTTCGCCTTGCGGCACGATGCGCACACCATAAGCGACGGTGACGATGACGAAAACGAGCAGGGCGATCGACAGTATGGTCATGCTGGTCATCAGACTTTCTCCACTTTGACGAAATTTCCTTCGATGGCCACGACGCGCACTCTTTCGCCGGCAGCGATGATCGAGTCAGCATAGCATTCCCAGCAATCGGCTCCAAGCAGAGGTTTCTGGAAGCGTACCTGTCCGCGGTTGTGCGGATCGAGTCCGCTGACCAGGATGCCGACTTCGCCAACGACATGAGCCGTCGAACTGCCGACGGTGGACACGGTGCGCGGCTTGAGATAGCGGAACCAGAACAACACCAGAAGGCTTGATAACCCGGCCCAGAGGAAAATCTGGCTGGCAAAGCTCAACGCCGGGGCCAACAGCAGCACGATGCCGACAACGGCGGCCGCCAGACCGAACCAGATCATGAATAGGGCCGGAATGATCAGCTCGGCCGTCGTCAACACAACTCCAAAAACGATCCAATGCCACCATTCGGGAACAAGCATCGTTTTTCCTTTCGTGCATCTGAAAAATCAAGCGTTGGCTGAAGAAGTGAACTCGATTCTCAGCATAGTAAAAAAGCGACTGATCTCTCAGGCCGCTGTCGCAGCTGACCGTCGAAACAGTATCGGGCGCATGCCACACATGGACTGCATGCTACAGTGGTACAGCTCGGCAGAGAAGTCGTCGAACAGTTGTTCGACGACATTCAGGCGCTACGGCAAGCCGTACCACTGTTGCACAAAGACCATGCGCCGCATGCGCTCGATATCCAAAGGCGGACGGCCGCGCCGGCCGGATGTCGGATAGTGCGGGGCGATCAACGTCACCAGTCGGGCGAAGAGAACGATGGTTTCCATCTTCGCCAGGAACAAGTCGCGGCGCGTCTTCTTCTTGGCATCGAATTCGATCCCGCTGAAACCGATCTGCTGGGAGATGCCGCTCTCCGCGCGTCGTGGTGACGATGGAGCTATTATAACATTGTCATATAAAATGTGGGAGGCCGGCGTGAATAAATCTGCGTTTCCTTGACTGCTTAACTTGGCTTGGGCTGGTTCGCGCATGTTGGTCGCCATGCCGTGCGCAAGGGTCTTGTTTATTTGCATTGCACGTTCGCCGAATTGCCATCACGGTCGATTTCGATCAAGCTGCGTGCTGGCCGGATCAAGGGCGGTCCGTTTTCAATCGAATTCTTTTCAGGAGTTGAGGATGCACAGGGTCAAGGGAGAGCGGTTATGGATGGGCATGGTGACGGCGCTGTGCGCGCTGTCACCGGTTTGGGCCGCGGAAACGACGCTGCCCGATAAAAAAACGTCTCCCGGTGTCGAAGTGAAAGTGACCGCCGAAATGACCGGTGCCGGCATCGTTTCCAGCGGCGTCAAATTGCCGCCGATTCCACCGGTGACCGGCAACCGCAAATCGCCGGTGGCTTCGTGGGGCAAACCCCTGCCGTATCCGGTGGTCATCGCCGACCGGCGCAACAACCGCCTGATCGAGATCGCACCCGACAAAAGCATTGTCTGGGAGTTTCCCTCGCCGAATCTGAAAGTCTATCGCGGTAACGAGGATGTCAATTTCTCTGCTGATGGCAAGTTGCTGGCGGTCAGCGAAGAAGACAACTATGACGTGCATCTCGTCGACTACGAAAAAAAGGCCCTGATCTGGACGTATGGCGTTCCCGATACGCGCGGCAAGGAAGACGGCCTGCTCAATTACCCCGACGATGCGCATCTGTTGGCCGACGGCAAGTTCATTACCGCCGATATCCGCAATTGCCGGGTGCTGATCGTCGATCCGAAGGACAATCGCATTACGACGCAATGGGGAGCGCCGGGCAAGTGCCAGCACAACCCGCCGCACGAGCTCGGTCATCCGAATGGCGCGACGCCACTGGACAATGGCGACATACTGATCACCGAGATTAGCGGTTCCTGGATTTCGCGCATCACCCGGGAAGGGAAAGTGTTGTGGAGCGTGCAGGCGCCGAACATCCGCTATCCGTCGGACGCCTTCATGACCGTCGATGGCAAACAGGTGATCGTGGCCGATTTCTGGAAGCCGGGGAGGGTGGTGATCTTCGACCCGCAGACGCGCAAGATTTCCTGGGAATATTTCGTCAAGTCCGGCGAAAAAATGCTCGATCACTCGTCGATCGCCCGCGAGTTGCCCGACACCGGCGACATCTTCATCGTCGATGATCTGCGCGATCGCGTGCTGGTGGTCGACCGGCAGAGCAAGGAAATCATCTGGCAATACGGGGTGACCGATAGCAAGGGACACAAACCCGGCTATCTGTTTTATCCGGACGGTTTCGATATCGATGTTTTCCGTGACTGGAAAGCGGCGCTCAAACGTTGACGCCGTTTGATCACTTTTTCGGAGGCGCACATGGCAGAGGTTTATCTCGTCGGACACATCAGCGTCAAAGAGGCCGACAAATGGCAGACTTACCGCAGCCAGGTGCCGGCGACGCTGGCGCCCTGGCAGGCGGAACTGCTATTCCGCGGCGAAAAAATGGCGATGCTGGCCGGGGAACACGCCTATGACGATATCGTGGCCATCCGCTTTCCGACCGACGCAGCCTTGCAGGGCTGGCACGCATCGCCCGCTTACCAGGCGCTGATTCCCTTGCGTAAGGAAGCTGCCGAGGTGGTGCTGATCGCCTATCGCAGCGTTTGACGCCACCTCGTGCAATGACGAATTGAATTTCCCGCGCCGCGGTTCGGCGAGGGATGGAGGGAAGGGGGCAGGGCTCTTTGAGCATGCGGACTTGTCAGCGAGCCCTGTTGCTTGGCTGGTTGATGGTGATGGTTTGTGGCGACGACGCGGTTCATGCACGGCGGCAGGGTTTCGGGTGACGAAGTGTCCGGTGCTCGACGGCCGTTTTGACAGAAACAGGCGCTTGGCGACCGCAATCCGTTCATCTTTTTAAAACAATGTTTTGCTAATTGGAGAGCACAATGAACAAATATGGCGCTGAATTTTTCGGCACTTTCTGGCTGGTTCTCGGCGGTTGCGGCAGTGCCGTCCTGGCGGCTGCCTTTCCCGCCGTCGGTATCGGCCTGCACGGTGTTTCGCTCGCTTTCGGTTTGACCGTCCTGACCATGGCTTACGCCATCGGTCACATTTCGGGTTGTCATCTCAATCCGGCGGTATCGGTCGGCCTGTGGGTCGGCGGACGCTTTCCCGCCTCGCAACTGTTGCCCTACATCGTCGCACAGGTCCTCGGCGCCATCGCCGGGGCAGGTATCCTGTATCTGATCGCCAGCGGCGCCGTCGGCTTCGACGTCAGCAAAGGCTTCGCCTCGAACGGTTACGGCGCGCATTCACCCGGCGGTTATTCGCTGCATGCCGCGCTGATCACCGAGGTGGTGATGACCATGTTCTTCCTGCTGATCATCATGGGTGCCACCGACAAGCGCGCACCGGCCGGCTTCGCGCCGATCGCCATCGGTCTCGGGTTGACCCTGATTCACCTGATCAGCATTCCGGTGACCAACACCTCGGTCAATCCGGCGCGCAGTACCGGCGTCGCGGTGTTCGTCGGCGACTGGGCGATCGGCCAGCTGTGGGTATTCTGGCTGGCGCCGATCGTCGGGGCGGTTCTAGGGGCACTGGTCTATCGATTCATCGCCGCGGGTGACGATCGCGACTAAGCGACGGTCAATTCTCTGCCGACCAGTACCCACGTGTGGGCGCTGGTCGGCATCATCGGGAGTCGAGCGTGTCCCGCGCTGACTGGAGCAATGAGCGTGTCGGCGTTGCTCTGGCGGTCCTGGCCGCGCTCGGCTTTTCGTTTAAAGCGATCTTCGTCAAGCTGGCGTATGCCGTCGCACCGGTCGACGCGGTGACCCTGCTCTCCCTGCGCATGGTCTTTTCCCTGCCGGCTTTTCTGTGGATCGGCTTTACAGCCAGCCGTTCAGCGCCGCCTTTGACCTGGCGGGACGGTTTATCAGTGACGGTGCTCGGTCTGCTCGGCTATTACGGAGCGAGCATTCTCGACTTTCTCGGTCTGCAGTACATCTCGGCGGGTCTCGAACGGTTGATTCTGTTCACCTATCCGACACTGACCGTCCTGATCGGCGTGCTGTTCATGGGCCGCAGATTGTCGCGCCGCGAAGTCGGCGCCCTATGGCTGTCTTACGCCGGCATCGCCCTGGCGTTTGCGCATGATCTGCGGCTGGTCACCGACGGCAGCGCGGTATGGCTTGGCGTGGCGCTGGTGTTCGCCTCGTCGCTGTCGTACGCGCTGTATCTCTCGGGCAGCGCCGCGGCCATCGAGCGCCTGGGCGCGGCGCGTTTCACCGCTTTGGCGATGCTGGTGTCCACCGCAGCGACACAAGCGCATTTTTTTCTCACGCAACCGCTGTCGACCTGGCTGCAGCCGGTGCCGGTTTATGCCTATGGCGTGGCAATGGCTGTCTTCTCGACCGTCTTGCCGGTCTTCATGCAGTCAGCGGCGATTCGGCGCATTGGCCCGTCGAAAGCGGTGCTGATCGGCACCCTCGGACCGGTGCTGACCATCTTTTTCGGCTGGTGGCTGCTCGACGAACCGCTGTCACTGTCGCAAATGTTCGGCACGGCGCTG
This sequence comes from uncultured Candidatus Accumulibacter sp., assembly GCA_964428215.1. Classification (GTDB taxonomy): domain Bacteria; phylum Pseudomonadota; class Gammaproteobacteria; order Burkholderiales; family Rhodocyclaceae; genus Accumulibacter. The sequence goes on along the minus strand of CAYRXO010000092.1, from coordinate 8,640 downwards.
GTGTTGATCGGTGTCTGGCTGGTTAGCCGGAAATAGCTGCTGTACGGTGGCAAAAAAACCAGCAGGCGGCCAATCTATTGTTCAACAAAGGGTTTTTCTATTTCTGACTGGGACTCCAATTGGCGTGTTGGCTCGTTTCTTTGGTGGAAACTGATTTTTTGTGCTGTCTCAGGGAGCCAGGACGCAATCGGGACTCTTCCGATGTGCAAAGCTGAAGTCTGGTCTTGAATGGCAATAACAGAGGGCACTATAGGTGTCGTTGATACATTCTGGCGAACGTAAACTGATGGAAAATGTTGCAAAGCAAGACACGACCCTTCTGTGAGCCAACAACGGATTGGAAAACGTCACGCCGACCGAGAGTCGCAGTACAGTATTGCGGCAATTGCCGGTTCGCTGCAGGGTGATGGCACTTGAATCGTAATTGATTGAGATGGAGCTTGGCGTAATGGTGGCCAGAGAGGCTGAAGCAGCGCTGCTTGCCCGGTGTACCGTCGTCGTTCGGGAGGCGGCGCAGTCGGCGCAAGACCAGTGCGAGGCTAACGTGTTCCGCGTGGCGGCGATGGTCATTCGCTCGCGATTCCCCCGCGAGTCGATGTGCTTGCTGCGAGCGAGCGAGCGGTACTTCGCCGTACACCCTGACGAACGGCTGGCAGCGGCAGATGTCGTCAGGCAGGGATGGGTTCTGAGTCTGCCGCGCCTGCGTGACATGCTGAATCACCGACTCGACGGGCATTGAATCCATGGCCACCGACCCGGCATTCCATACGCACACCGCGCTGGCGGAAGGTCTGCGCGAGTTGCTCAAGCGACTCGAGGAACGGCTGGCGCTGCGCAGTCCGCTGAATGTCTACCTCGCCGGAGGGATGGCGGTCCATCTCTACACGGCCAGTCGCGTGACAAGCGATGTGGACGCGGAATTCGGCGGGCGTGTTTACCTGCCGAACGACCTGATGGTCGAGCTGACTCTGGAGGACGGCACGCCGCAGGTCGTCTATCTCGATACCAACTACAACCCGAACTTTGCGCTGCTGCACGAGGATTATCTGGACGACTCCATTCCGCTGGACCTCGGTGTGGATCAAATTCGTGTGCATGTCCTTTCTCCCGTCGATCTTGCCGTCAGCAAGATCGCCCGCTTTGCCGATAACGACAAGGAGGACATTGCCGCCTTGGTGCGACTTGGCTTGACGAGCGCAGACGAGATCGAACGGCGCGCCACGAGCGCCCTGGCGGGCTACATTGGCGGTCAGGCCATGCTGAAACTGAATCTGCGCGATGCGGTCGTTTTGGCGCGTGAGTCTGAAAGAGCGAAGTAGGTGGGGGTCTTGTTTTCACAATTGCCGACGAATTGATTGATACAGAATGCTTCATGTACGGTTTAATTTGACGAAATTTTAGTTGCAAAACAAGACGTGACCCCTGCTCTTTTTGTGACCCCTGCTCTTTTTGCAAAGGGTCAGGTCTTGTTTTGAAATATTGATAACCATCAGATCATTTTTGTTTGCAGACGCACGATGCATTTCATCCTGACGTTTACTACGCTCCATCAGTCTGCATCGTCTGCAATTGAGTCATCGCTCACTACCCCCGGTAACACCTCGATACGCAACTTCCCCGGCGTACGCAGGCAGCGGCGCAGCAGAAAGTAGAGTTCCGGATCGAAACTTGCTGGCGTGGGCGCTTTTGCCAGCCGGTCTGGCGCGGCGCCAATCAGTTCTTCCCGGCTGTGCCAGGTGCCGAGATGGCGCCAGCGGTCGATCAGGTGCCAGTCGCTGTGCATGCCGAAATCGTCTTGTTCGCTGAAGATCGCCGCGCCGCGGTACGGCCAGCGTTGCACGCCGAATTTGGCCAGCGCCGTCAGCAGGCGGACGCCGTGTTGCGCCGGCGATTCCTTGCCGACGCAGACGCCACGGCAGTTTTTCTGGCGATAGGCGGCACAGGCGCCGCCCGGAGCGGCGGCGTCGAGTCCGAGCCAGCACAGGCAGAGCGCTTGCGCTTCGGCCAGCCGCCGCAAGGCGCGCAGCGCATCGCGCCGCTGCGCATAGAGGCCGTACAGACCGTCGGCGAGAGCAAAATCGATTTCGCTGCTGAAAACCAGCCTGGGCCGGTAATCGAGCGCGGCGTTGCGCGCGGCCGGCGAATCGGTGCTTTCCTCCGAGGTCGGGCGCGGCGCGTGCAATTGCCAGGCACAGCAGCCCTCGTCCGCGTCGCGCATGCCCTCACCGGCAGGCGCATCCCCGGCGCCGTTCGCCGCGTTGCGCGCCAGCGCCCGTTCGCCGAGCCGCGCGCCGAATTCGCCGGCGGCGGCGTGCCAGTCGATGCGGCAAGTGTCCCGGTACAAGGGGCTGTCGCACTTGGCGTCGGTGAACTGGGCGAAGATCTCCCGCCGCAGGTTGCCGGCGCGCTTGAGCAGGCGCAGACGCTGTTCGCCGTCGTAGAAGGCGAAGGCGCCGGCGCATTCCGGCAAGGCGTCGAGAACGGCCGCATCGAGCTGCGGCGGACAGCTTGGCCGGCCGGTGACGTGCGCGACGGCGGCGGCAAAGCGCTCTGCCGGCAGTCGCTGCCGCCAGCAGCGCCATAAATCCCACAGCGCGCGCGCATCGGCCAATGCCCGGTGCCGGTCACCGGCGATCGGGATGGCGAAGCGCGCCAGCAGCGTATCGAGGTTGTGGCGATGATGTTCGGGGAAGAGCGCGCGCGAGAGCTTGACGGTGCATAGCGTCGTGGCGACGAAATCGACCCCGATGCGCCGGAACTCGGCTTTCAAGAAACCGTAGTCGAAACGCGCGTTGTGCGCCACCAGCACGCGGCCGCGCAGCTTGGCGAGCAGTTGCGGCGCCAGTTCGGCGAAGCGCGCGGCCGGCGCCAGCATGGCGTCATCGATGCCGGTGAGATGCTGGATGAACGACGACAAGGGACGCTGCGGGTTGACCAGAACGTTCCATTCGCTGACCTGGTCGCCGTCGACGCACAGGAGACCGATTTCGATGATCCGGTCGTTGGCGAAATTGGCGCCGCTGGTTTCGAGGTCGATGAAGGTGAGCGCCGGCGACGGCCAGACGTCGTCGCTGATCGTCATCGCCTTCCCCGGCTGCCGGCCGGCAGCGGGCGGGTCGTTGATAGAATGATTAAAGGCATCGTTTGGCAACCGTCGGCCGGCTGATATGATAATGTATTGGGGGCGGAAAAATGTGCCGGCAGGCACGTCGAGGCGAGGCAGGGCGCATCGTATCGCTTCCCGAAAACCCTGTCCCGGTGACCGCTTGGTTTGCCCTGCGGGCGGACTGTAGCAGTTTCGGCGCCGCACGGCACGATCCGGCGAGGCTGCCGCTCTGAACACAGCCGTCCGGCCGGCGTTGAACAAGCCACCCGTTGGCGGCGACCGACAACGCGTCGCCCGTTGCGAAACCGAATGTCAATGACCCTGCTTCCGTCAACCGCGCATTCTCTCTGCCTCGATATCGAAACCGCCGCCGATGCGGCGTTGACGATCCACAAGCTGGCGCTGTGGCGGGCGGATACGGCTCTCGGGGTGGCCTGGCACGGGCCGCGCATCGCTGCGTCGCTGGCGCGCATCGAAGAATTGAGCGCCGGCGCCGATTGCCTCCTCGGGCACAACATCGTCCGCCACGATCTGCCGGTGCTGGCGCGCCGCTATCCCGCGCTGTCGCTGCTGCGGCTGCCGGTGATCGACACGCTCGAACTGTCGCCGCTCGCTTTCCCGGCCAACCCCTATCACAGCCTGGTCAAGGACTACAAACTGGTGCGCGCTACGCGCAACGATCCGCTCAAGGATGCGCAGCTCGCTTACCGGCTGTGGCAGGACCAGTGCGCCGCTTTCGCCCGTCTCGCCGAGACCTCGCCCGACGAACTGGCCTGCCTGCATTACTTCCTGTCGTCGCCGGCCGACAGCGGGCCGGCCCGCTATTTCGCCGCCTTGCGCGGCGCACCGCTGCCGTCGGCGGAGGCCGTCGACGCGGCGGTCGAGCGGCTGAGCGCCGGCAAGGTCTGCCCGCAACAAGCGCGCGCGCTGCGGCAGCGGGTGCTCGCGGATGCCGAGGATCGCCGCGCCTTCGCCTACGTGCTCGTCTGGCTGCGCGTCAGCGGCGGCAATTCGGTGCTGCCGCCCTGGGTCTGGCGGCAATACCCGCAGTGCCTGCGCTTCATCGAGCAGTTGCGCGCCACGCCGTGCGGCGACCGCGCTTGCCCCTACTGTGCCGAACACCTCGATCCACGCCGCCAACTGGCGCACTACTTCGGCTTCGACGCCTTCCGCGCCGAGCCGTGCAACGCGCAGGGCGGCTCGCTGCAGGAAGAGATCGTGCGCGCGGCGTACGCCGGCGAGAGCGCCTTGGCCATCCTGCCGACCGGCGGCGGCAAATCGATCTGCTACCAGTTGCCGGCGCTGTCGCGCTACTGGCGCGACGGCAGCCTGACGGTGATCGTTTCGCCGCTGCAATCGCTGATGAAAGATCAGGTCGACAATCTCCTGAAAGCCGGCATCCTCAGCGCGGCGACGCTGAACGGCCTGCTCACCCTGCCCGAGCGGCGCGACGTGCTCGACAAGATCCGCCTCGGCGACATCGGCCTGCTGCTGGTTTCGCCCGAGCAATTCCGCAATCGCGCCTTCGTCGAAGCGATCCGCCAGCGCCAGATCGCCACCTGGGTCTTCGACGAAGCGCATTGCCTGTCCCGCTGGGGCAACGATTTCCGGCCGGATTATCACTACGTCGCGCGCTTCATCCGTGAAGGGCAGGCGCGTGGCACGCACGCCGCGGTGCCGGTCAGCGGTTTCACGGCGACGGCGAAACGCGAAGTCATCGACGACATCCGCGCGCATTTCCAGACGGAGCTGGCGCTCGAATTGCGCCTTTTCGATGGCGGTCACGAACGGGACAACCTGCACTACGAAGTGATGCCGGTCGGCAAGCCGGAAAAGCCGGCGCTGATCCATCGCCTGCTGAGCCAGGAATTCGGCGCGCCGGAGCAGGCCGGGCAGGCGGATGGCGCCATCGTCTTCGCCGCCAGCCGCAAGAGCAGCGAGGAGTTGTCCGCCTTTCTGAAGGACATGGGCTGGACGTGCGCGCATTTCCACGCCGGTCTCGACGCCGGCCTGAAGAAAGACATCCAGCAGGCTTTCATCGCCGGCCAACTGAAGGTGATCGTCGCCACCAATGCCTTCGGCATGGGCGTCGACAAGCCGGACGTGCGGCTGGTGATCCATGCCGAAATTCCCGGCTCGCTGGAAAACTATCTGCAGGAGGCCGGCCGCGCCGGCCGCGATCGGCAGCATTCGCGCTGCGTGCTGCTCTACGACGAAGAGGATGTCGAAGTGCAGTTCGGCCTCTCGGCCCGCTCGCGACTCTCACGGCAGGACATCGCCGGCATCCTGCGCGCGCTGCGCCGCTACGCGCGCAAAACGAAGACCAGCCAGGTGGTCGTCACGCCCGGCGAGATCCTCGCCGACGAAGAACTCGAAACGAGCGTCCAGGCCGGCCATCCCGACGCCGATACCAAATTCCGCACCGCCATCGCCTGGCTGGAGCGCGCGCGACTGCTCGAGCGCAACGAAAACCATACGCGCGTCTTTCCCGGCTGCCTGAAAGTGCCCGGACTCGCGGAGGCCGAGACGCACCTGCGCCGCGCCGACTTCTCCGACGAAGTGCACGCCCGCTTCCGCGATCTGGTGTCGCTGCTGATCAACGCGCGCGACGACGAAGGGATCAGCACCGACGAGCTGATGCTGGCGCTCGGTGTGTCGAGCAGCGAGGTCATCCGCATGCTGCACCAGCTCGAACGGCTGGGCATCCTGAGCAACGACATCTCGCTCACCGTCCTGCTGCGCCACGGCGTCAAGGGCGCCTCGCGCGACCGGCTGCAGGAACTGCTGACGCTGGAAAAAGCGCTGCTCGCGCTGCTGCCCGAACTGGCGGCGGATGCCGACGACGGCAACTGGCAGGACGTCAATCAGCGCGCGCTCTGTCAGGCGCTGAAAACCCGCAGCGGCCTCGACGAGATCCATCCCGAACAACTGATGAACCTCCTGCGTTCGCTGGCGCGGCCCTTCGGCGACGGCGAAAAGAGCCGCGGCGCGCTGATCGAAATCCGGCGCGTGCACCGCGATACGCTCAAGCTGAAGCTGAAACGCGCCTGGTCGGCGATCCGCGCCATCGCCGAAAAACGGCGCGCGGTGGCCGGCGCGCTGCTCGCCGCGCTGCTCGCCAAGCTCGACGAACGCCTGCGCGGCGTCGACCTGCGCGTCGAATGCAAAATGGGCGAACTCGGCGCCGCGCTGCACGCCGATCTGACGCTCGCCGCGCAACTGCGCGACGAAACGCTGGCCATCGACGCCGGCCTCCTTTACCTGCACGACAACGGCGTGCTGATCCTCGACCGCGGCAAGAGCGTCTTCCGCTCGGCGATGACCATCGCCATCTATCCCGACGAGCGGCGCGGTTTCGCCAGCAGCGACTTCAAGCCATTGAAGGAACACTACGACGAGAAGAATTTCCAGATTCACGTCATGCAGCAATACGCCCGTCTCGGGCTGCAGAAGCTCTCCGAGGCGCTGGCCTTCGTGCTCGCCTATTTCACCTTGTCGAAACGCGAGTTCATCGAACGCTACTTCGCCGGGCGCAGGGAAATGCTCGAGCGGGCGACGACCGGGGAAGCGTACCAGCGCATCGTCGACGCGCTGCACCACCCGCTGCAGCAGCGGCTGGTCGCCGACAGGACGGACGTCAACCGCCTGATCCTCGCCGGACCCGGTTCCGGCAAGACGCGCGTCATCGTGCATCGCGTCGCCTTCCTCGTGCGCGTGCAGCGTGAGCCGCCGGGCAGCATCATCGTGCTGGCCTTCAACCGCGGCGCGGCGCGCGAAATCCGCCAGCGCCTGCGGCAACTGATCGCCGGCGACGCCGGCGCGGTCACCGTCCTCACCTACCACGCGCTGGCGATGCGCCTCACCGGCACCACCTTGGCCGACCTCGCCGAACGTGCCGGCGACGGGATCACGCGCGAGCGGCTCGATGCCATCCTCGAGCGTGCGATCGCGCTGCTGCAGGGCGCCGACGCCGCGCCGGACGGGGAGAGCGAGGGCGACAGCGACGAACTGCGCGAACGGCTGCTCGCCGGCTACCGGCACATCCTGGTCGACGAATACCAGGACATCGACGCGCGCCAATACGAGCTGATCAGCGCGCTGGCCGGCCGGCGGACGGCCGACGCCGACGCGCGCCTGACGCTGCTCGCCGTCGGCGACGACGATCAGAACATCTACGCCTTCCGCGGCACGAACAACGCCTTCATCCAGCGCTTTCAGGAAGACTACCAGGCGAAGGTCGACTACCTGATCGACAACTACCGCTCGAGCGCGCACATCATCGCCGCCGCGAACGCGCTGATCGCCGCGCACGGCGGGCGGCTGAAAGCGGCGCAGGCGATCCGCATCGACCCTGCGCGCCGCCACGCCGCGCCCGGCGGGCGCTGGCAAAGCCTCGACCCGCTGCTGCAGGGGCGCGTGCAGCGGCTCGGCGTCCCCGCCGACCCGGTCGGGCAGGCGGTGGTCGTCCTCGCCGAATTGATGCGCCTGCGCGCGCTGGCGGCCGACAGCGACTGGGGCGACGTCGCCGTGCTGGCGCGAACGCGCCTGCAGCTCGAACCCTTCGTCGCCTGGTGCCGGCAGCACCAGGTCCCCTACCGCCTGAGCGAACGCGACAGCGCGCCGCGCCTCTACGAGACGCGCGAAGCGCAAACGCTGCTCGACAGGCTGCGCGGCAAAGTGCAGCGCCGGCTGCGCATCGCCGTGCTGCGCCGCGCGCTCGCCCGCGGCGGCGCGGCGGCGGCCGACAACCCGTGGTGGCAGCGGCTGGCGCAATTCATCGACGAACAGGCGGCAGTGTGGGGCGAACTGGCCATCCCGAGCGCGACGCTGATCGACGAACTGTACGAATTCAGCGACGACAGCGGCCGGGCCGAGCGCGGCCGCCTGACGCTATCCACCGTGCACGCCGCCAAGGGACAGGAATTCGCCCAGGTGGTCATCCTCGACGGCGGCGAATGGCGCGCCGACGCGGCCGAACGGCGGCTGTACTACGTCGGCATGACGCGCGCCAAAGAGAACCTGATCCTCTGCCAGAGCGCCGCACGCGCGCATCCCCTGCTGGGCGACGTGCACGGCGACGGGGTGTGCGTCGTCCCGCCGCCCGAAGCGGTCGCGCGGCCCGCCGCGCTCAGCCTGCGCCGCGTCAGCCTGGGCAAGGCGGACGTCGATCTGGGCTTTGCCGGCCGTTGCGCCGCCGGGCAGCGCGTGCACGGCCTGCTCGCCGGGCTGGTGCATGGGCAGCGTCTGCAGCTACGGCACGACAACGGCCGCACGCTGCTCATCGAGCCGGAATCCGGCGTCGCCATCGGCGCGCTGGCGAAAAAATTCGTCCTGCCGGCCGGGGAAATCGTCAGCGTGACGCTCGACACCCTCGTCCGGCGCAACAAGAAACAGAGCGACCCCGAATACCTGCCCCTGCTGCGCGTCGATCGCTGGTGGGCACCGCTGGTGACGCTGACGCTGCGGCCTGCGGCGGGTGGGGCATAAGAGCTAACATAATAATGAGTGTTTTTTGCTACACTGCGCTCGATTGC
>CAYRXO010000091.1:0-13939 GCA_964428215.1 uncultured Candidatus Accumulibacter sp. | reverse complement strand
GACAAATTTTTTTTTGCGGGGGTTTATGGGGGAGGGGGTACCCTCCGGGCCATGAACTAGACCGTGCAGACGCGTGTACCATCAAACCAAACCGCCTTCGGGCGGTTTTTTCGTTTACGGAGATTGCCATGGGACAGAGAGGGCCGCAGCCGAAGTCGGCGACCGTGCATCTGTTGCGCGGTAACCCGAGCAAGAAGCCCATTGGCGCGCTGCTGGGCGAGTTTTGCCCGGAAGTCGAGATCCCAGACTTCCCGGTGTGGATCTGGCCAGAGGCAAAAAAGGAGTGGAAGCGGATCGCTGGCGAGCTCGAGCGCTATGGCCTTGTCTCCCGCCTCGATCGCGCCGCCCTGGTGCTCTACTGCCAGGCATGGGCCAAGATGGTCTGGGCCGAGCGGGCGCTATCCCGCGCCATGAAGCAAGCCGAAGAAGCGCGCGTCGCAGCCGAGTCGCGCGGCGAGGAATATACCGGCGGTGACGGCATCATGGTCAAGACCGCCAACGGAAACTTTACCTACTCGCACCACTGGGTCGTCGGTCGCCACGCTTCCGCCGAAGTCAAGCGCTACCTCGACCTCTTTGGCCTTTCGCCCGCCGCCCGCTCGCGCGTCACACCTAGCGACAACCGTCAGGGCCAGCTCTTCGAAGAAGGTACTCAAGACCAGTGGGCGCAATTGTGACCTCCGCCCCGACCACCTTCGGCGACATCGCCACCGCCTACGCGCGTGACGTCGTCGACGGCAAGATCGTCGCTTGCAAGTGGCACCGCCTCGCTTGCCAGCGTCACCTCAATGATCTCGCCCGCGCCGAAGCCGGCGACTTCGCCTACGTATGGAACCCGGATATCGAAGACGCCAAGGGCAAGCCCTACCGCCCCGCTGAACGCATTTGCAAGTTCGCCGAGCTGATGCCCCACATCAAGGGCGACTGGGCCGCCAAAGGCCAGCTCATCAAACTGGAACGCTGGCAAATCTTCATCCTCGCCAGCATCTTCGGCTGGGTGCACCGCGTCACCGGTAAGCGCCGCTTCCGCGTTGCCGACGTCATCGTCCCGCGCAAGAACGCCAAAAGCACCCTCGCAGCCGTCATCGGCCTCTACATGCTTGCGGTCGACGGCGAATTTGGCGCCGAAATCTACTCCGGCGCCACCTCGCAGGACCAGGCGCTCGAAGTCTTCCGCCCCGCGCTGCTCATGTCGCGCGCCACCCCGCGTTTCGTCCAGGCCTACGGCCTCACCGTCAACGTCTCCAACCTCTCCATTGCCGAAAACAACTCCAAGTTCGAGCCCGTCATCGGCAAGCCTGGCGACGGCGCCAGCCCCAGCTGCGCCATCGTCGACGAATACCACGAACACAAGACCAGCGAACTCTTCGACACCATGCAGACCGGCATGGGCGCCCGCAGCCAGCCGCTCATCCTCGTCATCACCACCGCCGGCGCCGACATCTCCGGCCCCTGCTACCTGCACCAGGTGGAACTGCAGAAGATCCTCGAAGGCGTCGTCGACAACGACCAGCGCTTCGGCATCGTCTTCACCATGGACGAAGACGACGACTGGACCAGCGAACTCGCCCTCAAGAAAGCCAACCCCAACTACGGCATCTCCATCGATGCCGAATACCTCCAGCTGCAACAGCGCGACGCCGTCGCCGACACACGCAAGCAGAACGTCTTCAAGACCAAGCACCTCAACGTATGGGTTGCCGCCGCCTCGCCCTGGCTCAACCTCTACAACCTCCAGCAGTCCGGTGACCCCGGCCTGACGCTTGCCAGCCACGCCTGGGACGGCTGCGTCGTCGGCCTCGACCTCGCCAGCAAACAAGACATCGCCAGCCGCGTCAAACTCTGCTGGCGAGACCTCGACGATGGCCGCCACTACTACGCCTTTTCGCGCAACTACGTCCCGCAGGCTACCGTCGACAAACCGGAAAACGCTCACTATCAGGCATGGGTCCATAGCGGTCACCTGATCGCCACGCCCGGCAACATGATCGACCTCGAACAGATCCAGGAAGAACTGATCGAATCGGCCAGCACCGTGCATATCCGCGAAGTCGCCAAAGACCCCTGGGGCGGCCACCAGCTCGGCGCCAACCTCGCCGCCGAAGGCTTCGTCGTCGTCGACATCCCGCAGCAAGTCCGCTACCTCAGCGACCCGATGAAGGAAATCGACGCCGTCGTCAACGCTGGCCGCTTCCACCACGACGGCAACCCTGCCTACGTCTGGATGTTAAGCAACGTCGAAGTCCAGGAAGACCGCAACGAAAACATTTTCCCGCGCAAATCGCGCCCGCAAAACAAGATCGACGCCGCCGTCGCTACCATCGTCGCCATGAACCGGGCGCTGGCAGCCGTCGAAGAATCTGGCACCTCATTCTGGGAAACGGAAACCGCGTGAAACTACTCGACCGCATCTTCGGCCGGAAAGCTGCCCAGCTCACTTACGACCAGATTGCCAGCTTGATCGATGGCGTCAGCGGTGGCGTTGTCGCTGGTGTTGCCGTCACCGACAAGACCGCGCTACAAGTCTCCACTGTCCTCGATTGCGTCCGCGTCATTGCCGACGGCGTGGCCACGCCCGATCTGCACGTCTACCGCGAGCTGGCCGATGGCACTACCGAGCGCGCTACCAACATCCCGGAATACCGGCTGCTGTCGCGCCGCCCCAACGAATGGCAGACCTCCTTCGAATGGCGCCGGCAAATGACCTTCCACGCCGCGCTCACCGGCGCGGCTCTATCGATCAAAGTGCGCGGAAACAACGGCCGCGTGCGAGAGCTCATTCCGGTCATGCCTGGCCGCTGGGATGTGCGCAAAGTATCGCGCTACGAAGTCCGCTACCGCTGCTGGGATGATTTCGGACTGATCGGTGACTTCGGAAGCGACGAAGTCTTCATCATCAACGGCATCCAGTGGGATTGGGTCGGCTCCCTTAACGCCGTCAAACTCGCTCAGTCCGCCATTGGTCTCGCCATTGCCACCGAGCGCAGCCAGGCTTCGATGCACGAAAACGGCCTGCGTGCCGGCGGCGTCTACTCCGTCGAAGGAACGCTCAACAAGGAACAACACGACCGCCTGACCGAATGGCTAAAGCAGAAGTCCGGCCCCAACAAGGCCGGCGCCCCACTGATTCTCGACCGCAACGCCAAATGGACAAGCACCGCCATGAACGGCGTCGACGCCCAGCACGTCGAAACGCGCCGACTTCAGGTAGAAGAAATATGCCGCGCCTTCAACGTTTTCCCGATCATGGTCGGACACAGCGACAAATCCGCCACTTTTGCCAGCTCCGAAGCCTTCTTTGCCGCGCACCTCAAGCACACCCTGCGCCCCTGGCACAAAGCCTGGCGCGATCGTATCGACGAAACCCTGCTCGACGGCAGCGGCCCGCTGTTCGTCAAGTTCGACACCCGCTATCTCACCGAGGGCGCCATGAAAGACCGCGCGCAATGGGCGCGAACGATGGCCGAAATGGGCATCTACACACGCAACGAGATCCGCGAAGAGGAAGGCAAAGACCCGTTGCCCGGCCTCGACGATCCGCTTACCCCGCTCAACATGAGCCCCAGCACGACGAAGGAAACCAGCGATGAACCGCCCGCAAACAATTGAAACCAAGCGTGACGAAGGCGGCCGCGAAACCCGCGCCTTCGCCCTGCAAATCAAAGCCACCGGCGAAGATGGCACCGTCGAAGGCTACGGCTCCGTCTTTGGCGTCACCGACAACTGGAACGACATCATCGCTGCCGGCGCTTTCGCCACCAGCCTGGCCGAACACAAGGCCGCCGGCACCATGCCGGCCATGCTTTGGCAACACGACAGCGACGAGCCCATCGGTATCTGGACGGAAATGGTCGAAGACACCAAGGGCTTGCGCATCAAGGGTCGCCTTGCGCTGGATACCACGCGTGGCAAAGAAGCCTTCGCCCTGCTCAAGATGGGCGCGCTAAACGGCCTTTCTGTCGGCTTCATTTCCAAGCAATGGGCCTACGACACCGAAACCGACATCCGTACCCTGACCGAAATCGACCTCTGGGAAGTCTCTATCGTCACCTTCCCAGCCAATGAAAAAGCCCGGGTCACCAATGTCAAATCCGCTGACGAAGTGGATACCCCGAAAGACGCTGAAAAAATCCTGCGCGAGGCCGGATTCAGCAAGTCCGACGCGACGGCCTTCGTGTCGCGCGTCATGCGGATGGGAGAAACGCGGAGAGATTCTGCAGATTCAACCGCCGTCGCCATGAAGGCAGCCAATCGGCTGCTCAACGCACTCACCACCTGAAAAGGACAATCATGAAAAACATGCAAAAAGACTTTGGCGCCTACCGCGCCAAACTGGCCTCGCTCGCCGTCATCGGCCTGGCCGCCATCTACGAAAAGCGCGAAGACCCGACAATCAAATCGGTTGCCGAAGCCATCGACAAGATCGGCACCGCCTTCGAAGAGTACAAAAAGACCAACGACGCCCGCCTTGATGCCGTCAAGAAAGGCAATTCCACCGCCGACTTCGACGCCAAGCTGGCCAAGATGGACGAGCACATCGGCAGCCTGACCGAGATGAAGTCCAATCTCGAAAAGATGGAAACCAAGCTCTCCCGTCCCGGTGCCTTCAGCAACGGCAAGGACGACGGCGAGACCAAGGAATCCGTCGAATACCGCCACGCCTTCCTGGACTGGGTGCGTGCCCCGAGCGACAACGACCGCCAGCAAAAAGCCGCGCAAGCCGCCAAGGCTCTCGAAGCCAAGAGCAGAGCTGACAGCCGCGAAACCCGTTCTGCCCAGGTCATCACCTCCACCGGCGCCGCCGGCGGATTCGCTCTGCCCGAGCAGATCGAGCGCCAGATCGCCCGCCTGTCGGTCGACATTTCACCGATTCGCCAGCTCGCCACCGTGCGCCTGGTCGGCACCTCGGACTACAAGGAGCTGATCGACGTCGGCGGCGGCGCATTCGAATGGCTGGGCGAGGGTGACACCCGCAACCAGACCAACACGCCCGACCTGGCCGAAGTCGCACCAACATTCGGCATGGCATCCGCAAAGCCGCAAGCGACGGAAGAATCGCTCGACGACCTCTTCTTCAACGTCGAAGACTGGCTGATCACTTCGGCGGCCGAAGCCATCGCCGCCGGTGAAGGCGCCGCCTTCGTGTCCGGCAACGGCACCAAGAAGCCTACCGGATTTCTTAGCGGACCGGCGCCGTTGTCCACTGCAGATTCCAGCCGCGCCTTCGGCACCCTGCAGTACATCGCATCCGCCCAGGCCGCAGCCATGCCGACCACGCCAGACACCTTCTACGACATCGTCTACTCGCTGCGTGCGCGCTACCGTCGCAACGCCACCTGGGTGACGAGCAAGCTGGTGCTGGCCGCCATGCGCAAGTACAAGGAAGCCACCACCAACGCCTACATGTGGCAACCGGGCCTCGCCGCCGGCCAGCCCGATATGTTCGCTGGTTACCCGGTCGTCGAAGCCGAAGACATGCCGGCAGTCGGTGCAGGCACCTTCCCGCTCGCCTTCGGCGACTTCAAGGAAGGCTACCTGATCGCCGATCGCGTCGGCATGCGCATCACCCGCGACGAGATCACCACCCCGGGCTTCGTGAAGTTCTACATCCGCAAGCGCGTCGGCGGCAAGCTCCGCAACACCCAGGCCATCAAGCTGCTCAAGATCGCGGCTTCCTGATCTGCCGTCACCGCAACCAAGAAAGCCCCCGGAAACGGGGGCTTTTTTATTGAGGCCCAGCATGCAACTTAAGGCACTTCAAGACTTCACGTATTCGTGCGACGGCGTGCATCTGGAGCAGTACGAGGCCGGACAGCTAATCGATACCGAAGATGAAGGATTGATTCGAATCTCAACCAGTGAAGGCTGGGCTGCTGCGGTCAACGCCAAGAAACCGCCAAAAACCACACGCCGCAAGTCCAAGGAGTAACCCATGCCCAAAGGACGCACCACCTGCAACAACATCCTCGGCCTGTACTACAACGCCGCAGCCATTGCCAACATCGCCGACAACGCCGCCAGCGCGCCGATCACGCAGATCCGCGTGCGCCTGGCCACGGCCAGCTACGGACCCACCGACAACGGTTCGGCGAACGAAGCCACCTACACCAACTACGCCTCGCAGGATGTGCCGCGCACCACCGGCGGCTGGTCGGCGCCCTCTGGCGGCGCGACACAGAACGTCGCCGCCATCGAATTCCCGCAGTGCGGCGCCTCCGGCAATACCATCACCTCGGCGTGCACCGCCAAGGGCAGTGGCGCCGCCGACGTTTTCCACTACGGCGACCTGAATTCCCCGATTGCAGTCGGCAACCAGATCCAGCCGCGCTTCGCGGCCGGCGCCGTGACCATCACCGAGGCATGACCGTGCGCCTTGCCGATCGCTTCCCGCCGCTGTACGAGTGTGCCGCCTGCGGTGCGCCGGTCAAGGTCACGCCCGTCGACGGCGGCGAGCCGATAATCGAGCGCCGCTGCGGGCATGCCGCCGCCGCCATCTGGGCCAACCGCAAGGTCACGCTGCGCGGCAAGGGCGCGCTCGACGCCATGAACCCCGTGCAGCGCGGCGCCATCCGTCTGACGCTGACCCTGCGCCAATTCCTCTCGGCGCTCACCGGGCGGAGCGTCTGATGGGCTTTGCCACCGTCCGTGCCTGGTGCGAATCGGAAGCCGACGGCCGTTCCTGGCTATCCTTCTTTCGCAAGGTGCCGCCGAGCGCGGCGACCGTCGCAGGCCAGTGGTTCGACTACTCCACCGCCTCCGGCGTCCCGGTCCCTAACTACTACGCCAGCGCCCCGCTCGTCGCGCAACGGCTCGACCCGAATAACGGCATCTTCGTCCCGGCGCAGATCGGCGCCCGCTGGCTCAAGGCCGTCACCCTCATGTCGGCGGCGGCCAGCGTCACCGGCACGACCAATCAGAATCAGACCCTGCTGCTGCTCGACTACCTACTCTACGTCCCATTCATCGACCTCGATGCCGCCGGCGAGGAACAGGTCTTCGACACCACCATCGGCCTCGACCGCTACGCCGACGGCGCCGGCGTGCAGATGATGCTGGTCACGCAGGCGCCCACCGCCGGCGGCGGGCGCTACGTCGTCAAGTACATCGACGCCGACGACGTCGAGCAAACCACGGAATTCGTCTATTGCCCGGCCGCCCAGCCATCCGGCGCGCTCTGCTCGTCGGTCGGCGCCGCCGCCGGCATCACGCCGTTCATCCCGCTCGGCGCCAACGTGCGCGGCGTCAAGCGCCCCGTCTCGGTCACCGTCGACGTCGCCAATGGCGGGCTGGCCGCCCTGGTGCTGGTCAAGCCGTTCGATGCCGGCTACGTCCGCGAAGAATCGCGCCGGCCGACCTCGTCGCCCACCGAAAGTTACGGCGACGCCATGCAGATCGAGCGCATCCGTCAGCGTGCGGGCTCGGTGCGCATCGAAGATAACGCCTTTCTTGGCTGGATCGGATACGGCGTCGCCGGCTCCCTGGCCTCCGCCCCGCTGGTCGGGCTGATCGAAACCTTCTGGGAATAAACAATCATGGGATTCAACTCTCACGACCAACTGATCGACAAGGTCACCAACAACGGCCAGTTTCAATACGACGTGCGCTTCAAGACCATCAGCACCGCGCAGGTCGCCGCCTTCTGGACCAGCCTCGGCGTATTCGCCGGCAGCGAGCCGGCCAGCGCCTACCCGGGCACCTCGCTGACCTTCGTCCCCACCGACGACACCTGGGCCGACGGCGCCTGGCAGCACGGCGGTGACGTGTCGACGATGACCAAGCACTTCATGTATGCCGGTGCCAACATCGTTGCCGCCGCCGGCGCGCCGTGGTTCCTGATGGCCGTCGACCAGGTCGGCTACATCCCGATCACCGGCACCGATGTGACCGGCACCTCGGCGCGCACCGTCACCATGTCGGCCATCGCCGCCACATCAGCCAAGGTCGACCGCTACCCCAACGGCGTCGGCCTGCGCGCCTTCTTCAGCACCGAAGTCGCGCCCACCGCCGGCGGCCCAAACCTGACCGCCTTCAACTACCTCGACACCGCTGGCGCCGCGAAAACCTGCCCGGTCACCGTCGGCTTTGCAGCCACCCCGGTGATCGGCGCCGTGCCGCACTCCGGCGGCGCTGCCACCCGCTACGCGCCATTCCTGCCGCTGGCCGCCGGTAGCACCGGAATCAGCGACATCACCGGCTTCACGCTCTCCGGCGGCACCGCCTACACCGGTTCCGGCCAGCTCGTGCTGCACCTCGTCAAGCCGCTGTGGGGCATCCCGCTGCCGGCCTCCGGCATCCACCAGGTGGCCGAATTCGTCAACATGCTCCCAAGCATGGCCCGCATCCCCGACGGCGCCTGCGTCCAGTGGTTGCTGATGAACACCGGCGCCACCACAGCCAACGCCCCGCTGCTCGTCGAGTCCGCCCACGCCTGGAACTGACATGGGCCTGCTGCAAAACGGCTACCGGCTCGGCTTCGCGCCGCATGTGCGCCGCCTCGGCGCGCTGGTCAGCATCTACAACGGCGGCGGCGATGCCTTCACCCTGCGCCCGACGCCGGGCCAGTTGCGCGGATCGAAGGGGTTGTTCGGCGATACCGCCGCGCGGCCGGTCGGCAACCTCGCGCCGCTTGCCTGGTCGATTCCGCAGAAGGCCGGCGGCATGTCGCTGCGCTCGTTCGGCACCGGCGGCGCTGCCGCCAGCCTGATCCCGTCACGCCCGATGGCCGTCGACTTCACCGGCAGCGGCGACCTCGATGCCACCGCCGCGCTGGTCGTCTCCATGCTGCTCGCGCTGGCCGGGCAGGGTAGCCTCGACGCCGGCATCGAAGGCCGCATGAACATGACCGTCGACTTCGACGGCAGCGGCGACCTCGCCGCCAGCATGGAAGGCATCGCCGCGCTCTCCGTCGCCCTGCTCGGCGAAGGCAGCCTAGAAGCTACCGTCGCCGCCTTCGGCAACATGGCCATCGACATCGTCGTCACAGGCGCCGGACTCACCGCCGACAGCCTCGCTGCGGCGGTGTGGAATGCGCTGCTCACCAACCACCAGGCCGACGGTAGCGCCGGCAAGGCCTTGTCCACCGCATCGACCGGCGGCGTGGATCTGAACGCACTCGCTGCAGCCGTAGTCGCCGCGCTGCAGGCTACCACCATCCCTGTCGACGTGGCGAAGGTCAACGGCGCCGACATCGATGGCTCCGGCACCGAAGCCGATCCGTGGGGGCCGGCGTAAATGGCCTCCGCCTGGGGCGCAAGCTGGGGAGCCGCCTGGGCTTCGGCCTGGGGAAGCGTCGTAACAGGCCTGCAGCCAGCACCCGCCGGCGCCGGCTTCGAGCCGCGCCCGGCCGTTGGCCAGCGCCCGGAACAACAGGCCGGCTTCCGGCCCGATGCCATCACGAGCCAGCGCCCGCTCATGGTCGCCACCGAGCGCCCTGACGCCGCCGCCGGCAAAAGAATCAAGCCCGTCGCCGGCATCCGCCTGGCGAAGGAAGGCGGCGAACGCGCCGCCCAGGCCAACACAACCCGCCCATCCGCCACCGGCGGCCGGCGCCCACTGCACTAGACAGGAACCCGCATGGCCCTCATTCGAATCGCCGCGCCGGCGAGCGAGCCGCTCACGATCGCCGAAGCCAAGCTGCACTGCCGGGTCGACGGCAACGATGACGACGCGCTCATCACCGCGCTCATCGTCGCCGCCCGCGAACAAGCAGAGCACGAAACCGGCCGCGCCCTCGTCACCCAGACCTGGGAGCTGGTGCACGACGCCTTCCCCGAAGCCTTCGTCCTGCGCCGCGCGCCGATCCAGTCCGTCACCTCGCTCAAGTACCTCGATGCCGCCAGCGGCGCAGAACAGACGCTCGACCCCGCCGACTACCTACTCGACAAGGATTCAGAACCCGGCTACGTCGTGCCCGCCTACGGCAAGGCCTGGCCAGCTACCTGGCCGGTGCCCAATGCCGTCCGTGTCCGCTATGTCTGCGGCTACGGGGCGGCCGCCGCCGTGCCCGTAGCCATCAAGCAATGGATGCTGCTCGCCATCGGCACGATGTACGCCCAGCGCGAAAGCTTCGTTACCGGCCAGATCGGCAGCATCCCGGATCGCTTCTGGTCAGGCCTGCTCGATCCCTACCGACTCTACGAGGCCGCCTGATGTCCGCCGCCGGCAAAAAACGCGAGCGCATCACCTTCCAGCAAAAGGCCGTCACGCGCAACGCCATCGGCGAAGAAGTCGTCACCTGGACAGACGTCTGCACAGTCTGGGCCGAAGCCCGGCCCCTGCGCGGGCAGGAATTCTACGCTGCGAACCAGACGCAGCAGACCGTCGACATCCGCTTCTTCATCCGCAACCGCAGCGGCATCACCAACGACATGCGCCTGCTTTGGAAAACGCAGCCCTACGACATCACCGGCCTGATCCCCGGCACCGGCCCCTATTTTGGCGAGCTGGAGATCATGGCGACAAACGGAGTCCGCAATGGCCGATAACGTCACCGTCAAGGTCAACGGCATCGACGAACTCAAGCGCGCTCTGGCGGCGCTCCCGTCGAAGCTGCGCCGCAAAGCGCTGGTCAAGGCGCTGCGTGCCGGGGCAAAGGTCGTGCAAAAAGCCGCCCGCGCTGCGGTGCCGGTGCTCGCTACCAGCACGGCCTACCGCACACGCGGCCTGCTCAAGCGCAAGCTCACCGTCCGCGTCTCGAAAGAATCGCGTAGCCAAGGCAACGTCGGTGTTTTCGTCAACGTCAAGCCTTTCGGTAAAGGCGGCGGCGCCAAGAACAAGCTCGATCCTTTCTACTGGCGCTTCGTCGCCTTCGGCACCAAGGCCCACGCCATCAAGCCCAAAACAGCCAAGGCGCTGGCCTTCGGCGGTCGCGTCGTCAAGATGGTCAAGCACCCGGGCAGCAAGCCGAAAAACTTCCTTCAAGCCGGCGCAGACGCCTTGCCGCAAGCGCTCGCTGCCTTCGAGCGCGAAGCCATTCCGGCCATTGAAGCACTCAACACGCGCGGAGCGTAAATGTCAGCCGAAACCGAACTCTATGCCGTTCTCGCCGGATCGGCAGGCCTTGCCGCGCTGGTCGGTTCGGGCGCTGCCGCGCGCATCTACCCGGACGCCATCCCGGAAGACAAGCCGCTGCCCGCCGTCGTCTACAGCGTCGAATCCGCCACGCCGGAAGCCTGTCTCGATAGCAGCGTCGCCGCCACTGCCACCCGCTTTCGCCTGGTCGGCTGGGGCGAAACCCGCACGGCGGCAAAGGCCGTTGGCGACCAGATCGTCATCGCCCTGCGCGCCATCGGCGTGCCGGAAGACAACCGATTTTCAGGATTTGACGGAGAGGTCGGGCAGTACGCCGACGTGACCGAAATTACCTGGTGGGGCTGACCCGCCGAACTTGCAGCACCCGCCCACTACAACCCGCTTCGGCGGGTTTTTTCATTTGAAGGAGCAGCAAAATGACCACTCCCCTGATCGGGCGTAACGTCCGGGTCGAACTCTCGAAAACCGAAGGCGCCGCCAAAACGGTTTCCGCCGTCACGCTGGCCAGCCCCGGCGTTGCCACCTCGACGGCGCACAGCCTGACCGATGGATCGGTCGGTTACTTCAACGCTGTTACCGGCATGGTCAATCTCGAAGGTCAGGCCGCGCGCGTCGATGCACCGGCGGCCAATACCTTCGAGTTGCAAAAAATCAAGACCACGAACTTCCCTGCCTTCACGGCCGGCACCTTCGTGCCGATCACCGCATGGTCGACGCTGTCGCGCGCCGCCAGCTACAAGATCGGCGGCGGCGAAGCCGACCCCATCGACACCACCGTTTTGCTCGATACGATCCGCCAGAACGCCAATGGCCTGCTTGCTGCCCAGTCGGTCAGCATCAGCCTCAAGCTCGATACCACTGACGACGAAGCGCTTGACCTGGTGCGCACCGCTGCGCTTGACCAAGCCTACATGGTCTTCCGCATCACCCTGTCGGATGGCTCGCAGCGCATCTTCCGTGGCCAGCCCTCGCTGCCTGGCGAAGACGTCGGCCAGGGCGCACTCGGCACCGGCGATTTTGGCGTCACCGTCAAGGGCGCCGTCCTCTTCCTGCCGCCGGTGGCCTGATGAGCCCGGAACAACTGATCGCCGCCGCCAAGGCCGGCCGCGCCGAATGGTTCGAGATCGCCGAAGGCAAGCGCGTTCGCGTCAGCCGGCCGTCGGAATACGAAACCCGCCAGCTTTTCATTCGTGACGACGGCGGCAAGGTCAGCAGCATTCAGGCTGACCTGCCGGAAGTCAAAAAGCACGTCACCGACTGGGAAGGCTTCACCGAAGCGGATTTCACCGCCGCCGGCGCCAGCGACCCCGTTCCATTCAACGCCGAGCTTTGGGCCATTTGGATCGAAGACCGCCGCGAACAGCTCTACGCCGTGGCCAACAAGATCATCGGCATGATCCTGGCGCACGAAGAAGCGAAGGTCGCCACCGCAAAAAACTGACCGCCCATCTCGATGCTGCCGCCGGCATCGAGTACGACGGCGAATCCCTGCCCGATCTCAGCGACGACGAAACCCTGGCCTTCAAGGTCGTCAGCCTGCTGAAAACCGGCACCGGCGGCATCAACTGGGCCGGCCTGCCCCTGGTGGCTGGCTGGCTTGGCATCACCGACCTCGACGGACTGCTTGATCGCGTCGCCGTCATCGCCCTTTACAAGCCCTCCACGGAAACCTGACATGCCGATTGCCAAACTGTCGATCGATCTCGAAACGCGCCTGGCGAGTTTCGAGAAAGACATGAAGACGATGGCCAGCCTTTCCGAAGGCGCGGCCAGCAAGATCAAGTCCGCCTTCACCGGCGTCGGCATTGTCCTCACCGGCATGGCCGGCGCGCTGTCGATTGGCGCGCTCAAGGGCGTATTCGACAGCTATGTCGAAGGCGCGGCCAAGCTCGATGACTTCGGCGAAATCGTCGGCAGCACCACCGAAAAGGCGTCTGGGCTGGTCGCCGTCGCCAAGGTCAGTGGCACCGATCTCGGTTCGCTTGAAAGCGCGATGGTCAAGCTGGCCAAGTCGACCGCGCTGGTCGGCGATGAAGCCAGCGACTCCGGCGCCGCCTTCAAGGCGCTGCGCCTCGACCCCGCCGAAATGCGCCTGCTCGATACGTCCGATCAGCTCAAGTTGCTGGCTGATCGCCTGGCAGAATACGAGGACGGCGCCGGCAAGACGGCCATCGCCACCCAGCTGCTCGGCAAATCCGGCGCGCAACTGCTGCCCTACCTGAAAGACCTTGCCGCCAGCGGTGACCTGGTCGTCAAGGTCACCAGCGAGCAGGCCGCCACCGCCGAGGAATACGAAAAGAACCTCAAGCGCCTGGCGCTGGCGCAGTCCGCCGTCGCCAAAACCATCAGCGCCGAGGTGCTGCCGGTCGCTAATGTCTTCGTCAAGACCATGGTCGACATGATCAACGGCACCGAAGGCGTGCGCGGCGCCGCCAAGGATCTGGCGGCCGACGGCAGCATTACCCGCTGGGCCGAAGGCGCCGCGCGGGCAGCGGCGTTCGTCATCGATGCCTTCGACGGTGTCGTGCGCATGACGCAGATCGTCGGCAAGGGCATCGGCGCCGCCGCTGCCCAGGTCGCCGCTGTCGCTACTGGTGACTTCAAGGGCGCCATGGCCATCGGCAAGGAATACTACGTCGACGCCGACGCCATCCTCTCCCGCAAGCTCTTCTCCACCGCCCTCGAAGAAAACATCGCCAAGCTGAAGTCGACCGGCGCCGCTGCTGATGTCACGAAAAAGAAGCTCAATTTCACCGGCAGCGATCCGGCATCAGCCGGACGCGGTGGTCGCGGCAAGGCCGGCGCGGGCCGTGAATCCGCCGCCAACTTCACCGACTACGACCAGCAACTGACCGAAAAAATCGCCTCGGCGATCGAGAAGACCGACATCGTCAAGGCCGCCGAACTG